>JBKPBS010000001.1:0-12044 GCA_046726915.1 Actinomycetota bacterium
GCCGCTCGACGCCTCTTCGAGGCTGCCGGCGATCGTCAGGAGCGTGCTCTTGCCGGACCCGCTCGGGCCCATTACGGCCACGAGCTCGCCGCGCTCGACCGCGAGGTCGACCTCGGTGAGCGCATGCACCTCACTCGGGCCTGAGCCGTAGATCTTCGATACCTGATGTAGTTCGAGTGCGCTCGTCATTGCGAGACCTCCATGGTGCGTGGTGTTTCGACCGGCACATCGGCCGCCGACGCAGGTGCGACGGGCGACCGCTGCCGCAAGCGGACGTCGGCGGCGTCGAGCCAGCGGACGATCGACTCGAGTCGGAAGAGCTCGGCATCGGCGACGAGTGCCAGGGGCACGTCGTCCTCCGCGGCCTCGGCCTTGATGCGCGTGTAGCGCTGCATGACCTCGATCACGTGCCGGCGATGCACCTGCAGGAGCTCGTGGATGTCGATCCCCGGGATCTGCAGCGCTATCAGCACCTTGATCACGAGCTCGTCCCGCGGGGGCGGCACGAGTTCGGGCGGGGTGCGCAGCCAGCCCGTCAGCTCGCGCGCGCCTTCGGAGGTGATCCTGTATCGCTTCTGCGACCGCTCTCCGTCGCCATCGGTCTCGACGAGCCCGTCCCGCTCAAGACGCTGCAGCGTCGTGTAGACCTGCCCGACGTTGAGCGGCCAGACCTCGCCCGTCCGCGATTCGAACTCGTTCTGTAGCCGCAGCCCGTACTTCGGCCCCTCGCTGAGCAGAGCAAGAAGGGCATGTGGAACGCTCATGAATGGCTCCTCAGGTTCAGCATACTGAGTATGTATACCAGGTATAACTAGCCACCGCAAATCACCCATGAATGGCGGATGGCAGCTCGACGAGTCGCCATCGCGCGCGGACAGCCCGCGGTCTCGAGCCGGCTTAGCCGCATTCGCCGGCGGCGACGATGCCGTGCTCATACGCGAAGACGACGGCTTGCACCCGGTCGCGGAGATCGAGCTTCATCAGGATCCTGCCGACGTGGCTCTTGACGGTCGCGTCGGTCACCACGAGTCGCGCCGCGATCTCGGCGTTGGATAGTCCGCGGGCTACGAGCACGAGGACCTCACGCTCGCGCGGCGTGAGCTGCTCGAGCAGGGCTGTGGGCGGCTCGAGCGGATCCGTGCGAGCGGCGAAGTCCTCGATCAGCCGGCGCGTGATCGAGGGGGAGAGCAGTGCCTCGCCGCCGTGGACGACGCGGATCGCCTCCAGCAGGCGCTCGCGCGGGGCATCCTTGAGCAGGAAGCCGGCCGCGCCGGCGCGGAGCGCGCCGAAGACGTACTCGTCGAGGTCGAAGGTCGTCAGCACGAGCACGCGCGGCGGCAGCTCGATCCCAGCGCCGGTCAGTCGTGCTGTGGCTTCGACCCCGTCCATCCCGGGCATACGGATGTCCATCAGGACGACGTCCGGTCGCAACTCTCGGGCGCGCTCGATCGCCTCGGCGCCGTCGCTTGCCTCGCCGATGACCTCGAGGTCGTCCTGCGTCTCCAGGAAGAGGCGGAAGCCGGTCCGGACGAGCTCTTGGTCGTCGACGATCAAGAGCCGGATAGTCATGCGTCACCGCCGAGCGGCAGTTGTGCCGCGACGCGAAAGCCGCCGCCCTTTCGCGGCCCGGTCTTGAGCTCGCCGCCGAGCAGCGCGACGCGTTCGCGCATGCCGATGAGGCCCTGTCCGGCGGTTGTCGCGCCGGGACTCGCGGGCCCGCCGTCGTCGACGACCTCGAGCTCGAGGCGGGCGTCCCGAAAGGCGAGCGTGACGGTGACGTTGGTGGCGTCGGAGTGCTTGAGCGTGTTCGTCAACGCCTCTTGCACGATGCGATAGACCGAGAGCTCGACGCCGCTGGGTAGCCGCACCGCTTCACCGATCAGCTCCAGTCGTACCGGCAGTCCGGCTGCGCGGTAGCTCGCGACGAGCTCGTCCAGCTCGGTGAGCGAGGGCTGGGGACGGGACTCCGCCGTCTGCTCGGGCTCTCGCAGCAGCGCGAGGATGCGCCGCAGCTCGGACAGGCTCTGCTCGCCGCTTCGCTCGACGCGCGCGAGCGTCTCCTCCGCACTCTCGGGTGCGCTACGTAACACGTCGCGGGCACCGCGCACGCCGACCAGCATGACGCTCACCGAGTGGGCAACGATGTCGTGCAGCTCGCGGGCGATCGAGGCCCGTTCTTCGTGGACGGCGATTCGGCCCAGCTGCTCGCGCTCCCGTTCGGTGGCGGCCGCACGCTCCTGGAGCTCGCGCACGTAGCGGCGCCGCGTCTGCGCGTACGCACCCAGCCCCCAGATACCGACCGTGAGTACGACGACGATGATCGCGCCGGACGTCGCGGAGGTCTCCCGGCCAGGCGCTTCCGCAACGGCGGCCGAGAGCGTCGCCCCGGTCGCGGCTGTCAGTGCGAGTGCCACGAGCGACACCCGCAGGTCGCAAAGGGCGGCGGTCGTGTAGAGCGCGATCGCCGCCGCCACTCCGCTCGGATCGTCACCGAGGGCCGCGATCGCCACCGTCGCGGCGACTGTCGTCGCGAGCACGGCGAGCGGTGCGCTGCGACGCAGGGCGAGCGCGCCGCCGGCGACAACCGCGAGCACGAGCGCCGACGCCTGCGGCATCCCCGTAGCACCAATCACCTGCGCGAGCTCCGCCGCCGTCGCGAGCAGCGCGAGCCCGAGGTCGAACACGAGCGAGCGCCGGCCGCGCGGCCGGCGCTCATCGGCTCGTTCACGCGCTGGATCGCTCATGCCAAGTCGCGCCGGCGCTCGACCACGATCGCCGCGATGAGCAGCGGCACCGTCCAGGCCGACAGCACCAATGCGGCCCCGGCCCAGGTGAGGGTCTCGGCATTCGGGTCGCCGGCCAACACTACCGCCGCGCCGAACGGGCTCATCTCTCCCGCCATGTCGCTCGAGATGACGACGAGCGGCGTCGCGACGAACATCAGGATCAGCGCGCCGACCACGCCCGCGACCTGGTTGCGGACGAGCGCGCCGGCGGCTACGCCCATGATCGCGCACAGCGCCGCGCCGAGGATGCTTCCGGCGGCCACGGCGTCGACCTCACCGGCGCCGAGCTTTGGACCACCCTCGCCGCTCAGGAGCGGGAGACCCAGTGCCAGCGAGACCGCAGTCGACAGCACCCCCAGCACGAGGCCGGCGACTGCGTAAGCGCCGGACCGCGCGAGCAGCAGCCGCCGGCGGCTGCCTGCCGCGAGCGCGGCCGGGGCGGCGGTGCGATGACGGTACTCGCCGGCAGCGCCGACGAGCCCGAAGAGGAGGAGCAGCATCGGCAGGCCCGCGATGGCCTCCTGCTTGTCCGCCACGGTGACCAGGTCCTTCGACAGGGTCATGATCAGGACGTTGGCGATCGCGAGCGCCGCGCCGAGTGCCGCGTAGCCGAACACGGTGCGCGTGCTTACGACCTTGATCAGCTCACCTCTCATCAGCGCGCCCATGCTGCCTCCTCGTCCGTCAGGGTGAAGAACACTTCCTCGAGCGAGCTGCCGCGCGGCGCCAGCTCGTGCAAGACGACGCGCTCCTCGTGCGCGAGCTCGCCGACCTGTGCGGCCTCCATCCCCTCGATCAGAAGCCGGCCGCTCTCCTCGTCGAGCTCGACCCGCCCGCCGGCCTCCTGCACGGCCGCGGCGAGGCGCTCACGTGTGGGGGTGCTGACAAGCACTCCGCCGCGGCCGAGCCGCTCCAGCTCCGCGATCGATCCCTGGCGCACGAGGCGGCCCTTGTGGATCACCACGACGTCGTCCACCGTCTGCGCGGCCTCGCTCAGGACGTGGCTCGAAAGCAGGACCGTCCCGCCGCTCGCTGCACGCCGGCGCAGGAACGTACGCAACCAACGGATCCCCTGCGGATCGAGGCCGTTCAAGGGCTCGTCCAGAACCAGGATCTGCGGGTCGCCGAGCAAGGCCGAAGCGAGCCCCAGCCGCTGGCGCATGCCGGTCGAGTACTTCCCGACCCGACGGCCGGCTGCTTGGTCGAGCCCCACGATCGAGAGCACCTCGTCGACGCGGCTCGGCGCGAGCCCGGCCAGGGCGGCGAGCGCGCGCAGGTGATCCCGCCCCGAACGACCCGGATGGGCGCCGCATGGCTCGATGTAGACGCCGAGCCTGCGGGCGTCTGCCGCCGCCGACGCGACCGGGCTCCCGTCGATCACGACCCGGCCCGCGGTCGGGCGGGCGAGCCCGACGATCACCTTGAGCGCGGTCGTCTTGCCGGCACCGTTGGGCCCCAGGAAGCCCGTGACGGCGCCCGCGCGCACGACGAACGACAGGTCCTCGACCGCCGTCACCGTGCCGTAGCGCTTCGTCAGGCCCTCAACCACGATCGGCGCGGCCACGGAGGAATCAATCGTCTGCATGCGCACAGGATCGGACACGGTCACCTCGCGCGCATCGGCCGCCAGGCCGAACTTCGTGTTCGACCTAAGGCGCATGGCGACTCGCCCCAACCTCCGACCACGGGCGTACGGCTCGCTCGCCGGCATCGTTCGAAGAACCCGTCCGCTGGTCAGGTTTCTGCGGTCGACGCGGCGATGATCCCTCTGAGTGCTGCGACATGACCGGAGAAACGTTCGCGGCCGAGAGGCGTCAGTCGTGCACGCACGCGACGGCGTCGCTCGCTGACCGGCCGCTCGATCGCGACGTAGCCGGCCTCCTCGAGGGTCGACAGCTGCTTCGACAACGCCGAGTCGGAGAGCCCGAGCTCGTCGCGGACAAACGCGAATTCGGCCCAGTCAGCCGCGGCGAGAAGGGCCACGATCGACAACCTCGTCGCGGGATGGATCAGCTCATCGAACCCGTCGCCCTCCCTCATCGTGCCGCTGCGCCGCGCGCCCTGGCACGGATCGCGGCCATCACGCGGGGACCGCCCAGCAGGATCATCACCGCCACGAGCACGCTCGCCATCGTCCCCGGATGCTCGGCCCCGTCCGCGTACGCTGCAAACCCCGCTGCGATGGTCACGCCGGCGAGAGCGACTAGGAAGCCAAAGACGATCACGGGGCCGCGTCTCCCCGCCACGTCGGCGCGCACCTTGACGCCGACCGTGCGCCGCCGGCCCCCGAGCAGCCGTTGCGAGACGGCGGAGTGGACCGCGCCGAAGGTGACGGTCGCAACCGCGATCACCCAGGCGTTCGCGACGTCGTTCAGCCAGCCGAGGACGATCCAGCAGGCCGCGAGGCCCCACCAGTACCACCGCGGAATGCCGATCTGATCGATCACCCGCTGTCGCCCCCGCTCGACCTCGTTCAGTGCCAGGCGGGCCTCTGCGTCGCTAAGAGAGTTCGTCATCTCACGCTCCTTTACTTTCCTACTCGGAAAGTGAAGAGTAGACTTTCCAGGTAGGAAAGTCAATTGAGTGAGGCGCTTCCTCATCCCCTTGCCAACGCACGCAGGGCGTTCGAGCGGGTTGAGATGCCTGGCAAGCGGGGCAAGGTCGTGCTCCAAATCGGCGATGTGGAAACGGAGGGGCGTTGAGTCATCGACACCGACGACGTCGTCGGCTACCGGCCGGGGGCCTTAGAACTCGAAGCGGAATGAAGTGACCCGCTACCACCTCCCGGTCGACGCGACCGGGATTCAAGCGGCTGCTTGTTCGCTACGACCGCCGCGCCGAGATCCACGAAGCCTTCCTCGCACGCGGCTGCTGCCTCGTCTGCTTCAGCAGGCTTCGACGGTCATTCTGATCGATTTCTAAGCGCTGGCAGCAACCCGCCGGAAGTCGACATCGTTGATGCTGACGCCGGGGGCATCCCAGTTGCTGGCCGGCGGGGCTGATCGCCGTGCTTGCTCCTCGGTTTCGAACACGACGAACGAAAAGCCATGGCCATCGACAGGCTCTAGCCAATAGCCCGCGACGAAGCCGTGAGCCGAACGGATCGCTGGCAGGATGTGATCCGTGAGTGCGGTGGCTGCCGCCGGCGCCTGGTCCGGATCGATGGTCAAATTCACGAGTGCCGCGTGCATGGTCTCCCTTTCGTGGGGTGCGTCTCCGTCGTCCGTGAGTAGGACATGGCTGCAACGCAGAAGTCATCGGCTTCTGGCTGGGCGCCGCGTGCGCGCGCGAGGGGTCCCCGTCGGGGGAGATCGAGTACGCCACGCTTGCGCATTGGGCCTCGTCTCTGGATGAATCGAGCAATAGCGGCTAGCGGGTCCAGTCGACGCCGTAGATCTCCGAGTAGGTGTCGGGAGGCAGCTCGCGGATCACAATCGGCCATGGAGCCGAACCGTCGAGCGCGGCGACCATGAGCTCGTGGCCGTCGTACTTGCTCCCGCCGTCATCGAACTCGTGTTTCACCGTGAACGCGAGGTACCGGCCGTCGGGGGACCAGCTCGGCGACGAGTTGATGTCGATGGTCGGGTCTCGTACGACGGACCGGGCGTGGGTCCCGTCAGGACGGACGATCATCAGCGCAGGGGCATCGTCGGCAAAGCCGATGAATGCGATCCACCTACCGCTCGGCGACCAGCGAGGGAAACGGCCCTGAAGGCGGCCGAGCCGGCGAGGATCGCGGCCGTCGGCGCGGACGACGTAGAGGCGCGATCCGTGCTCGTCGAAGACGATGCGCTTCCCGTCGGGAGACCAGTCGGGGGCACCGTAGGTGCGTCTTCGGATGCTGAAGACCCGCTGCTCCCGCGTCCCGTCGGAGTTCATCGTGAAGAGCGCTCCGCGGCGCGAGAAGACGAGCCGCCTCCCGTCCGGGGACCAGGCCGCCGGCGGATAGTCACACTCGACGCACGCGTGCGTCAGGCGACGGGCGCGGCTCCCGTCGGGACCGACTGTCCAGATGTCGGTGAATCGCGAACTGAGGGAGATCCTTCGTCCGCTCGGCGACCACCGCGGCCCGTAGGGCGCGAGACCGGGCGTCACGATCCGGCGAAAGCCCTCGCCCGAAACGTCGACTCGATAGAGGCTCGGCCCGCTCCGCTGTTGCGGGCAGCCGCTGCACGAGAACACGAGCGTCCCCCGCAACGGCGCCGGGTCCGTCGCCGTCCAGCCGCTGGTCGAGCCAACGAGGATCGTCGCGGCAGCCACCACGCAGATTCCGAGACGAAATCTCACTCCGTGATCGTGCGAAACGATCGTTGCGGCCCGATCAATCCTTCTTTAGCGATCCTTGAAGCGAGGCCGAGCATGTCTGAAACCGTGCAAAGTCGCTTCGCCGTCGTTCTGGCTCTTGTCGTGGGCTTGGGCGCCGGCTGCAGGGACGGCAACGAAGCGCATGTCCCTCTCTGGACGGTCCAGCAGGCCGAGTCGATCACGTCTGTGCGCGGCCTACCCGTGCGCGCTCGTCACTGTCGTGGGACCGGCACTCGCGAGCGACACGAAGATACGAGGCGTTACAGCCGTTTCGAGTGTCTAGCCGCGGCCCGAGCGGCGTTTCAACCTCACGACACGGTCGCCGTGCTCTACGTCCTGCATCCGCTCGAGGACGACGGCCCTACGTCGCGTTACAGGCTCACCAACGTCCGGTTCATCGGAGGGCCTGGAGTGCCGTAGTGGTCATCAGACGGTGCGCAATGCTTCCGTGGGGGAGAGGCGGGCGGCTCGTACGGCTGGGTAGAGGCCGGCGACGCCACCGATCAGGAGGGCTGCGACGAGTCCGCCGATGGGCGCGTAGGCGGGGATGCTGATCGCCCAGCCACGACTGACGGCGTAGCCCGTGGTGACAAGGACGCCGATCAGGGCGCCGGCGAGGCCGCCGAGCGTCGCGAGCAGCAGGGACTCGCTCAGGAACTGGATCGAGATGTGGCGCTTGCCGGCTCCGAGCGCCCGCCGCAGTCCGATCTCCGAGCGTCGCTCTAGGACGGAGATGACCATGACGTTGGCGATCCCGAGCCCGCCGACGAGCAGGGCGACCGCGCCGAGGCCGAGGAAGAGCGAGGTGTAAGCGGTCTCGGCCGCCGCGCGGGCCTCGATCACGTCGGAGGGACGGCTGACCTGCACCTCCTCTGGGTTCTCGGGGTTGGCCGTCGCCGGCAGCAGCGTGCGCGTGTCCTCGATGGTGTCGGGGTCGGTGCGGACGTTGATCGCCGTGGCGTCGGCGGCGGCGCCGAGAAGCTCCTGGGCGATCGGATAGCCGACGAGGCCGGCGCGGTCGATGTCGGGCGCGAGCGGGAGCGGGTCGAGGATGCCGACGACGCTGAACCAGCGCCCGTCGACGTAGACCATCGGTCCGGCCTGCAGGCTCGTGATCGCCAGCCGCTCGGCTGCGACCGAGCCGAGCACGATTGCCGGGTAGCGGCTGTTGGCCTCGTTGAGGAACACCCCCTCCTCGACGGTTCCGTTGAGGGTGTGGAGCAGGTTGGTGTCGGCGGCGAGGACGCTGATGCCGTTCGTCCGCGCCGGGGGGATGTAGTCCGTGCGCCGCACCGTCGCGTCCGTCGTGCGTTCGGTGGCAACCTGCTCGACCGGGTCGAGGCGGGCGACCATCCTCGGCGCGGTGAGAGGCAGCGTCGATGCCTCGCCGAGCAGCGACTCGCCGGGCGTGATCGTGAGAAGATTCGTTCCCAGCTTGTCGAGCTGCGCCAGCAGGTCGGACTTGCTCGACTGGGAGATGCCGAGCACGGCGACCATCGAGGCGATCCCGATCGCGATTCCGACGGCCGACAGGGCGCCCCGCAGGCGGCGAGTTCGGAGCCCGATCGAACCGACGCGCAGGACGTCGGCGGGGAGCAGGCGGCTGGCCTGCGCCATTACGTGCGAGCCTCGCTGCTGTCGTCGGCGATCAGGCCGTCCCGCATCGTCACCTGGCGGGTCATCGCCGCGGCCACACTGCTTTCGTGGGTGATGACGACGATCGTCGTCTTCTCCCGGTTCAGCTCCTGAAGCAGGGAGATGATCTCGGCGCCCGAGTGGGTGTCGAGGTTGCCGGTCGGCTCGTCGGCATAAACGATCGCCGGGCGCCCGAGCAGGGCGCGCGCGATCGCGACCCGCTGCCGCTCGCCGCCGGAGAGCTGTGCCGGCTGGTGTGTGAGGCGATGAGCGAGGCCGACGCGTTCCATCAGCTCGCGTGCCAGCTGGATGCGCTCGCCGTTCGCGGTGCCCGTGTAGAGGAGGCCGTTGGCGACGTTGTCGAGCGCGCTCATCCCGTCGAGCAGGAAGAACTGCTGGAAGACGAAGCCGATCGAGGAGGCACGGAGGGAGGCAAGCTCGCCGTCCGTGAGTTCGGCGGCGTTCTGACCGTCGATCCAGACTTCGCCCGCGCCCGGTCGCTCGAGCGTGCCGGCGATGTGCAGCAAAGTCGACTTGCCCGAGCCGGAGGGACCGGCGATCGCCACCAGCTCCCCCTGCGCGATCGTCAGATCGACGCCGCGCAGCGCTTCGACGCCGCCGGGATAGCTCTTGCGAACACCGCACAGCTCGAGCGCAGGCGCGGCGGCGGTGAGCGCGTCGCTCGACGCGGCCGCGGCGGAGGTCGAGCTCACGCGGGCACGACGACGACGTCGCCGGCCTCGACCGCCCCGCGCTTGATCTCGACGTAGCCGCCGTCCGAGTAGACGTCGGGCGTAACCTCGACCACGCTCGTCGTGCCCGCGCGCACGACCTCGACGCCGTAGCGGCCGCCACGCAGTGCAAGCAGCGCGCTCACCGGAACCGAGAGCGCGTTCTTTGCCCGCTCGCTCGTGACGCCCACGTCGACCGGCGCCTGGTCGAGGCGGCCGGCAAGCGCCGGCTTGTCAAGTCGGACCTCGAAGGTGATCGTCGACGTCGTCGAGCCGCTGGTCATCTGGCCGCCTGAGTCGACTTTGACGGCGGACGCGACCTTGCCGACTTCGCTGATCGTGCCAGTCGTCGTCGTGCCGTTCCGGAGGTCGATCGTGACCTTGTCTCCGACCGCGACGTCCTGCTGGTCACTGGCGTCGATCTCGGCCGTGACGAGCCGAATGATCGCGGAGGTGGCCATGACCGGCCGTCCCGGCTGGGCGCGGTCGCCGAGTGAGACCGCCAGCGTTCCGACTCGCCGCGCGCCGGGAAGGAAGACGACGTCGCCGATCTCGATGCGACCCGTCTCCTCGAGCCCGACATCTTCTTGCCAGCGTTCGACGGCAGCCGCGGTCGCGGCGCTGAAGTGCTCGTCGATCGCGAGCGCACGCTCGTCGTCGTAGCCCAACGCGCGCAGGTTCTGCTCGAGCTGGCGGACGTCGCGCCCGTCGCTCACCCCCCCGGCAAGCGGCCGCCACGCCGGCTTGCTACCCGCCAGGAGGACGACCGGCCGCTCGTCGACGCGGTAGAGGACCGCGCCGGGGGAGAGGACGCGGCCCTCTTCGGGCAGGCTCGTGATCGTCCCCTGGCGGGAGTTGACGAGCTCGCGCGCGTCCGCGTAGCCGAGAGTGCCCGAGGCCGTGGAGCGCTGAACGAGGTCGCGACGAGCGACGGTGGCCGTCGAGCGAGCAGCGGAAGTTGCACCGGCGCTCGTGCCCGAGTCGAGGCGATTGCCGACGATGACGAGCGCGACCACGGCAGCGAGGCCGCCGGTCGCGACGATAACGAGCGTGAGCGGGCGCATCCCGCGCATCAGCCGCTGCCTCCGTGCAAGGGAGCCAGGATCTGGTTCAAAACCGGCTGGCAGCTCTCCAGCGCCCGCGCCACCCGTGGGGACTGGAGATCGAAGTTGCTGAAGAGCCCGTGCAAGCCGCTGATCAAGTCGCTCCCCGGCGCGGGATCAGGAAACTCAGGGATGCCGTTCTCGCGCATGCAGCGGGACAGCTTGAGCAACCCGTCCTGGACGTCCGTGTCGTCCTCGCCCGAGCCGGAGCCGCCGATCGCCTGCAGCTCGGCCCGGCAGCTCGCAAGCGCGTCGTCGAGCACAGCGTCCGGCACCCCCCGCGGACGCTCGAAGCCGAAGGTGCCGTCGGGCTTGGCGACCGGGTCGGGAAAGCTCGGCACGCCGTTGTCGCGCATGCACTCCGCGAAGTCGAGCATCGCCTGCTCGGTGCCGCTGGCGGCCGTCTCGGAGCCGGACGAGTCGAAAGCGGTCAGCGCGAGGATCACGGCGCCCGCGGCCACAGCGACGACGGCGACCGACACGACGAGTTTCCAGCGCGCTCGGAGCGTGGCTGCCATTAGCCGCTGCCTCCGCTGAAGGGGGCGCCGAGCCGGCTCAAGATGGAGTCGCAGCTCTCCATCGCCCGCTGCACCCGGGGCGACTGGAGATCCACCTCGCCGAAGACGCTGCGCAGCGAGCCGTTTCCGCCCGATTTGGGGTCGGGGAACTCGGGTACGCCGTTGGCGCGCATGCACCGGGAGAACTTGAGCAACGTGTCCTGTGCCTCCGGATCGTCTGCCGTGATGGAGTCGACTCCGGCCGCCCGAGCCTCGGACTCGCAGCTCTCGAGCGCGTCGTCGAGCGCGCGCCGTGCCACGCCCCGCGGACGCTCGAAACCGAAGCTTCCGTCGGACTTGGCGACCGGATCGGGGAAGCTCGGCACGCCGTTGTCACGCATGCATTGCGCGAAGTCGAGTGCCGCCTGCTCCGGGTCGCTCGCGGCCGTCTCGGAGTCGTCCGACCCTGACGAGCTGCAGGCGGTAAGCAACAGGAGACCGGCGGCTGCGGCCACCGCGACCGCGATGACGATGAGCGTCCAGCGCGTGCGCATCCTGGTCACTCGTCCTCGACGGAACGTGTGCTTTCCGGCGAGTGAGGGAGCGACGTCGAATCCTCTTCAGCTGCCGCGGCGTCGCGCCGTCTCCGCCACCGGCTCACTCCGAAGAGCACGAGGCCTGTGACGACGACCCCGGCCACGAGGATGAGATGGGCTCCGGCCGGAGCCTCATGCTGCTGCTGCGCGAGGAGAC
This sequence comes from Actinomycetota bacterium, assembly GCA_046726915.1. Taxonomy (GTDB): domain Bacteria; phylum Actinomycetota; class Thermoleophilia; order Solirubrobacterales; family Thermoleophilaceae; genus JACVRW01. The sequence goes on from JBKPBS010000001.1 coordinate 11,811, forward strand.
CGGCTCCCAGGAGCGCGCGGCTCATGGCGCGACCTGTTTCACGGCGTACACGTAATGGAGCCAGGGCTTGACGTCGCCGCTGCGGATCTGCTGGAAGCCGGCCTCACGAACCATTGGCTCGAGCAGGTGGACGGGGTTGGTCCTCATCGCGGGACTGATGACGTGACTCTTCAACAGGAGCCGGCCGACCTGGGTGGTGGGCGGTCGGAAGTCCGCCACGAGCACCCGTCCCCC
>JBKPBS010000002.1:0-6638 GCA_046726915.1 Actinomycetota bacterium
GGCTGGGCGCACGGACGAGGAGCGTCGCCCGGTGAGGCGCATCCCGATCGAGTCGGCTGGGCCGATCGTCGTGTTCGCGGTGGCTCGTCTCGCTCTGGCCGTGGTCGCGCTCGCTGCCGTGGTCATCGTCGGCTTCCCCTACGAGGGTCGCGCCGCCGCGGTGCTGGCCGTGTTCGTGCTGTGGTCCGCCGCCCTGCTCGCCGCGGCTCGGCGGCAGCCGGACCGCGCGCTCCATCCCCTCGTCCCCGCGGTCGACTTCGCCCTACTGCTGGCCCTCGAACTGGCCGCGCCCGACACGCTCGGCGGCGTCCGACTGGCGGCCCTGTTCATGATCGCGGCCCACGCCCACTTCCAGGGCGAGCGCCGCGGCCTCATCATCGCCGCGGCGGGCGCCACCGCGCTGATCGTGGGCTCCGCAATCCGTGGCGACGCGCCGGTCGACTCCGACGTGCTCGGCTTCTACGAGGCGGTATTCCTGCTGTCGTCGCTCGCCACCTCGGTGGTGGTGGGCCTCCTGCGAACGTCGGAGTCGGCGTCCCGGCTGCGGGCACGCGGGCTGTCGCGCCGCACGATGCAGGCCGAGAGCGAGGTGCGCCGGCGCGTGGCCGAGTCGATCCACGATGGGCCGGTGCAGGAGCTGATCGGCCTCGACATGATCCTGTCGGCGGCCCGCAGCGAGAGCGGCGACACGCACGTCGGCAGCCTCATCGACGAGGCGCGCGACCTGGTGAGCCGCAACGTGCGCGCGCTCCGCGACGAGATCGTCGAGCTCGGCCCGTACGCGTTCCGGGAGATCACGTTCGGCACCGCGATCGAGGCGTGCCTCCCGGTGTGGCAGCGGCGCTACGGGTTCGAGGTGAGGCTGGCGATCGAGCGCGTGGAGCTGTCCCCCGAGATGGCCGGGGACCTGTTCCGGATCGCCCAGGAGGCGGTCGTCAACGCCGGACGCCATGCCGAGGCCAGCCGAGTCGAGCTCTCGCTGCGGACCCTCGGCCGCCAGATCGAGCTCCGCGTGGCCGACAATGGCCAGGGCTTCGACGGCCACCGGCCGTTGACTTCAGCAGAGCCCGGTCACCTCGGCCTCGCGAGCATGCGCGAGCGCGCGGAGCTGATGGACGGCAGCCTCGAGATCGAGTCGTCGGAGCGCGGTACTCGCGTGCTGGTGCTGGCGCCGCTGCGGGCCGCGGCGCACTAGCTGGGGCACCGGGCCGTGCCCGGTGCGGCAGCGATCGCTTCCTAGATCCAGCCGCGCTCGGTGGCGATCAGGACCGCCTGCGCGCGGTCAACCGCGCCGAGCTTCGCGTAGGTGTTGTGGAGGTGCGTCCGCACCGTGCTGGTGGAGAGCTCCAGCTCGTGCGCGATCTGCTTGTAGACCTTGCCCTCGGCCAGCCGCTTCAGCACCTCGACCTCGCGCGTGGAGAGGGGGCACGGGTCCACGTTGCGCTTCGCCTGACCGGTGCCCTGCGGCAGCTCGTACATGACCGAGCGGAGCTGCTCGGTGGTGAGCCCGCACGCGCGCGCCGCTTGGAGCAGCTGCTTCGGGTTGACGGTCTGGGCGTGGCCGTAATGCGCCAGCATGTCGGCGAGCCGGACGAGCGCGGCCTCGCCATCGACGTCGTCCGCGTGGTGGCGCTCGATTGCCGTGGCGAGCCGGTTCGGCAGCGCCCAGCGCCGGGCGAGCACGCCGCCCACGAGCGCGTGGTCCACACCCAGCTCGAGGCGCTCCTTGTGGAGACGCTCCTCGGGGGTGCGGGCGGCGCCATGGATCTGCGACGGGTAGCCCGGATACGCGTGCGTCAGGACGAGCTTGCCGACGTCGTGCAAAAGCGCCGAGCAGAGGAGCTGGTCGCGGTCGTCGTACTCCATCTCGCGCGCGAGCCGGTCGGCGGCCGCCTGTGTGGCCACGGCGTGGAGCCGGAAGCGCTCCGGCATGAGATCCCACCCCGGCGTGCGCTCGAAGAAGTCGAAGGTTGCGGTGCGCGCGGCGAGCGTCTCGACGCCCTCGGGCGTGAGGATCTCGACGGCCTCCGGAATGCTTGCGATCTTGCCCTTCTTGCGCTGCGCCGTGCGGTTCGCGATCCGCAGCACCGTGATCACGAGAGCGACATCCGACTCCACTGCCTGGACCACCTCGCCCACCGAGGAGCGGTCCTCGCGCACCACGCGCAGGACGCGGTTGCGCGACTCGGCAAGAGCCGGGAAAGCCTCGAGTGCCTCGAACGCAGCAGTGAGCCGGCGGCCGTGACCTTCGTTATGGCGCGCGGCCGAATCCTGGCCGGCGGCCTGCTTGATGGAGGGCGAGGCTTCCACAGTCACAGCGGGTATCGGCAGGGGTGGACGAAAGGTTGAGACCTATCGACTAAGCGGCCGCGTTTTTGGCTTTCTGGCGCGCCTTTTCCACCCTTGACAACGACTCCTTGCGACCGAGCGCCCAGAGCGATTCGAAGATGCCGGGTGACACCGTCGTGCCGGTCAGCGCCACCCGGATGGGCTGGTAGACCTCTTTCGGTTTCACCCCGAGCTGGTCGACATGCTGTCGCAGCGCCGACTCGACGTTCTCGACCTCGAAGGGCTCAGGGATGCCGGCCAGCACCTCGACGAGGTCGTCCCAGTTCGTCGTGACCCCCCACTGCGTCCACGCCTTGTCCTCGAAGTCACGCGGCTGCTCCACCAGTGAGCCCGCGAGCGGCCAGAAGTCGGCCAGCGTCTGCATCTTCTCGCGCGAGATCTCGACGATCGCGGGCGGGATCTCGCGGCCGTAGAACTCCTCGAGGCGGCGGTGGAGGTCCTCGACGGGCAGCTCGCGCATGTAGCGGCCGTTCATCCAGCGGAGCTTCTGCTCGTCGAAGACCGCGGGGTTCTTCGACACCCGCTCGAGCGCGAACCGCTCCACCAGCTCGGCGGTCGTCATGAACGTGGTGCTCTCGTCGTAGCCCCACCCGAGCAGCGCGATGTAGTTGCGCACGGCCTCGGGGAGGTAGCCGGTGTCTCGCACCTCCTGAACGGACGCCGCCCCGTGGCGCTTCGACAGTTTCTTGCCGTCCGGCCCGTGGAGCAGCGGGATGTGCGCGTACACCGGCGGCTCGGCTCCGAGCGCCCTAAGCATCATGAGCTGGCGCGGCGTGTTTGACACGTGGTCCTGGCCGCGGACCACGTGGGTGATGCCCATGTCGCGGTCGTCCACGGCGACCGCGAGGTTGTAGAGCGGGCTGCCGTCGGAGCGCTGGATGACGAAGTCCTTGATGGCCGAGTAGGGGTTGGTCACGTCGCCCAGCACGACGTCGTGGAAGGTGATCTCGCCCTCCTCCGGGACGCGGAAGCGGACCGCCCCCTCGTCCTCGTAGGCGTGCCCCGACTCGAGCAGCTGCTGCACCGCCTCCGTGTGGTGCCCGCGCCGCTCCCACTGGGAGACCGGCCCCTCGTCCCAGTCGAGCTCGAGCCAGCGGAGGGCCTCGAGGATGAGCTCGACGTTCTCGGGGGTAGAGCGTTCGCGGTCCGTGTCCTCGATCCGCAGCACGAACTGGCCGCCCGAGCCGCGCGCGAGGAGCCAGTTGTACAGTGCCGTCCTCGCGCCGCCGATGTGCAGCACGCCTGTTGGAGAAGGCGCGAAACGTACCCTCATCGGCAGCGATGCTAGTTGGAGCCCACGTATCGACGGCAGGCGGCCTCGTGGCCGCGCACGAGCGCGCCGTCGAGCGCGGCTGCGAGGCGATGCAGGTGTTCAACCAGTCGCCGCGGGCGTGGCGGCCGACGCGCTGGAAGTCCGACGACGTGGCCGAGTTCCTGTCGCTCGTGAAGAAGAGCACGATCGAGTCGGTGACGATCCACGCGGTCTACCTGATCAACCCGGCGACCAAGGACCGCGACATGCGGAAGAAGTCGGCCGACTCGCTGATCCACGCGCTGCGGATGGGAGACGAGATCAGAGCCGACGGCGTGGTCCTCCACCCCGGCTCCACGGTGGGCGAGCCGCACGACGAGGCGCTGCCGCGCGTGGGCGAAATGGTGAAGCACGCGCTCGCCGAGTCGGACGGGTGCCGCCTGCTGCTCGAGAACACCGCCGGCGCCGGCAACACGCTCGGCCGCTCGTTCGAAGAGCTGCGCGAGCTGATCGACCTGGCGGGCGGCGACAAGCGCATCGGCGTCTGCCTCGACTCGTGCCACATGTTCGCCACCGGGTTCGACATCACGACCGCAGACAAGCTGTCCGAGGTCGTCGAGCACTTCAGGAAGACGGTCGGCATCCGCCGGCTGAAGTGCCTCCACGTGAACGACTCACTGACCCCGCTCGGCTCGAACCGCGACCGTCACGCGATCCCGGGCGAGGGCGAGATCGGGAAGAAGGGCTGTGCGGCGTTCCTGTCAGAGCCAAGCTTTGAGAAGCTTCCGGCGCTCTTCGAGGGTCCCGGCACGAGCGGACGCGCGCCGGACAAGGTCGACGTCGACACGATGAAGAAGCTGCGCGCGAACGGCCTCCGCGCACGCCGCTAACGGATCAGCCGCCGCGGGATCTCCACCACGCGGTCCAGGACACGATCCTTCGCGGTCAGGCGCATGATCGCCACGGAGGCCGGCGTGAGGTCGCCGTTTCGGTCGAAGCGGAAGCTCCCCAGGAGGCCGTCCTTCACGCGGCTCGCACTGAGCTCCTTCAGCACCGAGGCGCGCGTCCCGTCGGAGCGCGCGATCGCCTGGACCACCAGCTCGGTCGCCTGAGCGGCCTCGAGCACGTATCCACGCTCGACGTCCGGTCCGTACGCCTGCATGAAGTGTTTGCCCTTCCGGGTCAGGCCGATCTCGGTGCGCGAGACGTCCGAGGTGGCCACGTACACCCCGCGGGCCGCCCCGTCGGTCTCCTCCAGCACCACTGGCGCCCCGCCGTAGTGGAAGCCGGCCAGGATCTTCAGGCGGTTGCCGAACCGCGCGCGGAGCGCCTGGACCAGACTCGCGCCCGCGAACGGGTCGCCCGTCAGGACGACCCCCTCGGCGCCCGAGCGCTCGATGTCGTCCAGCAGGTCACCGTAGCCGGCGGCAGCCTGGTCGAACCTCGCCTGGCCGGCGATCGGCACCCCGAGCCGGCGCGCCGCATAGCGGAACGGGTCGATCAGCAAGCCCCTCCAGAACACCGAGCCGTCGTCGAGGATGTACACCGACCGCAGGCGGAGCTGCTTCGCGAGCAGGGCTTGCGCCGTGCCCAGCGTGTCGTCGAGCGGCGGGATTCGCAGGTAGTTGCGAGTGCCGGTCGGATAGAAGACGTTCGGCTCGTCGCGATAGCCCCAGGGCGCCGGCAGTCCGCGCCGGGTCAACCCCGGGTAGGTGTTGGCCGGGCTGATCATCGCCACCGGCCCGCCGGGCGCCCTGTTGAGGATCGGGACCTCGACCTGCGCGCAGTCGGAGGTGAAGGTGCCGATCACAGCCACAAGCCGCTCCGCGCGCCCGTAGGCGTTCGCGTTCGCCGCGCACGCGCGCCGGTCGGCTGTGCCCGCGTGAGCGGTCGAGTCGTCGCACGAGCGGTAGCCGAGCGTGTGGCGCCCCGCTCTGAAGCCGTGCTGCTTCAGCACGAGCTGGATCGCGGCGACGGCCCCCTTGGGCGCAGCGCCGAATTCGCCCTGAAGCGGAAGGTCCGACGCGATCAGGACGTCGGGATCCCGGCCACCGGCCATCAGGCTGCCGCACGATTCGGGCAGGCCGTCGGCCGAGGTCGCGCCCGCCGTGCTGACCCAAGCGGTACGATCGCCCGCGGCCAGCGACTGCACCGCGCCGACGGGCGATGATTCGACCTCGTTCGTCTTCACGTCGATGCGCGAGATCGTGCCGTCACGGTAGTTCGCCGTCCAGATCGCCCCGCCGCCAAAGGCCAGGAAGGTCACTCCGACGCCAACGTCGATCGTCCGCGTGACGGGGTCGCGGCCCGGGTCTATCCGCCAGACGAGCCCATCGCCCTCCGCCGTCGCCCACACCCGCCCGCCGCCGACGGCGACCGCGGACAGATGCTGCGCCCCCACCTGGATCCTCTGCCCCGGCCGGTTGGTCCGCAGGTCGATGCGCGTGACGGCTCGCGTCTCGTCACCGCCCACGAACCAGACGCCCTCCCTCCCCGCCGCGATTGTCGAGGCGTTCACCCGAATCCACGCCACGCGCCTGCCCGTGGTCGGGTCGATGCGCGACACGGTGCGGTCGTCGTTGATGACCCAGACGGCACCGGCGCCGACGGCGACCTGGGGATAGCCCCAGTTCTGGAACGGCAGATCGCCGGGCCACTCGCCGAAGGGCAGCTTGGCCGTGCTCGAGATCTCGCCCGTGCGCGGATCCATGCGGCGCAGCTTCTCTTCACCCTTCAACCAGACGGCGCCCGCGCCTGCGGCGATGTCCGTGGCGTTTCCGTCGACCCTGAACCGCTTCTCGACCTTGCGCGTGGCCGGATCGACGCGCATGACCGACTTGCCATCGAGGCCGAGCGCCCACAGGGATCCCTCGCCCACGGCGAGGCTGCTGGGCCGCCTCGGCGTCTCGGTGAACGAGGCGAGCTGAGGGCCGCCGGGCTCGAAGGCGGCAATCCCGTTGGCCTGCGGCGGCGGCTTCTGCTCCTCGTCGCCGGTCAGCGCCCACGCGGCGGCCGCCGCCGCCACGAGCAGCAGGAG
>JBKPBS010000003.1:0-14558 GCA_046726915.1 Actinomycetota bacterium
CGCGTGAACTCGACACTCCGGCCGCATCGCCGTGAGCCTCTGCTGTGGACGAGGAGGAGGCGCGTAGCCTGACAGTGCTGTTTCTCCGCGAACGGAGCAGCCTCCGCGTGTCGTACGACGCACGCATCTCCGCCGCTGAGAGCTTGGCGCGTGCCCGCGATGATGCGCTTGAGCGGCAGAAGGCCGGCCGAGTGGCCCGCGGAATCCGCCACACCGGCCGCCACATCGGCGCGGACTGATCGGCTTGGTGCAGCGGTTTGCACACCGAGTTGAACCCACCCTCTCCGTACCGGCTGTGCTGGGTCTCATCCTCATCTCATCTGCCCGGCGTCATCATGTGGGCCATGAACAGCAGGTACAAGAAATGGATCATCGCCGGGGCGGCGGTGGTGGCGTTGGGCGCGGGCGGCACCGCGATCGCCGGGGTGGCGGGCAGTGACGACAACGGCGGCACGGGCGACGACGGCGCCGGCAAGCCGATCACGGGAGCGGCGCTCGACAAGGCCAGCGCGATCGCGATCGACCACGTCGGCGGCGGCCGAGTCATCGCCACCGAGCTGCAGGACGAAGAGGGCTATTACGAGATCGAGGTCAGGCGCGACGACGGCGGCCAGGTCGACGTGCACCTCGACAGCCACTTCAACGTCCTTAACGCCAGCGGCGACGGCTCCGGCGGCGACGACTAGTAGCGCGCGTATTGCCATACTGCGCGTGGCATGTGCGCGCAGTGCATGAGCACCGCGATGGCTGCCGTCGGTACGGCGTCGGGCCTTCGTGCCTTCGTCGCCGGCCGCCGCTTTAGCTGGCTCACTCCCCGTCGTCTTCGAGCACTCACCATCGTGCTCGCAGTCGGCGCTGTGATCGCCTCGTCGACACTGGTCAGCGGGTCGGGCTAGCCCGACATGGAGCGCGCGGCGGTCACCCACGCCGCGCCGGCCCGGGTGATCCCGCTCTGGGTTGTCGGCGCGGTCTTCTGGGTCGCCGTGCTGGCGGTGATCGCGGCCCGCGCGGCCGGCGTGGCCCAGAGCGAGACGCTCGCGACCTTCGGGGTGATCTTCACCTCGATCGTCGTCGAGGCGCTCCCGTTCATCCTGCTCGGTGCGGCAGCATCGGCGGCGATAGCGGTCTGGGTTCCCGCACGCGCCTTCGCGCGCGTGTCGCGGCTGCCCACGCCGCTTCAGGTTCCCGCGGCCGCGGCGGCGGGGTTCGCGATGCCCGTCTGCGAGTGCGGCTCCGTGCCGGTGGCACGGCGGCTGATCCTGCGGGGGGTGAGCCCCTCCGCCGGCATCGCCTTCATGCTCGCGGCGCCGATCCTGAACCCGATCGTGCTCGCCTCGACATGGGTCGCCTACGGCGCCGCCGGCAAGGCCGTGGAGATGACCGCGGCCCGCGCGGGTCTGGGGCTCCTCGTGGCCGTGCTCGCCGGCTCGATCATCGGGCGTGGAAAGGGTCCGATCGTGCGCGACCGCGAGGAGCGAGTCGAGCAGCACGCGCACGCCGGTGGCTTCGTTGAGCACCTGGCCGACGACTTCGTCTTCATGGGCCGCTTCGTCGTACTCGGCGCAGCGGTGGCGGCCCTCCTTCAGACGGTCGTGCCCCAGGACGCGCTGTCCGCCGTGGCCGACCGGCCGCTGCTCGGCGCACTGGCGCTGATGGCTCTCGCCGTCGCGCTCTCGCTCTGCTCGGAGGCGGACGCCTTCGTGGCGGTGTCGTTCACCGCCTTCCCGCTCGGCTCGCAGCTCGGCTTCCTGGTGCTCGGGCCGGTCGTAGATGCCAAGCTCGCGGTCCTCTACGGCGCCACCTTCCGGCGGCGCTTCGTGCTCGAGGTGCTCGCGATAGCGGTGCCGATTGCGCTCGCCGGCGCGCTGCTCTTCGACGAGGTGTTCGGGTGAGGCTCGACCTGCGTTCCGTGAGGGCGATCGCCCTCGTGGCCTGGGGCGCGCTGTTCGCCTGGCTGTGGCTGAGCGGCGAGTCCGTCCGCTACCTGGGCCCGCGCACGCAGTGGGTCGTTCCGGTGGGCGCGATCGGGCTGACGCTTGCGGCGATCGGCTACCTGCACGCCACGCGCGAGGCGCCGTCCTCGCGACCCCGCGCGCTCGAGCTCGCCGGCATGGCGGCGCTGGTCGTGCCGATCCTCGCGGCCGCGACGCTCGCCCACGCGCAGCTCGGCTCGCTCGCCGCCTCGAACAAGCTCAGCTCGCGCGGGATCGACCCGTCGGCGCTCGCCCGCCTGGCGTCGAAGGACGCGCACGGCGTGGGGTTCCTCCAGCTCAACGCCGCCGGCCGGGATGCGGAGCTCTCGAGGGAGCTCGGGCTCTCGGCCGGGACGCCCGTCCGCCTGGTCGGGTTCGTGTCATCCAACCCGGACGCCCGCCGGCCCTTCGAGCTCAGCCGCTTCTACATCACCTGCTGCGTGGCGGACGCCGTGCCGGTCGGCGTGCACGTGGCGAAGGGAAGCGTGCGCCGCCTGAAGCTGAAGCGCGACGACTGGCTGGACGTGACCGGCGTGCTCGCCCGCGGCCAGCGCGAGTGGATCGTGCGCGCCGTGCGCATCCAGCACGTGGACGCGCCCTCGGATCCGTACCTGTCCTTCACGACCTGAAGCTCAGTTCGGGAGTTCAGGCGCGCAGCCGCACCGGCAGTGTCTTCAGCTGGTTGACAAACGGGGACTCCGCGAACCGCGGGGTGCCCGCCGGCTCCATCGTCGGGAAGCGCGCCAGCGTCTCCTCGAAGAGCACCTTCAGCTCGAGGCGGGCGAGCGCGGTCCCGAGGCAGAAATGCCGGCCGCCGGCGCCGAACGCCTGGTGCTCCGGGTTGCGGGTCACGTCGAAGCGGTCGGGGTCCTCGTAGCGCGTCTCGTCGCGGTTCGATGAGACGTACCACATGACCACCTTGTCGCCCTCGCGAATCTGCTCCCCGCCGAGCTCCACGTCGCGGGTGGCCGTCCGGCGGAAGTGCGCGAACGCCGGGAACATCCGGAGCGACTCCTCGACCGCCCCCGGGATCAGCGACGGGTCGTCGAGCAGCAGCCGGCGCTGGTCGGGGTGCTCCATCAGCGCGCGCATGCCGCTCGAGTACGTGGCCTTCGTGCTGTCGTTGCCGGCTGCCACCAGGAGGAAGAAGCCCATGACGATCTCGTGCTCCTCCAGGCGCTGGCCGTCCACCTCGGCGTGCACCAGGACGCTCGTCAGGTCCTCGGTCGGGCGCTCGCGGCGTTCGGCGATCAGGCGCCGGCAGCGCTCGAAGATCTCGGGCACGTCGCGCGCCATCACAGCCTCGACGCCCTCGGGGTTGAGGTCCGGGTCGCCAGCGCCGAGGGTCGTGTTCATGAGCCGCGCCCAGATCGCGTCGTCCTCGGGCGGGATACCCATGAAGCTGCCGATCACGCGCGATACCACCGGCTGCGCCACCTCGTTGACGAGGTCGCACTCCTCTCGCCCCTCGAGGCCGTCCAGGACCCGCACAACGATCGCGCGGATCTCGTCCTCGTGCTCGGCGATCCGCTTCGGCGTGAAGCCGCGCTGGAAGAGCGCCTTCAGCCGGTCGTGCTTCGGCGGGTCCATACCGATGAACATCGCGCGCGACAGCTCGAGCGGGAAGATCGCGTCGGTCAGCGCGGTCACGCCGCCCAGCTCGGACGAGTAGGTCTGCCAGTCGCGGCTCACCTCGTGCACGTGGTCCGCGGTCGTGACCGACCAGAAGCCGGCCTCGTCCGGGTACTCGCTGATGCGTGCGGTCCAGTGGACCGGGCAGCCGTGGCGGAGGTCCTTGAAGAGCTCGTGCGGCGGGCCGTCAAGCCAGTGCTCGCGCTCGGTGACGAGGGTGTGTTCGAGAGCATGCGGGTCCAGAGCCATACGTCCGACCCTACTACCGGTCGCGCTACAGGCCCAGGTCGCGGACGCCGCGCTCGTGCCAGCCGAGGTGGTGCGCCAGCTCGTGGCGGAGCGTCCGCTCGACCTGTGCGCGCAGCAGCTCCGGGTCGTGGCCGAAGTCGCGCTCGAGCGTGTCCTGGTACACGACGATCCGGTCGGGGTAGTCGTCGCGCGCGACGGTGTCGCCGAAGTAATGGCCGTAGGCGCGGTGCTCCGCGCCGAGCTGCGAGACGACGACGGGCGTGGTGTCGAGCAGCCGCTGGAAGTCCTCCGGCAGACGGTCGATCGCCTCGGACACGAGCACGTCGAACTCGTCCGTGACCGCCAGCAGCTCCGGATGCGCGGCCAGCTCCTCGCTGCGGCGGACGAGCCGCTCGAACTCGTGCTCGGGCATCGAGTCGCTGCCCGTCAACGCCACGGTCACCCAGGCGAGGCCGAGGATGAGCACGAGCGTGCCCCCCGCGAGCACGGCCATTCCCTCGGCGCCGTCCAGCGAGGGCGGGTTGAGGAACAGCAGCAGGAGCCCGACGGCGAAGAGCGCCGCGAGTCCCGCCTTGATCGGCCCCCGGAACGTGTCCACAGATCCGAGGGTAGGGCGTGCGCCAGCCGGTTACGAGTCGGCACCCGCGTTGTCGGGGTTGCCGGTGCTCGTCTCCTCCTCGCCCGACACCGACTCCTCCATCTCGTCCGGGTCGGGCTGAGCGCCCGGGACGGAGGCGTCCTGCTCCTTGCGCTCCCAGTCGCTCTCCACGTCGTCGATGCGCCCGCCGAGCTGCTCGGAGTGCTGCTCCAGCTGCTCGGCCTCGTTCTCCAGGCGGTCGGCCTGCTCCTCGTGCTCCATGGCGCCCTCTTACCCGGGCGGAACGAGCCGCACGCGCACCGGGCCGCCGTCCGGGTCGGCCGCGGCTGTCCATCGATGGGCCAAGCGCGTTGAACGACCGGGAACGAGGCGGCCAATCCGACCATCCCACAGCGTGCGGCCGTCCTGGACGATCTCGACGCGCGGCCGGCGGGCGAACTCGTGTGAGCGCAGAACGAAGCGCCCGCGGGGCGGTGGGCCCGCGCCGGGTGCGACCACGTTCGGAACGATCCAATGGAGCGGCGGCTCGCACTCGATCGGGATGCGGGCGGCCGAGGTCCAACCCTCAACCACCCTCAAGGGGTCTGACCCCTTTGCGGCGTTCGCGGCGTGACGGCCGCTCAGCGCGGCCACGTCCGCGGTCTCGGCGCCGTGCAGCAGGTTGCCGGCGGCGAAGACGCCCGGCCGGGACGTGCGAAGGGCCGAGTCGACCGCGGGGCCCAGCGTGCCGGGGTCCATGGCGAGGCCGCCCATCACCGCCAGCTCGTGGTCGGGAATCCAGTCGGCCGTGAACACGACCGTGTCACACGCCACGGAGCGCGTGCCGCCGCTGTCGAGATCCGTCAGCTCGACCTCCTCCACCCGCGGCCGGCCCTGTATCGCGGTGACGGCGGTGCGGGTCCAGAGCGGCACGCGCCAGCGGAGCGCGGCGCCCGCTCTGAACAGCGCGAGCGTCTGGTGGCGCGGCAGCTCGGTGACCATCCCCACGACCCGCGTGCCCGCGTGCGTGAGCGTGAGGATCGCGGAGAAGCTCACGTGCTCCGCCCCGACGATGAGCGCTCGCTCGCCGACCTGGCGTTCCTTCAGATACACGAGCTGCTGCAGCGTTCCGGTCGTCATGACGCCCTCGGGCCGCGTGCCGGGCACGAGCCGCGCGGATCGCGGCCGCTCGCGGCAGCCGGTCGCGAGGATCAGCGCATCCGGGTCGATCGTCTCGCGGCCGCGCGGCCCCGTGAGCTCGAGCGGCCCTTCCGGCGACCACCCGGTCACCATCGTCTCCGTGCGGATCTCCACGCCCGCATCCGTCGCGAGCCTGGCGTAGCGGCGCGCGTAGGCCGGGCCGGACAGCGGTCGCAGCAGGTCGCGCAGCCCGAAGCCCTGGTGCCTCGCATGCCGCGGGATGCCGCCCGCCGCGGCCTCGCGTTCGAGGACGAGCACGTCGCGCGTGTCGCGCCGCCGGAGCTCGACCGCCGCGGCAAGCCCCGCGGGGCCGCCGCCGAGGACCACGACGGTCATCGCGCCTCCCCGTCCAGCCGCGTGGCCAGCTCGGCGCCGCAGAAGAATCCCTGGCAGCGGCCCATGTGCGCGCGGGTGCGCCGGCGCAGGCCGTCGAGGTCGACCGCCGGCACGGGGCCGTCGAGCGCGTCGCGGATCTCGCCGTGCGTCACGCGCTCGCAGAAGCACACGATCCGGCCGTAGTCGGGGTCGCGCTCGATCAGCTCGCCGCGCTGGTAGGGGCGCTCGGCCTGCTCGCCTATGTTCGGCATCCGGAACTCCGGCGGCCCGCCCGGCTTCGGCTCGAGCGGCAGCCCGGCCGCGCCCAGCTCCTCGCGCACGTGCTCGGCGATCGCCATCGACGCCGACAGCCCCGTCGAGCGGATGCCGCCCACGCACGCGTATCCCTCGTTGGCGTGCACGGTCAGCTGGTAGTCCACGTGCTCGGTCGCGGCGCGCAGGCCGGCGTAGACCGCGGTCACCTCGTGGCGCAGCAGCTCCGGCATGATCCGCGCGCCCTCGGCCATGAGGTAGTCGAGTCCCTGCCGTGTCGAGCCCGTGTCGTCTTTGCGCTCGAGGTCCTCGGCCGTCGGCCCCAGCATCACGTTGCCGAACACCGTGGGCGCGATCAGGACGCCCTTCGTGACCTTCGTCGGCACCGCGAGCACGATCTGCCGCACCAGCGGGCGGGCGAGCTTGTCGAACACGATCAGCTCTCCGCGCCGTGGCGTGACCGTGAAGCCGTGGTGGCCGAGCATGCGGTCGAGCTCGTCCGAGCGGAGGCCGGCCGCGTTCACCAGGTAGCGCGCGCTCAGGTCGCCCCCGGGGGTCGCGAGCCCGAAGCCGCCGCCCTCCCTCCGTGACACCGACGTCACGGGCGTGGAGCGGCGCAGGTCGCAGCCGTTCAGGACGGCCTCGGTCGCGTAGGCGAGCGGTGTCGTGAACGGACAGACGAGCCCCTCGCCCGGCACCTCGATGGCACCGTGCGCGCCCGGGCCGAGCTGCGGCTCGCGCCCGTAGAGCTCGTCCACGCCGAGCTCGCGGAGGTCCGTGCTCCCGTTGGCGCGAGCGCGCTCGATGATGCCGGGGAACTCCGCGAGCTGCTCCTCGTCCCAGGCGACCAGGAGAGCGCCCGTCCGCTCCACCGCGATCCCGACGCGCTCCGCGTACTCCCCGAGCAGCTCGTACCCACGCGCCACCAGGCGCGCCTCGAGCGTGCCGGGCTTGGCATCGAAGCCGGTGTGCAGCAGCGCGGTGTTCGCCTTGCTGGTGCCCGCGCCGACGTCCGGGCCCGCCTCGAGCAGCGTCACGCGCAGCTCGAACCGCGAGAGCTCACGCGCTATCGCACAGCCGACGACGCCCGCGCCGACGATCGCGATGTCGGTGTCGAGCGGCTCGTGCACGCGCCGGAGTATCTCGCTGCACAGCGGGCGCGCCGCTGCCGGCGCACGCGTGCATGGTCAGCGATCGAGGTACCAGGCGAGCGCCTCCACCTCGGTGCCGACCGGGCGGCCGTGCGGCATCATCATCTCGCTCGCCGCGACGCTGTAGGTCCGGTCCGGATCCAGCTCGCTCGGGCCGGAGAAGAAGCCGGCGTCGGCGGCGAACGCCTCGAGCTCCCGGCCGGTCAGCTCCATCCGGACCACGGGGTGGTCGTATGCCAGCGCCTCGGCCACCTCGCCGTAGGTGATCGGGCCAGGCGCGATGTCCGCGCGGAGGGCGCCGCGGTTGACTACCGCAGCCTCCGTCCGCGCGAACTCCCGCTCTGCATCGGCGGCCAGGCGGCCCAGCTCGCCGCCGGCGCGCGTGAGACCGGTGTCGGTGCTGCCCAGCACCTTGGTCGCGAGCGGCGCCACTCGCTTTCGGTAACCCTCGACGAACGCGGCCATCGCCCCGTCTCCCGCCACGTCGTGCGGCGTCCCCGGGACCCGCCCGGTCTTCGCCACGACCTCTCCGGTTCGCCTGTCGATCGTCAGGTCCACGAGGTCGTAGGCGATGCCGTATGAGAGCGCCTCCACGATCAGCTTGTCGCCGGAGCCGTCCACGTTGGGGACTCGGATGTCGAGCCGCGAATGGCTGTGCCCGGCGATCACCGCGTCGACCTCGGAGCTCATCTCACGCGCCTCCTCGATGATCTCGCCGACGAAGTCGGGTGCGTCCGACTCGTCCTGCGTGGGGCCCCCGGCGTGGGCGAGCACCACGATCGCCTCCACGCCGCGGTCGCGAAGCACAGGCACCCAGCGGTTCACGGCCTCTGAGATGTCGGTGAAGCGGAAGCGCGCGGCGTACCGGTCGAGGAGGAACCTCGGCGTGGACGGCGTCGTGACGCCGATGAACCCGACCTTTACCCCGGCGCGCTCGACCACCGCGTACGGCGGAAGGTCGAGCCCTCCCTCGCGATCGATCGTGTTTGCCGCGATGTAGGGATAGGCCGCCCCCGGGTATTCGGGCGCCGACGTGTTCACGAGCTCGCCGTCCGCGTCGCGCTTCAAGGCCTCCGGGCCGGTCCGCCGGCCGCCGCGCAGCATCCGGATCAGCTCGTCGCCGCCCTCGTCGAACTCGTGGTTGCCGAGCGTCCCGACGTCGAACTTGAACATGTTCCCGGCCACCATGGTCGGCTCGTCGTGGAACCAGCTCGAGATGAGCGGCGAGGCTCCGATCATGTCGCCCGCGTGCACGCGAATGGTTCGGCCCGGAACCGTTGCCTCCTGGAGGTGCGCCAGCAGCCAGGGAGCGCCCCCGACGCCGGCGCGCGGCGCCTCCAGATGGCCGTGGAAGTCGTTGACTCCCAGCAGCCGGATCTTCACCAGGCTGCCCGACGCTTCGAACCTGGTGGAGCGTGATGGCGTGTCGGCGCTCGCGTACAGACCCAGCAGCGCGACGAGGATCGCGGCGACGAACGCAGCCGCGCCCGGCAGGAAGCGAGTCATGGCTCCCGACGGTAAATGCCTGCAAATCGCAGGTTGTTACGCGTTATGAGCCGTCGCGTGAAAGGCCCGTGAACCGCGGAATGGGCCCGACACCTCGAAGATCGCGCCGGGGCCGGGCTGGCCGCCCTTCCCGAACGCGCGCTGCGACGAGAAGTACATGCGGCTCCCCGAGGGGTCGAAGGTCACGCCGGTGAGCTCCGACCCCGCGTGGATGGGCCCCGTGGCCGATAGGAACTTCGAGACCCGCCCGGCGCGGTCGATGAGGCCGATGTCGATCTCGTCGGTGGCGATGTCCTCGCAGACGAACACCTCGCCGGCGTGATTCGCGGTCAGCTGGTCCACGCGCAGCAGCGGCGTCGGCCCGTCGCCGAGCCCGTCGTAGACGACCTCGATCCGCTCGCGCTCGATGTCGTACGCGTGCACGCGGTGGTCGCCCGTCGTCGAGATGTAGACCACACCGTCGTCGTGCCAGATGCCCTCGGCGCGCTTGAACTGCGTGCTTCCGCGCACCTGGTCGCGCGTCTGCACCCGGCGCGCGGCCGGGTCCGGCACTTCACTCCAGGTCACGGCTCCACCCTCGCCGACCGTGGCGATCTCGAGGCGGCCGGCGCTCAGGTCGTGCCAGCGGGTGGGCGTGAACCGGTACACCCCACCGTCCATCAGATCCTCGGTGAGGTAGATCCGCTTGCCGCGCGGGTCCACGGCGGCCGCCTCGTGCTTGAACGTGCCCATGGCCGGACGGCTGAGCCCCCGGCGCCTCCCGGCCGGATCGCACTCCCACACGAGTCCGCCCATGACCTCCTCGCATGACAGCCAGGTGCCCCACGGCGTGCCGCCACCCGAGCAGTTCTGCGTGGTCCCGTCGAGAATCCGGTAGGCCGACCGGGCGCGCCCGCCTACATCAAAGCGGATCGCCGAGGCCCCTCCCACGAGGGTTTCCGAGTTTGACACGAGCACCCAGCCGCCATCGTCCGCGGGGAAGCACGCCATGCCGTCGGACGCGATGTGCCAGCGGTAGCCCGTGCCGATCACGGACTCGCGCCCGCGCGCGATCAGCCGCGACCGGAAGCCCTCGGGTAGCCGCAGCCCGTGCTCATTCGCCGGGCCGCGCGGACCGTATCCCCGGCGCGGGCTGCGCGCGGCGGAGCCCGCGGCCCCGAAGACGTCGTCCCAGAACGCGGCACCGAGCCCAGCAGCTGCAACCGCACCGACGCCTACGCCGATGAACTCGCGCCGCGTTCCCGCCACGGGTCCTCAGTATGGCTGCCTGGCCGGGGTCGCTCGTGAAAGACCTGTGACGACGTCAGCGCCTCACGGCGGCCGCGGCTACTAGCCGAGCGCCGCGCGGAAGGCGCGCGTGAGACCGCGCGGGTGGCGCAGCAGGCGGTCGCTCACCAGGGCGATGAAGCGCACGCGGCCCTTCGACACCCAGAACAGCTTCTGGCTTCGGGCGGAGGCGAGGAAGAAGCCCGATCCGAGGCTCCGCCTGTTGGGGTAGGCGCGGAGGAGAGCGGCCCGGGGGGAGCCAGTGTGCACTCCGCGACTGCGGTGGCCGGGCGCCGTTGTGAGAACGAGCGCGACGCGGCCGCGGCGCCTGCGGCTCGAGAACACGGCGGCGACGCGGCCCGCGCCCCCCTTTACGCAGTACAGGAAGGCGGTCTTAGTGCGCCGCGCGGGCGGGACCCCCACACGCCGACGGAGTGCGCGCCGAGTGGCGCCGAGGCGGATCGCGCGGACCCCGCGCGCACCGACTCTGGCGCGGCGGGCGAAGCATGCGGTGGATCCGGTGAGCGGCGTGGACTGCACGCTCGGTGGCGCGGCGATCGAGCCCGGCCGCGGCTGGCTCAGCACCGCGATCGCCGAGCGCGCCATGCTCGCCTCGCCCTTGCCGTTCGGATGCATCGGGTACGCAGGCTCGGTCGGCACGATGCCCTCGAACCAGCGCTCCGGCGGCAGCTTGCAGACGTCGTGGCCACCGCTGTCCGCGTAGGTGTCCACGAAGTCGGCGTTGCTCGCGGCGGCCTGGCCGGCGATCATCGCGTTGATCTGGACGATCAGCCCGTTGATGTAGCGGATGTCGTCGGGGCTGAGCGGCACCATCGGCCAGCAGCTCTCGCCGTTGTCAGGCAGCACGTCCGGGTAGCCCACGATCGCCACGCGCGCGTTCGGCGAACGCTGGTGGATCCCCTGGAGCACCGCCGCGATCTTCGGCTTGGTCTCCTCGATCCTCGCGGCGACCTGGTCGTTGCCGCCAGGCGCCCAGTAGTCGCGGCAGGAGGTGCCCATAGGGTCGGTGGCGCCGAGCTCCGCGCACTTCTGCGCCACGCCGACGAGACCCGCGTCGTTGCCGCCGATGCCGACCGTCACGAGCGTGGCGTCCGCGCGCAGCGCGTTGAACTGCGGCGGGTTCGTGCCGCCGAGCGGCAGGCCGGTCTGCGGCTCGGTCATGTGCTTCGTCTCCGCGCTGCCGCAGCTCACGTCGATGAACGTCTCGAAGCCGAACGCGCCCGCGACGAGCGACGGATAGTTGTGGTCCGAGCGCCCGCAGTCGATCGGCTCGCCGTACTGGTTCGGCACGAGCGGTGCCGAGGTGTACGAGTCACCGAGCGCCACGTACACGCCGCCGGCGGCGTGCGCGACGCCGCCCGTCAGCGCGAGCAGGGCCAGCCACAGCGTGAGGCACCCCGCGAGCTTCGCCACACCGGCGGAATACCCGCCCTGCGGGGCACGGCAAACCGGACAACCGTCGAGCCGGTCAGAGACCGCGCGGCCGGCGCGCGACCCTCGTGAGCGTCAGCGTCCAGCTCGTCGTGGTCCTGACCGGGAAGGTCCCCGTCACCGAGCCACCCCTCGGGGCGGTGTCGACGGTGTCGCGGCGGTGCCCCGACACCTTGATGCGCCTGGCCGTCCCGAACAGGTCCCCGGGCGCCAGGGCGCCGGAGCTCGTGTGCGCGCCATCGGGCTCGTACACGGGACCCCGCAGCACCTCATCGCCGTTCACGCCCGGGCACCACTCGAACACGACTCCATGCCATCCCGGCGCCGAGGGGCCCGTGAGGACGATCGAGCGGACGAGCGGCGGGGACAGGGTCTCGAAGGGCCAGTCATCAGGCGTGTAGTAGCCCACGCCGATCTCGGAGCCCGCCGGGTAGTGCCGCGTCCCGCAGTCGGGGGCGATGGGCGGCTCCGGCCGCGGGCAGTTACGCCCCGTGCCGGTCGTCCCAGTCGCGTAGCTCACGCCGTTGCGTGTGATCGTGCCGACGACCGGCAGCAGCGACCTGCCATGTCCGAACAGGAGCGTGACGCGCCCGCCCCCGACGCGCCGCGCGACCGCCGGCTGGGGGCGGGGAGTGCGAACGCGGATGGCGGAGGCACCGTTCCCCTCGAGCTGGAGGCTGCCCCCTCCGCAGGTCGTCGTGACGGTGAGGTGCTTGCTCCACGACACGTCCTGCGAGGCGACGAGCGAGACCCTGAAGTAGGCGGTGCGCGACGCCGCGGAGGCGGCCTGGGCGGCCGCGAGGACGATCGCAAGGGCAATGACGACGGCGATTGTCTTGTTCACCGCGCGCACGCTACGCGCGCGATCTCAACAAATCCTTCATGCCCTCTGCGCGGCCGCCCTGGGGGCGAAGCGCCGCGGCTCCAGCGCCGGCAGCAGGCGGGCGCTCGCCATCAGGCGCGCGCTGAACAGGCCGAGCTCGTAACCGAGCGCTGCGCCGACCAAGACGTCGAGCGGGAAATGGGCTCCGAACATCACGCGCGTGAGCGCCACCAGCGCGACATACGCGACCAGCGGACGGCGCAGCAGCGGCAGCGCCGCGGCGGCCGCCGACGCCATCGCCGTGGTCACGATCAGGTGGCCCGAGGGGTAGGAGGCGATGTGCGCCCAGCTGCGTCCGTGCGAGAGCTGGACCTGGCCGCCGAGCACCTCCTCGGGGCGGGCCCGCTCGATGAAGAGCTTCACCACCTCCAGGGCAACGCCGGCGAAGTACGCGGCCAGCACGACCCCGAGCAACGCACCCAGCACGTGGCGGGGGCGGCGGAGCACGATCGCGGCCGTGACCACGGTCGTCACCGTGAGCAGGATGTAGTTCCGCGTGTGGGGGTCGAGCGCCTGGTAGAGCCACTCGGGCCCGTCGCCTAGCCCGTTGATCGCGAGGTATAGCGCGTTGTCGAGCGGCTGGAAGATCGGCAGCGTCGCGCCGAGGGCGATCACGGCCAGGAGCACCGCGGCGAGCCGTGGCGTCCACGCGCGGAGCACTCCGAAGGCCTCCGAGGCGCTGCCGCCCGGCTCGGCCGTCCGCGGGGACGCGCCGAGCGCCCGCGCCACTCGCACACTGTCGGCGAGCGGGCGGTAGTGGCTCGGCTCGCCGTCGTAGATCGTCGGGATCTCGACCGAGACCACGGGGCGGCCGGTGGCGAGCAGCGCGCGCAGGTGGCGGCTCTCGGCCTCGTAGCCGCCGTCCGTGAGCGGCACGTCGCGGAGCGCCTCGGTGCGGAACAGCCGCATTCCGTTCTGCGTATCCGGGATCCACGTCCGCGCCGCACCGAGCAGCAGGAGGCTCGCCGCCATTCGCGCGACCCGGCGCTCCAGCGGCATCGCACGCCGGTCGGCGCGGTTGCCGATCACGACGTCGGCCTCGCGGCTCGCGTCGACGAAGGCCGGGATGCGCGAGGGATCGTGCTGGCCGTCGGAGTCGAGAACGACGATCGCCTCGGGCGGAGCGGAATCGGACACGAGCAGGGCCGCAGCCGTGGCCACGGCGCTTCCCTTGCCCCCGTTTCGGCCCTGGCGCAGGATCCGGACGCGCTGGTCGCCGGCGAGCTCGTCGAGCGAGCGCGCGATCGGCTCAGGGGCGCCGTCGTCGACGAGCACCAGCTGGTCGACGTGCCGGAGGGTGGCCCTCGCGACGTCGAGCGCGCGGTCGGAGGCGAAGACTGGGATCACGGCCGCCACGGTCGCCGGGCGCGCCTGCAGGACGCGCGCGCGAGACTCGCCGGCCGTGCGCCGGTGCGCGAGCCTCAGCGGCACGAGCGCCAGGAGCGAGATCGCGCCGAACCAGAGCACCGCCCGGTAGCTGCCGCTCAGCTCGATGGCGAGGCCGGCCAGCGGGAGAGCGGCGGCCGACGCGACCGAGCGGCCGGCGAAGAAGACGCCGCTGTAGCGGCCCGCCTCGGACTCGGGGACGAAGCGGGCGAAGTAGGGATAACCGAGCGCCGTGACCAGCCCCGCGCCGAAGGCCGCGAGGACGAAGCCGGGCACGGCCGCGGGCAGGCTTGCGGCGGGGGCGGCGGCGACGAGACCGATGCCCAAGAGCACGGCGCCGGCCGTGAGCAGCCCATGCACGCGCTCCTGGGGCGCCCGCCCGGCGACCACGATGCCGATCGCCGTGACCACGCCGAAGCCGAGCGGCAACGCGCCGGCGGCGCCGACGCCCAGGCCGAGCGAGTGCTTCGCGTACAGGACGAAGAAGGCGGGCAGCGCGGCATAGGCGAAGACCCAGACGGTCTGGGCGATCAGGACCTCGCGCGCGCCCGGCCGGCGGAACACCTCACGGACGCCCGCGCTGCGCGCGGCGCGGCTCGGGCGGGAGGGGAGGCGCTCCCCCAGCCCCAGCCTGCGCGTGACCGCCAGGGTCGGCAGCGTGGTGAGGGTGAGCACCCCCGCCGCGAGCGCGAAGG
>JBKPBS010000004.1:0-27501 GCA_046726915.1 Actinomycetota bacterium
TCTACATATCCTCCGCCGAACGAACCGCCGCCCTCGACGGCTGGCTCTGGACCTACAATCACCGCCGACCACACGGCTCCCTCAACCACAAGCCGCCCATCGCTCGCCTCAACGAGCTGAACAACCTGGCTGGGTCCTACATCTAGCTGTCCTCCCGCCCGATCCTGAATGGAACGGCGCTCGGCACGGACGTACGCCCGGCACGGTCGACAGCGACCGCGGTGAGCGTGTAGGCGCCCCCGGCGAGCGCCCTGCCGCGGATCCGGCCGGTGAAGCGCATCCGGTTGAGGCCGCGGCGGCCGCGGACCTGGAAGCGCCCGTGGTCGGCGCCGGGCATCACCCGGAACCCGAAGCGCTTTGCCAAGGGCATCGTCTGGAACCCGAAGCTCTCGGCGACCGGCATTGCCCGCCACCGGGAGCGCGCGGCCTCGGGCTCCACCTGGAACCGGACCCGCGCGGCCTTCGAGAGACGGAAGCGCAGCGCGGCGCCGGCCCTGCCTCGCCTGACGATCGCGGGCCCGCGGCGGGCGGCGGTGAATCTCTCGGGCGCGAGCAGGAGGCCGGTGAGCTCCGGGCTCCGCCTGCGCGGGTCGCCCGGCCCCGGTGCCGGCCCAGGATCGGGCGCTGGTGCCGGTCCGGGGGCGGGTGACGGTCCAGGCCCGGGCGGCGGGTCTCCGCCGCAGTCGCCGGGGCCGGCCACGCCCGCCGCCCTCACCTCGATGTCGTCGACGCCCACCCATTCGTCGCGGCCGCCCGCGTCGGTCGTGATCACGCGCAGCTCCACGAGGCGCTGGTCGTCGGCAGCGGAGGGCAGCACGGTCCGCAGCTCGGTGACCGCGGTCGCCACGCCGGGACCGGTCGTGGCGTCGGCCACGTAGCCGCCGGGCGCGTTGGCGAACTCTCCCGCGCCACCCACCCGGTACTGCACCGCCACCGGCTCGACCGCGTCCGCGGCCGATGCGTCGATGTCGCGCAGCCCGAGCTTCACCGCGATCCCCGCCCGCGCGCGCGTGTCCAGCGCAACGACGAGCTGCGGCGCGCTCGCGGTCGCGGAGCCCTGGATCGCCACGACCGGGTCCGGCAGCTCGAACTCCGCCACGCCGGCGGCCATCCCGACCGCGCCCGGTTCCGTGCGGTTCGCCGCAACGTCGACC
The DNA here is from genome assembly GCA_046726915.1 of Actinomycetota bacterium. Classification (GTDB taxonomy): domain Bacteria; phylum Actinomycetota; class Thermoleophilia; order Solirubrobacterales; family Thermoleophilaceae; genus JACVRW01. The sequence continues at coordinate 1,155 of JBKPBS010000004.1, forward strand.
GGCGTGGTCGAGCCGTCCGCCGACACCTTGCGCGGATCGACGCCCGGCTCGCTCACGAGGCCATCGCCGCGATAGCCGACGATCGCCGGGACTCGCGACCAGTCGTCGTCCACCGTGATCAGGCCGGTGTCCGACCAGCTCTGCACGAACGGAGGCGGCGCGGTCGTCAGGGCACAGCAGAGGGCGGCGATCAATCCTGGGTTCATGCACGACCAAGCCGCGCCGCGGAAAAGCTCGCCCCCCCGGGGTGAGGGAACTCGGCTCCCCGATACCGTGACGCGCGTGAGACAGCGGATCGACGCTGCGGGCGGAGTGGTGGTGCGGGACGGCCGGGTGCTGCTCGTGCACCGCCCGCGCTATGACGACTGGACCTTCCCCAAGGGAAAGCTCGACGCCGACGAGACGTTCGAGGTCGCCGCGCTGCGCGAGGTCGAGGAGGAGACGGGCGTGCGCTGCAGCCTCGGTCGCGAGCTGCCCGCAACGCGCTACGAGGTCAGCGGACTGCCCAAGCTGGTGCGCTACTGGCTGATGACGCCGCAGGCCGAGACGGCCTTCGTGCCGAATAACGAGACGGACGACCTCCGCTGGGTGACCCCCGAGGAGGCCCTGGCGCTCCTCAGCTACGACCGCGACCGCGACGTGCTCACTGCCGCGGGTCTCTGACCACGAGCTCCACGTTCTGATCCTCCGGCCTGCCCATGGCGGCATGCACGGACTGCGTGTCGTTGTAGGAGAAGGTGCGGCCCAGCGCCGCCAGCTGTGGCGTGGTGAACTTGCTTGCGTTGGGGGTGGCTTTCGGAATCCCGTAGGGCGCCGCGTGGTCGAGCGTGGTGCCGAACAGCGACAGCGTCCCGTCGCCGTTGTCCATCACCTCGATCAGCCGGCTCTCCTGAGGCCAGTCGGCCACCGCCGCGGTGGTGATCTCCCACCAGTTGCCGCCGGCGGGGCAGCCGTCCTCCGACCCGCAGGCGAGCACCTTGTTCTCGTGCGTGTGACCCGCCACATAGGCGATCACGTGCGGGTGTGCCGCGAGCAGGTCGCGCAGCTCGCCGCCGAGATGCACGGGCATCGAGCTGCGCGGATCGCGGTCGCAGCCCGGGTTCACGTCGTGGTCGTGCTCGTCGTTCGTGGTGCACGGCGAGGCGGCCTCGTCCGGCACGTCCGAGATCAGGCTTCGCACCGGGTGATGCCCGAAGACCACCACGAGCTGGTCGCGCGCCTCGGCGGCGTCGAGCTCGCGCTGGAGCCAGAGCCACTGTGGGTTGTCGATGTTGCCCTCGCTGGACTCCTGGACGAGGCCACCGTCGGACACGGTGTCGATCGAGACGAAGCGCAGCCCCGGCTTGGCGTCCCACGCGTAGTAGGTGGCCGAGTAGTTGGAGTCGATGTTCTCGACCGGGTCGATGTAGGCGAAGCCATGATCGTCCGCCTGCGTCCCCTCGGAGTAGACCTTCTTCAGCTCGAACCTGTCGACGAAGCGGCGATCCTCGTCCGGGCGGACGTAGAACCCGGTGGCCACGCCTGTGAGCAGGCTCGGCGGCGGATCGCTGGCGATCGGCGGCTGCCCGTTCGGGACGAAGGGCTTGAAGCAGCCGGTCGCGATGTCCTCGAAGGAGCGGACGGCGTCCTCGTTGCCCTGCACGAGACCGTCGTGGTTGCCGTTGGTCACATAGCTCGGGACCGGGTGCTTGCCGCGGCGCAGCCCCACAGGGGTGAACGCCTGCTCGGCCCGATCGAGCAGGCCCCCGTAGCGGGGCCACTCGGCGAAGTCGCCCTGCGGGTCGTCGGGGTCGTAGTAGCCCGCGCCGGCGAACGGGTTGTCGTCGTGGTCCGCGACGCCGGTGTAGACCGGCTCGTTCGCGAGCGCGCCGCTCTGCTCCTTCATCATGAGCGCCGCGCGCGCCTCGGGCGTGCACTGCGAGTAGTCGGACTTCACGCCGCTGTTCGGGTCGAGCCGCTCGCCGCCCTCGATCAGCTTGCGGACCCAGACGGTCTCGTTCAGCTGCTGGTTGTCTGACTGGTCCCCGGTCGACAGTGCGAAGTCCATGGGCGCGCGTGCGCCGCCGGCCTGCGTGATCGGGCTGGCGCCCGTGAACTGGTTGAGCTGCCGGAAGGACATGTCGATCGCGAACGGGTGGAACGGCTCCTGCGGCCGCCATGCGGCGGAGGCGCCGCGGTCCGCGAACTCCACGCGCGCGGGTGACTCCTCGTCCGCGAGCTGGAAGTCGGTGAGCTGGGCGAAGTAGGCGAGCGAGACGCGCCGCAGCTCACGTCCCGGCTGGGCCGCCACGCCGGCGAGCTGGCGCACCAGGCGCGGCTGCCCGTCGCCCGCCCGGAGCGTGACGAAGCCGGGCTTCGCCGGATCGAGCGGCGGGCCCTGCTCGATCGACTGCTCCTCGGTCGTGTGCCCCTCGGGCGAGACCGGATGTGCGTACGAAGTCCCACTGCCCGCGGCCAGCGCGACCAGCGCCGCCGCGCACCCCGCTAGTTGCGCGTTCCGCATCGTTGGCTGCCCTCCCGCGTCGCAGGGTTGCACAGCCGCGCGGAGGGATGCGCCGGTTCTCAGCGGCGGCTCAGGCGGTCGCGAGCTCGGGCCGGCGATCGGCCCACGGGCGGGCGGCCTCGAGCTGCGCGGCAAGGCTCAGGAGCGTGACCTCGTCCGCCGGGCGGGCCGCCATCTGCACCGCCGTGGGGAGGCCGTCGTCGCCGTGGAAGAGCGGCACGGAGATGGCCGGCTGGCCCGACACGTTGAAGATGGCCGTGTACGGGGTGAAGAGCCCGCTCTGCCGGAAGTCCTCCCACGGGTCGTCGCTGCAGGCGTCGATCTCGCCGATCCGCACCGGCCGCTGGGCGAGGGCCGGCGTGAGGACCACGTCGTAGGTGTCCCAGAGGGCGATGATGCCGCGCGAGATCGCGGTGAGCCGCGTGCGGGCGAGCAGGTAGTCGAGCGCGTTGCGCTCGCGGATGCCCTCCCAGATCGTCCAGGAGAGCGGTTCCACCAGCTCGGAGCTCGGCTCGCGACCGGTCACGAGGCCGCCGAAATGCATTCCCATCGCGATCGGCGTTCCGAAGACCATGGTGAAGATCTGAAGCAGGTCCTCCTCGCCCCAGGGCGCGGCGACCTCCTCGACGTCGTGGCCCAGCTCCGACAACAGCTGCGCGGCATCCAACGCGGCGCGCTCGCACTCCGGATCGAGCGGCGCGTCGATCGCGGCCTTGGTGGTGTAACCGATGCGCAGACGGCCGGGCTCCCTCTTGACCGCTTCCGCGAACGGCTCGCCCGGCGGCGGCGCCCAGTTCGCGTCTCCGACCTCGTAGCCGCTCAGCACGTCGAGCATCGCAGCCGTGTCCGCCACTGTCCGGGTGAGCGCTCCGTCCTGCACGAGGAAGTCGTCGCCCAGGTCGGGGCCCCTCGAGATGCGCCCACGGGTCGGCTTCAGCCCGACCAGCCCGCAACATGCGGCCGGGATCCGGATCGAGCCGCCGCCATCCGCCCCATGGGCGAGCGGCAACATCCCTGACGCCACCGCGGCGCCGGCGCCGCCGCTCGAGCCGCCGGGGGTGCGGTCCGTATCCCACGGGTTCCGGACCGGCCCGAAGCGCCGTGGCTCCGAGACCGGCAGGATGCCGAACTCTGACATGCTCGTCTTGCCGACGATCACGAAGCCCGCGTCCCTGATCCGGCGCACCAGGAAGGCGTCGTGACCTGGAACGAAGTCACCGAAGATGTCGGAGGCCATCGTGTACGGCATGCCCGCGACGACGGCGGTGTCCTTGATCGCGATCGGGACGCCGGCGAACGGGCGCGGATCGCCGCGCCCGATCCCGGCCGCCGCCGTGAGGGCGCCGTCGGAATCGATATGGACAAAGGCGTTGAGGGTGGGTTGCAGCTGTTCGATGCGCTCCAGCGCCGCGCTCACCAGCTCGGTCGCGCTGACCTGCCCGGTACGCACGAGCGTGGCCAGCTCGGTGGCCGGCTTGAGGAGAAGGTCGTTGGTCACGGCCGAGGCAGACTATCCGCGTTGCTGTTGAGCCGGCGTTTACGATTGCGGTGATGGCGGCGACAGCCTGGGCGCCGGCAATCTCCCCCACCCGCGCCTCATTCTCCGCGCGCGGGGGCGAACTTTCCCGGGTTAGGCGCTTTATGCCCCGAGGTGGGGGCAAAAATCGACTTACCCAGGCTGCAGCGGGTGGCTCGGCGGCAATGGGGCGTGGTCAGCCTGCGCCAGCTGCGGGTGCTCGGCTTCAGTGCACGCGGGATTGAGGAGTGGGTCCGGACCGGACGATTGCTGCGGCTGCACAGGGGCGTGTATGCCGTAGGGCACGATCGGCTCAGGCTCGAGGGGCGCTGGCTTGCCGCTGTTATGGCGTGCGGGCCGGGTGCGGTGCTTTCCCATCGAGATGCGGCGCACATTTGGGAGATCCGTCAGAGCAGCTCACCCTTGATCGACGTGACCGTTCCGACGCAGAACGGGCGCGTGCGGCGGCAGGGCGTCAGGGTTCATCGAAGTGGGCGGCTCGCCGCAGAGGAGGTCACGGTATGCCAGGGGATTCCGGTGACCACGGTTGCTCGGACGCTGCTGGACCTCGCGGACGTGCTCGACCATCAGGCGTTACGACGGGCGGTGACGGAGGCGGAGTACCGAAACCGTTTCGATCGCTCAGCCCTCGATGTCGTCGTTCAAGACAACCCGGGGCGGCGCGGCGCGCAGCTGATGCGGGCGGTCGAGGGAAGGCGGCACCGGACGAGATCGCCGCTCGAAGAGCGGTTTCTCGCCTTCACGGACCGCTGGGGTGTCGAGGAACCGGAGTCGGGCGTGTGGATCGCGGGTTACGAAGTGGACTTCGTATGGACGCGCGTGGGCCTGGTTGTCGAGCTCGACGGGGTTGCCGCGCATGGCACGGGCGCCGCGGTTCGGCGGGACAGGAAGAAGGACCGCGTGCTCTGGAGAGCCGGCTTCCGCACGATGCGGCTCACCGACGACGCCCTCGATGCTGAAGAGGAGGTGCTCGCCGACCTCGCTCAGGCGGGTGTCAGCGTGGACAGCTGGCCGCGGGCCTCGTCGTACTCGCCGCCCAGACGGGTCAGGATCTCGTCCGCGAGCGCCACGTAGTCGGCTCCCAGGTCGGGCGCGTAGTCCAGGATCGAGACGCCGCGCTCGGCCGACTCCGCGTAGCGCACGCTCCGGCGCACGACGGTGTCGAAGACCCTCTCGCCGAAGCGCTCCTTCAGCTGCGTCTGGGCCTCGCGCGCGTGCACCAGCCGCATGTCGGCGATGTTCAGGACCACGCCGAGCCAGTCGAGATCGGGGTGCAGCGACTCCTTCGCGAGCTCGATGACCTCCAGCGCCTGCTCGACGCCCTGAAGCGAGAAGTACTCCGCCTCGGTCGAGATCAGCGCGTGGTCGGCGGCCACCAGCGCGTTCACGGTCAGGAGCCCGAGCGCCGGTGGGCAGTCGATCAGGATCAGGTCGTAGTGGCGCCGCAGGTCGCGCAGCGCCCGCTTGAGCGTGAGCTCCCGGCCCATCTTGCCCGCGAGCACCAGCTCGGCCTCGGCCAGCCCGAGGTTCGCGGGAAGGACGCCGTCGTGGATCGCGTCGGCCGCCTTGGCCGAGCCGGCGAGCACCTCGGCGACCGTCGGGGTGGCGTCTGCGGGCACGTCGTAGTAGTCGGAGAGGTTCCCCTGCGGGTCGAGGTCGGCCGCCAGCACGTCGAGCCCGACACGCCGGAACGCGTCCGCCAGCGTGCGCACCGTCGTGGTCTTCCCGGTACCGCCCTTCTGCGACAAGACGGTGATCGTGTGTGCCGTAGGCAGCATCGCCATGGCTTTATAGTTTCGCGTCCCTTTCCGCGTCGTGCGCCTGAGCCGAGCAGGCCACGCAAACAGGAGGTGACCCACTGCAGGCATCGCGTGGCCTGTACGACCCGAGCTACGAGCACGACGCCTGCGGCGTCGCCTTCGTCGCGCGGGTCCGCGCGCCCGCCTCGCACGAGGTCGTGGCCCGGGCGCTGCACGCGCTCGAGCGCCTCGAGCACCGCGGAGCGGAGGGCGCCGACCCCGACACGGGGGACGGCGCCGGCATCCTGATCCAGCTCCCCGACGCCTTCCTCCGCGCCGAGGCCGGCGCCCGGCTCCCCGAGCCAGGCCGCTACGGAGTGGCCGTCTGCTTCCTCCCGCCAGGGAACCCGGCCGAGGCCATGCGCCTCCTGGAGGAGCGGATCGAGGCCGAGGGCCAGCAGGTGCTCGGCTGGCGCGAGGTGCCCGTTAACGAGGGTGCCTGCGGCAGCGCCTCGCGCGCCGTGGCGCCGCGGATCGCGCAGCTGTTCGTCGGCGCCGGCGACGGTACGCAAGACCAGGACGCCTTCGAGCGCAAGCTCTACGTGATCCGCCGCACCGTCGAGCACGAGGACCTCGAGAAGCTCGCCATCCCGAGCTTCTCGAGCCGCACGATGGTGCTCAAGGGGATGCTCACCGCGCCGCAGCTCCCGCGCTACTTCCCCGACCTGCGCGACGAGCGCGTCGTGAGCCGCCTCGCGCTCGTGCACTCGCGCTTCTCCACGAACACCTTTCCGAGCTGGGAGCTCGCGCACCCGTACCACATGCTCGCCCACAACGGCGAGATCAACACGCTGCGCGGCAACCGCAACTGGATGCGCGCGCGCGAGCTCCAGCTCTCCTCGCCGCTGTTCGGCGACGACATCGACAAGATCCACCCGCTGCTCCGCGACGACATCTCGGACTCGGCGTCGCTCGACGGCCTGATGGAGCTGCTCGTGCTCGGCGGCCGCTCACCGGAGCACGCGATGTCGATGCTGATCCCCGAGGCGCACCGGGGCCGCCCCGAGCTGCCCGACGAGGTCCGCGACTTCTACGCGTACCACTCATCGCTCGTGGAGCCCTGGGACGGGCCCGCCGCCGTGGCGTTCTCAGATGGCCGCGTGATCGGCGCCACGCTCGACCGCAACGGCCTGCGCCCGGGCCGCTGGCTCGTGACGAAGGACGGCTGGGTCGTGTTCGCCTCCGAGACCGGCGTGATCGAGGTGCCCGCCGACCAGGTCGCGTCGAAGGGGCGCCTGCTCCCCGGCAAGCTGTTCCTGGTCGACCTCGAGCGCGACGCGATCGTGCCCGACACCCAGATCAAGCAGGAGCTGGCGGCGCGGCGCCCGTACGGCAAGTGGCTGGCCGACCGCGTCGTACGCATCGAGGACCTCCCGGAGAAGACCCCGCGCGTGCCGCGCGTTGAGCCGCTCCGCGCGAAGCAGCTCGCCTTCGGCTGGACCGAGGAGGACCTGCGCGTAACGCTCGTGCCGATGGCGCGCGACGGCGCCGAGCCGACCGGCTCGATGGGCAACGACACCGCCCTGGCCGTCATGTCGGACATGCGCCCGCCGCTCTTCTCCTACTTCAAGCAGCTCTTCGCGCAGGTGACGAACCCGGCCATCGACCCGATCCGTGAGTCGATCGTGATGAGCCTCGAGGCGGTGATCGGCCCGGAGATCAACCTCCTCGGCGAGACGCCCGACCACTGCCACCAGCTCATGATGCCGCAGCCGCTGCTCCGCAGCACGGAGCTCGAGAAGTTGCGCCAGGTCGACCACACCGTCTTCGAGGCGCGCACGATCGACATGACCTGGCCCGCCTCCGAGGGCGCCCAGGGCATGGAGCGCCGGCTCGAGGAGATGTGCGCGGAGGCCTCGGAGCTGGTCGGCCGCGGCGTGAACATCCTCATCCTGTCGGATCGGAACCTCGGCGCCGAACGGGTGGCCATGCCGGCGCTGCTCGCCACGGCCGCCGTGCACCACCACCTCGTCCGCGAGGGCACGCGCCTCCAGAGTGGCCTGATCGTCGAGACCGGCCAGGCGAAGGAGATCCACCACGTGGCCTGCCTGATCGCCTACGGCGCCTCGGCGGTGAACCCCTACGTGATGTTCGAGTCGCTCTACGCGCTCCACCGCGAGGGGCGCCTGCCCGAGGGAATGGCCCCGGACGAGGCCGTCGCGCAGACCATCAAGGCGATCGGCAAGGGCCTCCTGAAGATCCTCTCGAAGATGGGGATCTCGACGGTCCGCTCGTACACGGGCGCCCAGATCTTCGAGGCGATCGGCCTGGAGAAGGAGCTCGTGGACCGCCACTTCACCGGCACGGCGTCGCGCGTCGGCGGCGTAGGGCTCAACGAGCTCGCGTGGGAGTGCCTCGACCGCCACGCGCGCGCCTACCCCGCCGCAAGCTCGGAGCTGCTCCCGCCGGGCGGCATCTACGCCTGGCGCCGCGACGGCGAATTCCACGGCTGGAACCCGGAGACGATCGCCACGCTCCAGCAGGCCACTCGCGAGGGCGGCGGCGCCGATGCCTACGAGCGCTTCGCCACCTACGTGAACGAGGTGGCCGTGCCGAAGTCCTCGCTGCGCGGGCTTCTTCGCTTCAACGAGGCGGCCGAGCCGGTGCCGCTCGAGGAGGTCGAGCCCGCCGCCGAGATCGTGAAGCGCTTCAAGTCCGGCGGGATGTCGCTCGGCGCGCTCTCGCCCGAGGCGCACGAGACGCTCGCGGCCGGCATGAACCGGCTGGGCGGAAGGTCGAACACCGGCGAGGGCGGCGAGGACTCCGCCCGCTTCGGCGACGAGCGCCGCTCGTCGATCAAGCAGGTGGCCTCGGGCCGCTTCGGCGTGACCGTTAACTACCTCGTCAACGCCGACGAGCTGCAGATCAAGGTGGCCCAGGGCGCCAAGCCCGGCGAGGGCGGCCAGCTGCCGGGCCATAAGGTCGACCGCTACATCGCGCGCCTTCGCCACTCGACGCCCGGCGTGGGCCTGATCTCGCCGCCGCCGCACCACGACATCTACTCGATCGAGGACCTGAAGCAGCTGATCTACGACCTGCGCTGCGCCAACCCGCGCGCGCGGGTGTCCGTGAAGCTGGTGTCCGAGATCGGCGTCGGGACGGTGGCCGCGGGCGTGGCGAAGGCGAACGCCGACCACGTCGTGATCGCGGGCCACGACGGCGGCACTGGCGCCTCGCCGCAGGCCTCGATTCAGCACGCCGGCATCCCATGGGAGATCGGCATCGCCGAGACCCAGCAGACGCTGCTCCGCAACGACCTCCGCTCGCGCATCCTCGTGGAGGCGGACGGCCAGATGCGCACCGGCCGCGACGTGGTCGTGGCCGCCATCCTCGGCGCCGACGAGTACGGCTTCTCGACCGCCCCGCTGATCGCGCTCGGCTGCGTGATGATGCGCGTCTGCCACCTCAACACCTGCCCGGTGGGGGTGGCGACGCAGGACCCGGTGCTGCGCGAGCGCTTCGACGGCCAGCCGGAGCACGTCGTGACCTACCTGTTCATGGTGGCCGAAGAGGCGCGCCGCATAATGGCCCGGCTCGGCGTGCGCAGCATGGGCGAGCTGATCGGGCGCACCGACCTGCTCGACCAGGACCACGCCGTTGACCACTGGAAGGCCCAGGGCATCGACCTCCGAGCGCTCCTCGCGGTGCCGGAGAACGTCGAGCCGGACGCGCCGCGCCGCTGCGTGCGCCGCCCGGACCCGGTGCTCTACGACTCGATCGACGTGGACCTCTTGCAGCTCTGCCGCCCCGCGGTCGAGCAGGGCCAGCAGGTCCGGCTCGAGCGCCGCATCGAGAACAAGAACCGTGCGGTGGGCGGGCTTCTCTCGGGCGAGATCGCGCGCGTCCATGGAGAGGACGGCCTGCCCGAGGGCAGCATCCACGTCTCGCTCGCCGGCTCCGCCGGCCAGAGCTTCGGCGCGTGGCTGGCGCGCGGGGTCGAGCTGGTGCTCGACGGTGACGCCAACGACTACTGCGGCAAGGGCCTCTCGGGCGGCACGATCGTCGTGCGCCCGCCGGCCGGCGCGGCGTTCGCGGCGGAGCACAACGTGATCGTCGGCAACACCGTCCTCTACGGGGCCACCTCCGGCCGCGCGTTCTTCCGCGGGCTCGCTGGCGAGCGCTTCGCGGTCCGCAACTCCGGCGCGCTCACCGTGGTCGAGGGCCTCGGCGACCACGGCTGCGAGTACATGACCGGTGGGCGCGTGGTCGTGCTCGGCCCCACCGGACTCAACTTCGCCGCCGGCATGAGCGGCGGCATCGCGTACGTGTACGACGGCGACGGCGGCTTCCGCGAGCGCTGCAACACCGAGCTCGTGGGCTTCGACGCCATCTCGCCGGACGAGAGCGAGGACCTCCGCGGCTGGGTCGAGGAGCACCGCGAGCGCACCGGCTCGACCGTCGCCGCGCGCCTCCTCGACGACTGGCAGGCCACGCTCAACAAGGTCGTGAAGGTGATGCCGCACGACTACAAGCGCGCGCTCGCCGAGCAGCTCGCTGCCGAGGGCGAGGCCGAGGTGGCCGCCGCGGCGGCCGGCCCCGCCGCCACGCCGGGCTACGCCGCGGGAGGCTCGATCTAAGCAATGGGCGAGCTGGGCGCATTTCTCCGCCTCGAGCGGGTCGGCTTCGAGAAGCGCGATCCCGAGGAGCGCGTTCACGACTACCGGCAGTACTTCCAGCTGCCGGACGACCGCACGCTGCGCGACCAGGGCGCACGCTGCATGGACTGCGGCATCCCGTTCTGCCACGAGGGCTGCCCGCTCGGCAACCTGATCCCGGACTGGAACGACCTCGTGTACCGCGACCACTGGCGTGACGCGCTGGTGAAGCTGCACGCCACGAACAACTTCCCCGAGTTCACCGGCCTGATCTGCCCCGCGCCGTGCGAGTCCGCGTGCGTGCTCGACATCAACGACGACGCCGTGACGATCGAGCAGATCGAGCTGGCGATCGTCACGCGCGGCTTCGACGAGGGCTGGATCGAGCCCGAGCCGCCGGAGCTGCGCACCGACAGGACGGTTGCGGTGATCGGCTCGGGGCCGGCCGGCCTGGCCGTGGCCGCGGAGCTGAACAAGCTGGGCCACGCCGTCACCGTCTACGAGCGCGACGAGGCGCCCGGCGGGCTCCTGCGCTTCGGCGTGCCGGACGCGAAGCTCGAGAAGTGGATCATCGACCGGCGCGTGAAGCTGCTCCAGGACGAGGGGGTCGAGTTCCGCTGCGACGTGGACGTGGGCACCGACCTGCCTGCCGAGGAGCTGCGCCGCGAGCACGACGCCGTCGTCGTCGCGATCGGCTCGCGCGTGCACCGCGACCTCGACGTGCCCGGCCGTGAGCTCGCCGGCGTGCACTACGCGATGGACTACCTGTACCAGCGCAACCGCGCCGTGGCCGCGATGGAGGGACGCACGTTCCGCCAGACCTCGCCAGGACAGGTGATCAGCGCCGAGGGCAAGCGCGTGGTGGTCGTCGGCGGCGGCGACACCGGCATGGACTGCATCTCGAACGCCCTGCGCGAGGGCGCGGAGGACGTCCTGCTGCTGGACGTCTACCCGCCGCTTCCGCCCAGCGGCCGCCCGCCCGCTACGCCCTGGCCGCTCCCGCCCAAGCGCACGCCAACGACCTACGCGCTCGACGAGGGCGGCGACCGCCGCTTCGGCACGCAGGTGACCGCCCTGCGCGGAGTGGACCGGCACGTGACCGGAGTGGTGGGGCGGCGTGTGGAGGGCACCTCCTCGCGCGACCTCCACGCGGTCCCGGGCAGCGACTTCGAGGAGCGCGCCGACCTCGTGCTGATAGCGATCGGCTTCGACCACCCGGAGCACGAGGGCGCCGTGGAGCAGCTCCAGCTGGAGCTCGACCGGCGCGGCAACGTGAAGGCACCCGTCTACGGCACCAAGGTGGACGGCGTGTTCGCGTGCGGCGACGCGCGCACGGGCCAGTCGCTCGTGGTCACCGCCATAGCCGAGGGGCGCCGCTGCGCGCGCGTGGTGGACCAATACCTCGGCGGCTCCGGAGAGGCCCGCAAGATCCGCGCCGAGGCCATGTTCGCCTACGAGGACGGCGACCCGCACTCGCTCCGGCACCAGGCCGAGATCGCCCGCACCGTGACCGTGGGCGACGCGTTCTGGACCGGCCCTCGCGACGAGCGCTGACGCGGTAGCGTCGGCACCATGCCGACGGCCTTCGTAACCGGCGGATCCGGCTTCATCGGAGGCGCGCTCATCGAGCGCCTCCGCAGCGAGGGCTGGGACGTGCACGCGCTGGCCCGCTCGGAGCGGGCCGCGGACCGTGTGCGCGAGCTCGGGGCCGAGCCCGCGAGCGGCGACCTCGACGACCGCGACTCGCTGCGCGCCGGCGCGGAGGGCTGCGAGGTGGCCTTCCACGCCGCGGCCAAGGTCGAGGACTGGGGCGACCCGGCCGACTTCGAGCGGCTCAACGTGCAAGGCACGCAGAACGTGATCGACGCCTGCCGCGAGGCCGGCGTGCGGCGGCTCGTGCACGTGGGCACCGAGGCGGCGCTGATGGCCGGACAGCCGCTCGTGAACGTCGACGAGAGCGCGCCGCTGCGGCCCGACTCACCCGCGCTCTACTCGTCCTCCAAGGCGAAGGCCGAGCAGCTCGTGCGCGCCGCGAACGACGACGGGCTCGAGACGGTGGTGGTGCGTCCGCGCTTCGTCTGGGGCCGTGGCGACACCACGCTGCTGCCGGCGCTCACGGAGATGGTGCGCTCGGGGCGCTTCCGCTGGGTCGGCGGCGGCCGCCACCTCACGGCCACGACGCACGTCGACAACACCGTCGAGGGGCTGTGGCTCGCGGCGACCAAGGCGCCGGCGGGAGGCGTCTACTTCGTGACCGACGGCGAGCCGGTGGTCTTCCGCGAGTTCCTGACGGAGATGCTCGGCACGCAGGGGGTGGAGATTCCGGACAAGTCGGTTCCGCCGGGCGTGGCGGGCGCGGCGGCGCGCGCCGCGGAGGCGATCTGGCGCGGGCTTCGGCGGCGCGGGAATCCACCGATCACGCGCTTCGGCGTCTGGGTCTCCGCCCAGGAGTGCACGATCGACATCTCGCGCGCGGAGCGCGAGCTGGGCTACCGGCCCGTGATCTCCCGCGAGGAGGGGCTGGCCGGGCTCAGGTCGTAGCGGTCGCCCGCACGAGGCTCACGAAGAAGAGGGTGAAGCGGCCGATCGAGAGCTCGTCGCCGTCCTCGAGCTCCGCGAGCTCGACCCGCTCCCCGTTGAGGAACACGCCGTTCAGGCTGCGGTCATCGAGGATGCGCGCGCCGGCGTCGTCCCGATAGAGCAGCGCGTGGCGGCGCGACACCGTCGGGTCGTCGAAGCGCACGTGTGCGGACAGGCTGCGCCCGATCCGTGTCCACCCGTCCTGCAGCGGGAAGACGCGCACTCGGTCGTCGTCCTCGAAGGCGAGGTAGTCGCCCCCGCGGACGAGCGCGTCGCGCGCCTCCGCGAGCCAGTCCGGGGCTCCCTCCACTTCGTGCCGCATCGTCCTGCGTACCGACTCGCCGAACAGGGACGCGCGCCGGAAGCTCTCGCCGCCGCACTCGGGGCAGGACGGGACCGGATCGCGTTCGTGTAGGGCAACGGCAAATCCGCAGGAATCACACCGGAAGGACCCGGCACCAGCGAGCGTGCCGGCGTTGAAGGCTTCCATCGGATGTCTCTCCTCAGGGGGTGGGGGTACTGGATGGTATCGATGGATACGAACTATCCAAGTGAAAAATGCGGTAATAGCGGGCTTTTGTCAGCTTGAAGGGCTTTTCCCACATTCGGCGAAGGAATTTCCATGCCCGAACTTGCCTCGATGCTCGTGCGCAGCAGCATCGGAACGCTGCCGCCGAGCGCCGCCTCCTGCGGCGAGTGCCGTCGCACGCCGCTCGCCGGCGAGCGGGTGCACGAGCTCGACAGCGGCCGCACGCTCTGCGAGCTCTGCGTCGCCCTGGTGCCCGAGGACCAGCGCCTGGTTGTGCGCAGCGAGCGCGTGCACGCGAGCGAACGGCGGCTCGCCGTCGTGCGCCGCGCCGCGTAGCGGCTCTCGGCTGCCGGTACGATCCCCGCGCATGCGCGAGGTCACCGTCTCGGCCATCATCTCGGCGCCCCGCGAGGACGTGTTCGACTTCGTCTGCGACCTTGCGGCGCGGCCCGCGTACACCGATCACTTCATGGGCGACTACCGCCTGGCGCGCGTCCAGCCGGTCGGCGTGGGCGCGGCGGCCCGCTTCAAGCTCGGCGCTCCGCTCGCGAACGAGTACGCCGAGCTGACGATCACGAAGGCCGACCGGCCGCGGCAGATCATCGAGGAGATCCGCGTGGGCCGCCGAGGACGCAACCGCTCCGTGGCCGTCTACGACTTCACGCGCGAGTCGGCGCATGTCACGCGCGTGGAGCTCACCACTTTCAGCGAGCCGGCCACGATCGTCGACCGCTTCAAGGAGATCGGCGCCGCCGCGTGGATCCGGCGGCAGACGAGGAAGTCGCTCGACCGGCTGCGGATGATCTTCGAGGAGCCGGAGCGCGTGGAGCTGAAGCGGGCCACGATCGCGGGCTACGAGCCGGACAAGGCGGCGCGCTTCGGCGCCTATGCCGGAATGGACCCGGCCCGCCGGTCGAGGCTCTGAGGCCCGGAGCTAATATGCCCGCCCGCATGCCTCGCCGCCTGCTCGTGCTGCTGTGCCTCGCCGTCCTGGCCGCTGGCATGGCGGCGTGCGGCGAGGCGGATGTGGAACAGGGTGTCGAGGAGCCGGCTCGCGAGGGGCTCGCGCTGGAGCTCGAGGGCATCGAATACAACGTCTTCATCACCCGCCAGCTCAACACGAGGATCCCGCCGGACAACGCCTACGTGGAGGCGGGCACGGAGCCGGGGAAGGGGGAGACGCTCTACGGCGTCTTCCTGCAGGCGTGCAATCGCTCCGACGACTCGCACGAGACCGTCGACAGGTTCAAGATCGTCGACAACCAGGGCAACGAGTTCGAGCCGGAGGAGCTCCCGGAGGAGAACCAGTTCGCCTACCACGCCAAGGAGTTGCTCCCGGATGAGTGCATCCCGGAGGCCGGGAGCGTCGCGCAGCTCGGGCCCACGGCCGGGTCGATGCTGCTGTTCCGGCTCCCGCTCGCCAACACCGAGTACCGCCCGCTCGAGCTCGAGGTCGAGGGCACGGGCGAGGACCATTTGACGTTCAAGCTGGATATCTGAACGACGGAACGACGGAACGACGGGGTCAGACCCCTGAAGGGGTCTGACCCTAGGACAGAACGACGGGGTCAGACCCCTGAAGGGGTCTGACCCTAGAGCGCGGCGTCGAGCACGACGCGCGCGGCGGGCGCCGCCGTGGCGCCGCCCGCACCCGCGCGGACGAGCATGACCGCCACGACGATCCGTGGCCGCCCCGCCGGGGCGTAGGCCGTGAACCAGGCGTCCGTGTTGGTCGGGTCCGGCGGCAGCGTCTCGCCGGTCTCGGGATCGCGCGTGTCCTCCAGCTCCGCCGTGCCGGTCTTCCCGGCCACGCGCACGCCCGGCAGCGCCGCCGCTGTGCCCGTCCCGTAGGCCACCACGTCGATCATCAGCGACTCGATCGTCCGCGCGATGCGGCGGGAGGTCACGCGCACACGCCGCGGGCGCCTGTCGGCGGAGAGCGTGGGCGGGGAGCGCACGCCGCGCATCGCGATCGTCTGCGCGACCGAGGCCATCTGGAGCGGTGTGGCGAGCGTCTCGAACTGCCCGATCGCGGTAGAGGCGACCTCGAGCGGCGTGTCGATCTCCGCGGCCGGCGGCAGCGTGCTCGGGACCTCGCCGGGGATCGTCGCGCGGGCGTTCCAGCCGTAGCGCTCGGCGGCGTCCACGAGCGGGGCGGCTTCGATCTTCAGCCCGAGAGGGGCGAACACCGAGTTGCAGGAGTGGGCGAACGAGTTCCGGAACGTGCCCCCGCAGGCCTCGCCGTTCGCGTTCTCGAGCTCGACCCCGTCGATGATCGCCTGGGTCTCCACCGGGAACTCGGTGGACGGCTTCACGATGCCGAGCTCGAGCGCGGCGGTCGTGGTCACGATCTTGAAGGTTGAGCCCGGCGGCTGCGGCGCCGAGAAGGCGATGCCTGCGAGCGCCCGCACCTCTCCGTTCCGGGGGTCGAGCGCCGCCACCCCGCCGAGCCGCCCGGCCAGGCCGATCACCGCGGCCTCCTGAAGGCGCGTGTCGATGGTGGTCTCGATCGCGCGGGCGGCGCGCGGACGCGCGCGCGCCAGTACGCGGCTGCCGGCCACGAGCTCGCCGCCCGGCCGCCCGCGGAGGCGCCGCTCGAAGACCTCCTCCAAGCCTGTCTGCCCGACCGGCCAGTCGGGCGGGAAGCCGCGCGCGTAGAGCGCCCTTCGCTCCGCCGCCGTCTCCTCGGGCTCCATGTGGCCCGCGATCGAGTCCGCGATCCCCACGAGTGGAGAGGTCCTGGACGTCGCCGGGCCCTCGGCAAGAACCTTGCCGTCGCGCGAGTGGAGCGTGGCGCGCCTCGGCGGCAGGCTGGAGCGCCGAAGCCGCTCGCCCGGGCGGAGCTCCGGGAACACCAGATGCGGCTCCCACTCCACTCGCTCGCCCGAGACAGGGACCCGGAGATCGCCGCGCAGGCTGCCGAACACGCGCGTGTCGACCACCACCGGGACGGTCACCACGCCGTCGTGGAAGCCCTCGGCATCGCCCGCCTCGAGCGACCTGAGCGTGGCCGTCGCGGCAGCGCGCTCGTAGGCGCGCCGGAAGCTCGGCAGCGGATAGCGCCGTCGCGCCTGCGCGCTCAGCAGCTCGTGCATCGCGCGCAGGTCGCCGCGCTCCCAGGCCCGGGCGAATTCCGAGGCGGCTCGCTCCGCTCCGGTATGGGCGTTCGCTCCGACGAAGGCTCCGGCCACGAGCGACACGGCGGCGAGTCCGCCCAGAGTGGGCAGAGCGCGGTGTGTGATGCGCCGTCGGCGCGCTGGGGGGATGCGCTTCACGGACGGGGACCGCGCTCGATGGTAGCCACGAGCAATAGCCTGCCTCGCGCCTTGACCGGCCTCGACTGGATCATCATCGCCTTCACCGTCCTCATGGCGGCATGGGGCTTCGGCCAGGGCCTGATCGCGGGTGGGCTGGCGCTAACAGGCTTCGCCGCGGGCGCGTTCATAGGGTCCAGGCTCGGGCCGCTGCTGCTCGAGGACGGCTCCCACTCCCCGTATGCGCCGCTGTTCGCGCTGATCGGCGCGCTGATGCTCGGCTCCCTGTTCGCCTCGGGGCTCGAGGTGCTCGGCTTCCACCTGCGCCACCGGCTCCCCGAGCAGCTGGGTGTGGTGGACGGGGTGGGGGGCAGCGTGCTCGTCGCGTGCCTAGGGCTGTTCCTCGTGTGGATCGGCGGCGCGGTCGCTCTCCAGACGCCCGGCGCGCGCGAGCTGCGCGAGCCGATCCAGCGCTCCGCGATCCTCAGGCAACTGAACACGGTGCTGCCGCCGTCGGGGGCGATCCTCAAGGCGCTGGCGCGCTTCGATCCGTTCCCGTCGATCCGCGGCCCGGGGGCGAACGTGGCGCCGCCGAACGCCAAGATCGCTCGCGACCCGGAGGTGCGGACGGCGGGCCGGAGCGTCGTCCGAGTGCTGGGGACCGCGTGCGGCCTGGGCGTTCAGGGGAGCGGCTGGGTTGCCGGCGACGGGCTGGTTGTGACGAACGCCCACGTGGTCGCGGGCCAGGACGACACGACCGTGCAGCCCGGCGGCGAGGGGCCCTCATTGGATACGGAGCCCGTCTGGTACGACCCGCGCAACGACCTCGCGATCCTGCGCGTTCCGGGCCTCGGGGGCACGCCGGCGCTGTCGATGCACGTCGACGCACGGCCGGGCGCGTCCGCGGCCGTGATCGGCTTCCCGGAGAACGGCGGCTACGACGTGCGGCCGGCGCGGCTCGGCCAGACGGCGACGGTCGTCACGCAGGACTCGTACGGGCGCGGCCCGCTGCAGCGGACGATCACCTTGATTCGCGGGCTCGTGCGCCACGGCAACTCCGGCGGCCCGGTCGTCGACGGCTCGGGGCGTGTCGTCACGACGATCTTCGCCGCGTCCACCGGACGGCAGCGCACCGGCTACGGCGTTCCGGACTCGGTCGTGCGGAGGGCGCTCGGCCGCCTGCGCGGGGCGGTCGACACGGGGCCCTGCGTCTAAGGCATCAGCGCAACTACAGCTTCGCGAGCACCGCGTCGATGTCGGCGGTGCGGGCGCGGACCAGCTCCTCGGCCTGCTGCCGCAGCTTGGCGAGGTTGTCCTCCGAGGCGTCGTCGAGGTCGTCGCTCGCAATGGTGAGCTCGACCTGGAGGCGCCAGTAGCGCTCGCCGGTGAGCACCCGCTCCAGCTGGTAGTTCACGGCGTCGGAGACGCCGTCGAAGACCACGTCGAGGATCGGCCGCGCCCACATCGCGAGGCCCCAGTCCTTGATCTCGTCGAAGCTGCGCCTGTGGGTGTGCTCGCCTGTGCCGAGCGACAGCAGGACGACGTCGCGGGGCGAGACGCTGTCGAGGTTCAGCACCTCGGCGAAGGCGCACATCGCCGGGTTCGTGGCGAACACGCCGCCGTCCACGAGCGCGCGCTCGCCCGTCCCGACCGGCTCGAAGTACGTGGGCGCCGCCGAGGTGGCACGGGCCACGATCGACAGCGGGAAGTCGTCGGTCTCGGGCGTCTCCTTCGCCTTCGTGCTCTTGAAGAAGTACGGGCCGGGAAGCGCGGTGTCGTACGAGGGCACGATCAGGTCGGGCCGCGTCTCGGATAGGCGCTTGTGGCCGAGGAAGCGCTCGAGAGCGCGGTCGAGCGCCGCGTCGTCGTACTTCTCGTCGAGCAGGCCGTCGGCGCTCCGGATCCGCTGGAACAGGGAGCGGCTGAAGATCTCGGGCCCCTCCTCCTCGTACAGCTTCACGAGCTCCGTCGCGGGCAGCGGGTCGGGCGCGCAGAGCGCGCAGGCCAGGATCCCGCCGGTGGAAGTGCCCGCGATCAGGTCGAACAGCTCGAACGTCCGGCGGCCGGCGCGCCGCTCGAGCTCGGCGAGGACCAGGGCAGGTATCAGGCCGCGGATTCCGCCGCCGTCGATGGCGAGGACGCGCATGCCGGTCACCGTAGCCGCTACAACTCTGCCGGTGCGTGCCGCCCTTCTCATTGCGCTGTGTTGCGCGATCAGCCTCGCGGGAACCGCGCTGGCCGTGCAGCCCTCGCAGGTCGAAGAACCGCCGGCCGATCAGCCGCGGCAGGCCGAGAACCCCTGCATAGGGCCGGATGCCGGGCTGCTTCGCTGTCCCGACCTCGTCATGCGGCGCCCGTGGGGGCTCTACACGGATCCCTACACGAAGCGCGGCCGCACGGTGCTGCGGGCGGGCAACGTGATCGACAGCGCCGGCGCCGGGCCCGCCGAGCTGTTCGGCACGCGCATCGGCCCGCGCTTCATGAGGGCACGCCAGCGCATATACACGCGCGACGGCGGCCGCATCGGCGTGGCTACCGACGGGCGGCTTCAGTTCAAGCTCGCCCACCTCAACCGCTTCTGGTGGAAGTTCTACAACGCGGCCCGCTTCGAGCTCTGGCGCGTGGATGAGCGCGGTAGGCGCACGCGGCTGGTCCGCACCGGGCCGAAGGTCGCCTACTGCCTGCGCGATCTGGTGCACACGCGCCCCGCGCTGCGCCGCTCGCCGCGAAGGGCGCATTACCCCGCATGCAGCAACAGCTCCCTGGCGGAGCACGTGACGCTCGGCACGTCGGTCGGCTGGGCGGACGTCTACCCGCCCACCTATCCGGAGCAATGGATCGACGTGACGGGACTGCGCGGCTGCTTCGCCTACGTGCACATCGCCGATCCCAACAACCGCGTCTACGAGTCCGACGAGGACAACAACGAGGCGCAGGTGATCGTCCGGCTTCCGTTCCGCCTGGGCGAGCGCCGGAAGGGCTGTCGCGGGCCGGATCGCGGCGACGTCTACGGCTACAACCCGTACTAAGTCCCCGCGGCTTCGTGACGCGCCTTAGCGCGCCACGTGTATCCCGAGCGCCTTCGGCAGCTCGCACACCACACGCGTCACGAGGCCCGCCCGCTCGCCGCCCTCGAACGCCTCCTCACGGCGGAGGAAGGCCTGGCGCACGAGGCTGCCGCCGAGCCACGCGAGCGGCTCCGGCGGCACCCAGGCGCCCGGGTCGGAGCCGACGATCGGCAGCGCCGTGTAGCGGTCACGGCGGTCGAGCGCCAGCGAGGCCAGGGCGCAGCCCGCAAGGTGGCTGGGGCCGACGCCGTTGCCGGTGAACCCGAACGCGAAGTGCACGGGCGAGCTCGGAAGCGTGCCGATCTGGGCGATGTGGCTCGGTGACACGTCAATCGGCCCACCCCAGGCGTGAGTGATCGCGCGGCCCTCGAGCGCGGGGAAGATCCGCACCAGGTGCTCCCGTACCTCGGCCGCCACCCCCGGGTCTACCTCGATGCGTCCGTTCACGCGGCCGCCGTAGGCCAGGCGCCCGCCGCCCCAGCCGAAGGCGATCCGGCCGTCGCGCGTCGTCCGGAAGTAATGCAGGAGCGTGCGGCCGTCCGTGATGCACTCGCCGCCCGTCCAGCCGATCTCCTCGAGCACGTCCGGAACGGGCTCGGTCAGCACGATGTGGGAGGAGGTCACCGACAGCCGCGAGCGGAGCGGCCGCAGCGAGCGTGCCGCCGGGCCAACCGCCAGGACCGCCCTACCGGCGCGGACCTGGCCGCGAGCCGTCTCGGCGACGACCGAGCGGCCGCCCGGCCCAACGCAAAGCCGACGCACGCGCGAGCGCTCGAACACCTCGGCACCGCGTTCGATCAGACGGCGGCGGAGGCCGAGCGCGAGCCGCGCCGGCTGCACGGTCGCGAAGTCCGGGACCAGCACGCCGCGGCCAAAGACCGGCGACTCGACCCGCTCGCGGACCTCCGCGGCGGAGAGGTCCTGGACCGCGTCGGGAGCGCCCAGTGCCGCGGCCGCCTCCACGGCCGCGAGTCCCGCGTCGTCGAACGCCGCGCCGGTCGACACGCAGAGGTAGCCGGACTGGTCGAACCAGGCGTCCACGTCGTTGTCCCGGCACCACGCGCCGATCTCGGAGACGGTCTCGCTCGAGGCGTCGAGGAGGGCGCGCGCGGGAGCGTCGCCGAAGCGCTCGCGCAGCGCCGGCGCGCTCGCCCAGAGCGACTCGCAGAAGCCGCCGTTGCGCCCGCTCGGGCCGTGTCCGCACACGCCGCCCTCCAGCAGGAGGACCCGGAGGCCCGGCTCCGAATCGAGCAGGTGCCAGGCCGTCCACATCCCCGTGTAGCCGCCTCCGATGACAGCGACGTCGGCGTCGAGAGAGCCCTCCAGCGCTGGGCGGGGAGCGGCGCCACCGGCCTCCTCCAGCCACCATCCGGTGGATGTATGCGAGGCGATATGCGTACCCTGATCCCTGATGTCGAAGACCCTAGTAGTCGCTGAGAAGCCCTCGGTCGCGCGCGACCTCGCGTCCACGCTGCCCGGATCCTTCAAGCAGTCGAAGGACAAGACGCACCTCGAGACGCAGGATGGATCCACCGACGGCGGGGGCTACATAGTCACCTGGGCGGTGGGCCATCTCGTCGGCCTGGCGCCTCCGGACGAATACGACCCGAAGCTCAAGAAGTGGCGCTTCGCGGACCTGCCGATCCTGCCGGAGCACTTCAAGCTGATCCCCAACGACGAGCGCGCGGGCAAGCAGCTCAGGGCGATCCACAGGCTGATGGCCGACGACCAGGTCGACGGCATCGTCAACGCCTGCGACGCCGGCCGCGAGGGCGAGCTGATCTTCGCGTACGTGTACGACCTGGCTCCGGTGCGGAAGCGGGTGCAGCGGCTCTGGCTGTCCTCGATGACGAAGACCGCGATCCGCGAGGCGTTCGAGCACCTGCGCCCGGCCGAGGAGCTCGCCTCGCTCGAGGAGGCCGCGCGCTCGCGCTCGGAGGCCGACTGGCTCGTGGGGATGAACGCCACGCGGGCGGCCTCGATCCGGCTGCGGGCGGCGTTCGACGGCGCGGTGTCACTCGGGCGCGTGCAGACCCCGACGCTTGCGCTGGTGGCCCGCCGCGAGGAGGAGATCCGCAACTTCGTGCCGGAGCCGTACTGGCTCGTCGAGGCGAACTTCGAGGCGACGGGCGAGCGGCGCTACACGGGCCGCTATCTCGGCGGCAAGCGGCTGCCGAACGAGAACGAGGCGCAGGCGATCGTCGACGCGGTAAGGGGTCACGCCGGCGAGATCACGAAGCTCGAGAAGTCGGAGCAGCGCGAGCAGCCGCAGCTGCTCTACGACCTCACGAGTCTGCAGCGCCACGCCAACAGCCTGTACGGCTTCTCGGCACGCCGGACGCTCGCGGCGGCGCAACGGCTGTACGAGGACCACAAGGCGCTCACCTATCCGCGGACGAACTCGCGCTTCCTGACCGGCGACATGGTGGCCGAGATCAAGCCCACCGTCGAGCTCGTGGGCCGCAACGCCCAGTACACGGCGGCGGCGAAGTATGTGGTTTCCCTTTCATCGCTTCCGCTGGGTCGCGTCGTCAATGACGCCAAGGTCCAGGACCACCACGCGATCATCCCCACGAACTCGGAGCACGACCTGTCGAAGATGGGGCAGGACGAGCTGAAGGTCTACGACCTTGTGACGAAGCGGTTCCTGGCGATCTTCCATCCGGAAGCCGTCTTCGCGCGGACGCGGGTGGAGACGACGGTCAAGGAGCAGGTGTTCCGGACTTCGGGCCGCCGGCTGATCGAGGCTGGTTGGCGGAGCGTTTATGGCGAGCTTTCGGAGAACGACCGCCCTGAGGATGACTCCGGTGGGGATCAGCTGCTTCCGCGGCTGGAGCAGGGCGAGGGCGTGCAGACGCTCGAGGTCGAGTGGATGCGCAAGGAGACGCAGCCGCCGCGGCGGTTCAGCGATGCCTCGCTCCTCGGGGCGATGGAGACCGCGGGCAAGGAGGTCGAGGACGCCGAGCTGCGCGAGGCGATGAAGGACTCGGGCATCGGCACGCCGGCCACGCGGGCGTCGATCATCGAGCGGCTCGTGGACGTGGGCTACATCGAGCGCGACGGGCGCTCGCTGGTGGCCACCGAGAAGGGCATCCAGGTGATCCGGCTGCTCGGCGAGCACAAGCTCACCTCGCCGGAGCTCACCGGCAGCTGGGAGCGCCGCCTTCGCCTGATCGAGCACGGCGACGACACGCGGCCGGCTTTCATGGAGGACATCAAGAAGTTCACGACCGAGACGGTCGAGGAGCTCGACAAGCTGAAGGGCGTCCAGATCGAGCGGGCCAAGCTGGGCCCGTGTCCGATCTGCGGCCGCGAGATCACGGAGAACCGCAAGGGCTACTCGTGCTGGTCGCGCGACGACCCCGGCTGCGGGTTCGTGATCTGGAAGAGGAAGGCTGGGAAGAGCCTGCCGGTCTCGGTGGCGAAGGAGCTGATCGAGTCGCTGCGTTCTTCGCGCGAGGCCGGAGAGGATCCCGGCGTAGGGCGCACTGAGAAGGCCGTCACCGGCTTCCGTTCTCGGGCGGGCAGGACCTTCCGCGCAAAGCTGCGGCTGGAGCAGACCGACGAGGGCAAGTGGCGCGTCGAGTTCGACGAGGACTGGGCGAAGGAGCCGCCGGCCGGCGAGTCCGAGGAGGAGCGGGCGGAGAAGGACGCGGCCGCCGGCGCGGACGGCGCCAAGCCCGCCGAGCCCGCAGCCGCCACCGAGGCCGCCGAGTCCGAGGCAGCGCCGGCCGCGTAGAACGGCGGCATTGAGGGGTCGGGTCGGGCGCCGCCCAACCGTCCTGACTAAGGCTGCGTATAGACGCCCTGGGCAGGATTGTCGACGCCGGGACCGCCTCCTCAATGCCCGTCGTTCGCCCGCCCCGGCGAGGCATAGCCCGGGTTTAACTCCAACCTACTCCTGGTAACCTACCGAGAGTAACCATGGAAGCCGTCGCTCGCATAGAGGACTTTCGGCACGGTCGCGTGCCGCGCGCGCTGCGCGAGCGCCAGCTCGTCGAGCTGGGCGAGCAGCTGTTTGCCGAGCGCGGGTTTGCGAAGGCGTCGATGGATGAGCTGGCGCGCCGGGCTGGTGTTACGAAGCCGGTCATCTATGAGCTCTTTGGCTCAAAGGAGGGCCTCTTCAGGGCCTGTCTCGAGGGGCTCGCGCTCAGGCTCGCGGACGAGATTGCCGACGCCGCGCGCGCCGAGGAGGATCCCGAGGGGCGGCTGCGGGCCGGCGGGCTCGCGTTCCTTCGCTTCGCCTCGGAGAACCGGGTCGCCTACGAGCTTCTCTACGAGGGGCGGTTCTCGGACGCGGCTGTGAACGTTCGCCGCCGCCAGGCCGCCCTGATCCTCGAGTTGATGAGGGAGCTGGCGCCCGAGGGCGTGGACCCGCGCGAGCTCGAGGTGGCGGCGAACGCCGTCAACTCGGCGTACGAGGGCGTGGCCCACTGGATGTGGGAGCACCCCGAAATCGATGTCGAGCAGCTGGCGGACTGGACCGTCGAGCTGCTCCTGCCAGGACTACGGAGGTTCACGTGACGCAGCACCATCGGATCGCCATTGTCGGCACCGGCTTCTCCGGCCTCGGCATGGCGATCAGGCTGAGGCAGGCGGGCGAGGAGGACTTCGTGCTCCTCGAGCGCGCGGGGGACATCGGCGGCACGTGGCGCGACAACACCTACCCGGGCTGCCGCTGCGACGTACCGTCGCACCTCTATTCGTTCTCGTTCGCCCCCAACCCGAACTGGTCGAGCACGTTCTCGCCGCAGTCCGAGATCCTCGAGTACCTGAAGGACTGCGCCGAGCGGTACGGCGTGATGCCGCACATCCGCTTCGACACCGAGCTCGAGAGCGCGAGCTGGGACGACGACCAGCAGCTCTGGCAGATCGAGACCTCGCAGGGCGCGTTGACCGCTGACATCCTCATCGCCGCACAGGGGCCGCTGTCCGACCCCTCGCTGCCGGAGGTCCCGGGCATCGGCAGCTTCGAGGGCACCGCCTTCCACTCGGCTGAGTGGGACCACGACCACGACCTCAGCGGCGAGCGCGTCGCCGTGGTGGGCACGGGCGCGTCGGCGATCCAGTTCGTCCCGGAGATCCAGCCGACCGTGGGCAGGCTGCACGTCTTCCAGCGCACCGCCCCCTGGGTCATCCCGCACCGCAACCGGCCCATGAAGCGCTGGGAGCGGGCGCTCTACCGGCTCTTTCCGCCCGCCCAGCTCGCGATGCGGGCGGGGATCTACTGGGCGCGCGAGCTGTTCGTGCTCCAGTTCCGCCACCGCTCCATCCGGAAGCTGCTCGAGCGCATCCCGCTCAGGCACCTGCACGACCAGATCGAGGACCCGGAGCTGCGCAGGAAGCTCACGCCGAACTACAGGATGGGCTGCAAGCGGATCCTGCCGACCGACGAGTGGTATCCCGCGCTCGCGAAGGCGAACGTCGAGGTCGTGGCCGAGGGCATCACCGAGGTGCGCCCGCATTCGGTCGTGGCCGCTGACGGCACGGAGCGCGAGGTCGACACCATCATCTTCGGCACCGGCTTCCACGTGACGGACGTCCCGATCGCAGACCGGGTCCGCGGCCGCGACGGCCGGACGCTCGCCGAGATCTGGCAGGGCAGCATGCAGGCGTACAAGGGCACCACTGTCGCCGGCTATCCGAACCTGTTCTTCCTCGTCGGCCCGAACACGGGCCTCGGCCACACCTCGATCGTGTTCATGATCGAGTCGCAGATCGCCTACGTGCTCGACGCGCTCCGGACGATGCGGCGCGGCGGCGCGCGAACCGTCGAGGTGCGCGAGGACGCGCAGACCGCCTACAACGCCGAGCTGGACCGGATGACGGAGGACACGGTGTGGGTCACCGGCGGCTGCACGAGCTACTACATCGACCGCAACGGCCACAACTCCGCGCTATGGCCGACGTACACCTGGCCCTTCCGCCGTCGCCTCCGCGAGTTCGACGCGGCCGCATACGCGCTCGGCGCGCCAGCCGCGAGCCCAGCTCGCGGGCGCGACCGGGCGGCACTGGCGCCGGCCTAGCTCAAGACGTTCTCGATACGCGGCGGGTCCTCGTCCACGAGCGTGAGCACGGTGCCGGGCCAGTAGGGGCTGTCGCTGCCGGTCCGGACGAAGGCGCCCTCGTGGAGCCAGCTGCCGCTGTTCCAGAGGCGGGTGCCCGAGAGGGTGGTCCACTCCGCGCTGTCGTCGCGGGGCAGCGGGCCCGGGCGGTGGGTGTGGCCGAAGATGACGTGCTCGGTGCCGGGTGCGAGCGCCTCCGCCACCCGGGCCATGGCGAGCAGGCCGGAGCGGCGCAGCTCCTCGCCGGTGAGCGTCGCCCGGAACGGGCCGAGGCCGAGGACGTTGAGGGCCGCCACCGCGCCCGGAATGGTCACCCGCCCGAGGAGGAAGCGGGTGGCGAGCGCCCGCGCGCGGGCGCCGGGAGCCGCGGGCGGGTCGGCCCGGGGCGCGGCGGGCGGGTCCGCCGGGGGCAGGTCC
>JBKPBS010000005.1:0-12463 GCA_046726915.1 Actinomycetota bacterium
GTGGGCGGGTGGTGGGCGTACAGCCGCTTCATCCGGCAGCGCGAGGAGTTCCCGCGCGCGACGCTCGATCAGGTTGTGACTCACCGCGAGCTCGGTCGCGATCACACGTACCTGCGAGTGACCCTGAAGATCCACAACACCGGCGCCGTACTGATCACGATCGACCAGGTGCGCACCGACGTGTATCAGGTGCTCCCGGTTGCGGGCGAGACCGCGGACAAGCTGAAGGCTGGACAGCTTGTGCGCGAAGGCAGCCGCGAAGCGGACTGGCCACCGATCGACTCGCGCAGTGGAGCCGCTCCCAGTCACATCGAGCCGGGCGAGCACGACGAGTTCGGCTTCGACTTCCTGATCCCGGGCGACGCGAAGAGCCTGTCCATTTATTCATACGTCAGGAATGAGAGCCTGGAGGACAGGGACTTTGGCTGGACCGTGACGAGCCTTTACGATCTCGATCACCCGCGGGCGGAACAGCGCGAACGCGCAGAGAGCATGCCCGCGCGCACGCAATCATGAGCGCAGAGCAACAACCACCGCGAACACCGGAGCCGCCGCCGCGGCCCGCGCCGCCGCGACCCGATCCGAGGCCAAAGCCGCAGCAGCCTCCTCGCCGGCCTCCCACCCCGCCGCCCCCGCAGCAGCCGCCGCGACGAACGCCGTCCCGCTGACGCGGGCCGCGCATGCTCCAAACCCAGGGCCGGCGCGGCAAACTCACCCCCCGGCCGTTCCCCGGTACCCCCCCGACCGGGGGGTACTGTGTCCCGTCCGGCTAACGGACCCGTCTCTCCAGACAAGGTTCTATATATGGCTCGCGAAGCACAGACCGCGCTGCTCTTCCCTGGGCAGGGAAGCCAGACGCCTGACATGCGGGAGACCGTGGGACGGCGGCGCCCGGACCTGCTCGAGCTCGCTCTCGAGGAGGTCGGCTCCGAGGTGTTCGAACGCGCCGCGGACGGGACCCGCTGGGCACAGCCCGCGATCTACTGCGCCGCGCTTGCGGGCGCGCGCGAGCTCGGTGTCGACGGCGACGTCATGGCCGGCCACTCGCTCGGCGAGATCACCGCGCTGGTGGCGGCGGACGCGATCGGCGCCGAGGACGGCCTGCGGCTCGTCGCAGCCCGCGGCAGGCTCATGCAGGAGGCCGCCGAGGAGACCGGCGACGGCGGCATGACCGCCGTTCGCGCGCGTGAGGACAACCGCGACGCGATCGCCGAGGTGGCCTCGGAGGCCGGCGTCTCGATCGCGAACGACAACGCTCCCGATCAGCTCGTCCTGTCAGGCGCCGTCGCTGCTCTCGACACCGCCGAGGCCCTCCTCAAGGAGCGCGGCATCCGCGGTAAGCGGCTTCCGGTCGCCGGCGCGTTCCACTCACCGCTGATGGAGCCGGCGGTCGAGCCCTTCCGAGCCGCGGTCGAGGCCATCGAGATCGGAGAGCCGCGCGTGCCGGTCTACTCATGCGTCACGGCCGAGCCCTTCGACGATGTCCGCGAGCGCCTGGTCGAGGCGATCACGCACCCCGTTCGCTGGCTCGAGGTGCTGCGCGCGCTCGACGCCCGCGGCGTGACCGACTTCGTCGAGACAGGCCCCGGCAAGGTTCTGACGAACCTCGTCAAGAAGTCCCTCGCGATGGAGGCCGCCGGTGCGTAGCCCGGAGCTCTTCTTGCCGGACGCGAGGGCGGCCGTGCGCGAAGCCGCCGCATCCGACCCCGCAGCGGTGGCGACGGCGACCCCCATGCCGTGGGACCGCCATCTGCGCGCGGCCGCCCTGGCGTCCGTCGCAATGGCGGTGCCAGAGCGGGTCGTGACGAACGCGACCGTGGCCGAGGGCGCCGGCGTGACCGAGCAGTGGATCGTCCATCGGACGGGCGTGCACGAGCGCCGGCACGTGTCTGACGGCGAGCGCCTGCAGGACCTCGCGACTGCCGCCGGCCGTCAGGCGCTCGACGAGGCCGGCGTCGATGCGGAGGACCTGGACCTCGTGCTGGTGGCGACGCTCGCCGCCGACGAGCTCACTCCGAACTGCGCTCCGCTCGTGGCACACGACCTCGGCGCGACCCGCGCCGGCGCTATGGACGTGAGCGCCGCCTGCACCGGCTTCCTGTCGGCCCTCGCGCTCGCCAGCGCGCATGTGGAAAGCGGCCGCGCCGACAACGTCCTCGTCATCGGCGCCGACGTGCTCAGCCGCTTCATCGACAAGACGGACCGCGGCACCGCCGCGCTGTTCGCGGACGGCGCGGGCGCCGGGCTCGTCACCGTGGCCGAGAACGGCCACGGACGCATCGGCGACATCGTCCTGCGCTGCGACGGCGCCGGCGCTCCGAGCATCCGCGCCGGTCACGACGACCAGGTCATCCGCATGCAGGGCCACGACACCTTCAAGGCGGCGGTTCACCGCATGTCCGAGGCCACGCTGGAGGCAACGCACCGCGCGGGCCTCGAGCTCGACGACATCGGCCTGTTCGTGTACCACCAGGCCAACGCGCGCATCTTGGCGGCGGTGGGTGAGCGGCTGGGGCTCGACTCCGACCGCGTCATCAACTCCATCGACCGCTACGGCAACACCTCAGCGGCCACGCTCCCGATCGCGCTCGCCGACGCCCGCGAGCGCGGAATGCTCGAGCCGGGCATGAACGTGCTGCTCTCGGCATTCGGAGCCGGCTTCACGTGGGGCGCGGGCGTGATCGAATGGGCGGCATGAATGGACGACCCGATGGCAGCGCACTGGTCACCGGAGCATCACGCGGGATCGGCGCGGCAATCGCCAAGGCGCTCGCCCGGGAGGGCTGGCCCGTGGGCGTGAACTACCGCAGCGACGAGAAGGCGGCCGACGCCGTGGTCGACGAGATCACCCAGGCCGGCGGCCGCGCCAAGGCGCTCCACGGCGATGTGTCCGACCCCGACACCGCCGACGCGCTCTTCAGCGCGCTCGAGGAGGAGTTCGGCCCCGTGCTCGTGCTCGTGAACAACGCGGGCGTGCGCGCGGACGGCCTGGCCCCGATGATCGACGACGACGACTGGGACAGGGTGGTCGACACCAATCTGTCCGCCGCCTTCCGGCTCACCCGCCGGGCGCTCAGGCCGATGATCCGCAACCGCTACGGGCGCGTGGTCAACATCGCCTCGATCGTGGGCGCCGTGCGCGGGAATGCGGGACAGGCCAACTACGCTGCGTCGAAGGCGGGCCTCGTCGCGATGACCAGGACCGTCGCCGCGGAGGTGGCCCGCCGCGGAGTGACCGTGAACGCCGTTGCCCCCGGGCTGATCGAGACCGACATGACCGAGGGCATCGCAGAGAACTTGCTGGAGCACGTGCCCGCCCAGCGGGCAGGCACGCCGGACGAGGTGGCCGAGTGCGTGCGCTTCCTGGCGTCCGAGGGCGCCGCGTACGTGACTGGAGTCTGCCTCACCGTTGACGGAGGCCTCACCGCCTAACTAAGGACAAGGGAGAGAACGAACCAATGGCAGTCACAGCAACACGTGAGGAGATCGAGAGCCGGGTGTTCTCGGCGCTCGAGGAGTTCGGCGCCGAGCCGGACCAGATCAACCCCGATGCGACGTTCGAGTCGCTCGACATCGACTCGCTTGACCTCGTAGAGCTCGCCCAGATCGTCGAGGACGAGTACGGCGTGCAGCTCAAGGGCGAGGACATGGAGGACGTGAAGACCGTCCGTCAGGCCGTCGATCTGGTTATGTCGAAGCTGGGATGACCCGGTCTGTTGTCATCACTGGCGTAGGCGCGGTCACGCCGCTGGGCGTGGGTGCCCGCACGCTGCACGAACGCTGGAGCGCGGGCGTGTCCGGGATCGAGGACGGCTTCGGCCGCGCGACCGAGTTCGAGCCCAAGGACCACCTCTCCACCAAGGAGGTGCGCCGCTCGGACCGCTTCACGCAGCTCGCGCTCGCGGCTGCTCATGAGGCGCTCGAGGACGCGGGCTGGGACGACGGCGCGCCGTACGACCCGGACCGCGCGGCCTCGGTGATCGGCACCGGGATCGGCGGCATCGGCACGCTGGAGGCGAACCACATCATCCTGCGCGACGAGGGCGCCGAGCGCATCTCGCCGCTCTCGATTCCGCTGCTGATGGCGAACGCCGCGTCGGGCGTGATCGCGATGAAGCACAACCTGCGCGGCCAGTCCTTCGGGACGGTCTCGGCCTGCGCGGCCGGTGCGCACGCGATCGGCATGGCCGAGCGGCTGATCCGCTACGGCGACGCCGACGCGGTCGTGACCGGCGGCAGCGAGGCGGCGATCACCCCGCTTGCCACCGCGGCCTTCGGCCGGATGGACGCGCTGAGCGACTCCGGCATCTCGCGACCCTTCGACCGACGCCGCGACGGCTTCGTGATGGGCGAGGGCGCCGGAATCCTCGTGCTGGAGGAGGAGGAGGCTGCCCGCGAGCGCGGCGCGCGCATCCTCGGATACGTGCGCGGCTACGCGTCGACATCCGACGCGCATCACCTGACGGCGCCGGAGCCGAGCGGCCGCGGCGCGGCCCGCGCGATGGAGCTGGCGCTGAAGGACGCGGGCATCGAGGCGAAGGACGTGCTGTACGTGAACGCGCACGGCACCTCGACGCCGTTGAACGACCGCTCCGAGACCAACGCGATCAAGACGGCGCTCGGCGAGGAGCTCGCGGCCAAGGTGCCCGTCAGCTCGACCAAATCGGCGATCGGGCACCTGCTCGGTGCGGCCGGCGCGGTTGAGTCGATCGCCACGCTGCTGGCGCTGCGCGACCGGATCGCGCCGCCGACGCTGAACTACGGCGAGCCCGACGAGGGGCTCGACCTCGACTACGTGCCGAACGAGGCACGGCCGCTGCAGAACGGCGACGTCCGCGCGATCGGGCTGTCGAACGCGTTCGGGTTCGGCGGACACAACGCAGTTCTCTGCCTGGAGGCTTCATGAGCGCACTAGCAGACCGGATGCCTGCCGAGCGCATCTCGCCGCTACTGAAGGACCCGGGCGAGGTCACCGCGCTCGACCGGCTCGAGCTCCTCTGCGATCCGGGATCGCTGCACGTGATCCGCTCGACGGTGCTGCCGCGGCGCGAGTCGAAGCGCATGCGCGAGGGCGACGGCGTGGTCGGCGCGGCAGGCACGATCGCGCGCCGGCCGGTGTACTGCTACGCACAGGATCAGTCGTTCGCCGGCGGCTCCCTCGGGGAGGCGCACGCGGAGACGATCGTGCGCGTGATGCAGCTCGCCGGACGGGCCGGTGCACCCGTGATCGGATTCGTCGCGTCGGGCGGCGCCCGCATGGACGACGGCATCGCGGCGCTGGGCGGCTACGGGCGGATCTTCCGCGAGAGCGTGCGGCTGTCCGGGAAGGTCCCGCAGATCTCGGTGATCACAGGCGTGTCCGCAGGCGGCGGTGCGTACTCGCCGGCGCTCACCGACTTCGTCGTCATGACGGAGGGCTCGGCGATGTTCCTCACCGGGCCGGGTGTGGTGCGCGAGGTCACCGGCGAGGACGTGGACGCGCAGGCTCTCGGCGGTCCGAAGGTGCACTCGAAGAACGGCGTCTGCCAGTTCGTGGCGTCGAACGATCACGAGGCTGTGGGCCTGGTTCGGGAACTGCTCGCCCACCTGCCCCAGCACGCCGGCGAGCGTCCGCCGCACGGCCTGCCGGCACCCGTCCCGGCCATGGACCCCGCGGCACACGTGCCGAGCTCGCCGCGCAAGGTCTACGACGTGCGCGACGTGATCCGCTCGCTCGTCGACAACGGCGAGCTCCTCGAAATGTCCGCGCGCTGGGCGCGCAACATGGTCACGGCGTTCTGCCGCATCGACGGACGGCCGGTCGGCGTGATCGCGAACCAGCCGTGGTATCTCGGCGGCGTGATCGACGCGGACGCCTCGCAGAAGGCGGCCAAGTTCGTTCGCATCTGCAACTCGTACGGGCTACCGCTGGTGGTGCTGGTCGACACGCCCGGCTTCCTCCCCGGCACGAAGCAGGAGGGGCTCGGCGTGATCCGCCACGGCGCCAAGCTGCTGCACGCGTTCGCCGAGGCGGTGGTGCCGAAGGTCACCGTGGTGCTACGCAAGGCCTACGGCGGCGGCTTCATCACGATGAACTCGAAGGACCTCGGCGCCGACCTCGCGCTCGCCTGGCCCGACGCCCAGATCGGGATCATGGGAGCGAAGCAGGCCGTGGGCGTCGTGCACCGCCGCGCGATCGCAGCGGCCGACGACCCCGAGGCCGAGCACGACCGCCTGGCCGCGGAGTACGAGGCCGAGCACGTGTCCGCAGCGGTCGCGGCTCGCGAGGGCTTCATCGACGAGCTGGTGTCGCCGCGCGAGACGCGCCGGCGGCTGGCGGGCGCTCTCGCCGGGCTCTCGGGCGCCGGCGAGTACGGCAACGGTGGAGGGAACATCCCGCTATGAGGGCCTCCCTCCTGTGACCACCTACGTGGCAATGGGCGACAGCTTCACCGCGGGCCTGGACCCGTCGGCGCCGCGCTGGCCGGATGAGCTGGCGCGCTCGCTCGGAGCCCGCTACGTGAACCTCGCCTCGGTCGGCGCGACGAGCGAGCAGGTGGAGAATGTGCAGCTCACGCAGGCGCTCGAGCTGTCGCCGGACGTGGTCACGCTCGTGTGCGGCGCGAACGACGTCCTGCTCTCTACGCGCCCGGACCCCGAGGCTTACGCCCAGCGGCTGTCGCGAATGTTCGCGCGGCTGCGGCGGGAGCGGCCCGAGGTGATGATCATGACCGCGACCTATCCCGACATCTCCCAGTTCCTGGACCTGCGCCCGCGGTCGCAGAGCCGGGTGGAGCGGGGAATGAGGCGCTTCAACGACGCATGCCGCGCGGTCGCTCGCCGGCACCACGTGGTCCTGCTCGAGGGCTTCGACCACCCGGCCGCCTCACAACGCTCCACCTTCGGGGCAGACGGCTTCCACCCCTCCGAGGAGGGGCACCGCGCAGCAGCCCGCGAGTTCCTGCGCGCACTCCGAAAGCGCCTCCGGCCCAGCCCGGCGTGAGCGGAGCAGCACCCGCATACACAGCGGGCAGCGCGCCCGCGCCCGCCTCCGCGGCCGCGGCCGCCGCGGACCTCTTCGGCCGCCCGTTCGGCGCGCTCTCGGTCGGCGATCGCTTCGTCACCGCCGCCCGCACGGTCCGCGAGCCGGACATCCTCCGGTTCGCCGACCTCACGGGCGACGCGCACCCGCAGCACATCGATCCCGAGTGGGCCGCCCGCAGCCGCTTCGGCGAGCAGATCGCGCACGGGCTCCTCGTGCTCTCCTTCGCCGTCGGCCTGCTGCCGCTCGACCCCGACCGCGTGGTCGCGCTGCGCCGGGTGGGCGACGCCGTCTTCAAGCAACCTGTGAAGATCGCTGACAGCTTGCACGTGGAAGGTGAAATCGCGCGCACTCAGGAGCTCGACCCCGAGCACGGGCTGGTCGACGCCCGTATCCGGATCGTGAACCAGCACGGCCGGCTCGCGGTGCGGGCGAGCGTTGAGCTCGTGTGGCGAGCCTGATGCTCGAGGGTAAGCGGCTCCTCATCACGGGCGTTCTGACCAAGGGGAGCATCGCCTACACGGTCGCCGAGCGGGCCCAGGAGAAGGGGGCCCAGGTCGTGCTCACCGGCTTCGGCCGCACGCGGCGAATGACCGAGCGGGCCGCCGCCCGGCTGCCGGACCCGCCGGACGTGCTCGAGCTCGACGTGAACAACCCGGCCGACTTCGAGACGCTCTCCGGCGAGCTCCGCTCCCGCTGGGGAGGCGTCGACGGCGCGCTCCACGCGATCGCTTTCGCGCCCGGAGACGCGCTCGGCGGCAACTTCATGTCCGCGCCGCCCGAGTCCGCCGAGCAGGCATTCCGGACCAGCGCCTACTCCTTCAAGGCCCTCGCCGAGGCGCTCGCTCCGCTGATGGACGACGGCGGCAGCCTCGTGGGAATGGACTTCGACGCGAGCGTGGCCTGGCCGATCTACGACTGGATGGGCGTGGCGAAGGCAGCACTCGAGTCGGTCTCCCGTTACCTCGCGCGCGACCTCGGTGAGCAGAACGTGCGCGTGAACCTCGTCTCGGCCGGCCCGGTCGAGACCCCGGCCGCCCAGGGCATCCCCGGCTTCGAGGCACTCGCCGGGCTGTGGGGCGCACAGGCACCGCTCGGCTGGAACACGTCGGACCCCGCCCCGGTGGCCGACGCGGTCCTCTTCCTCCTGTCGGACCTCGCCCGCGGCGTGACCGGCGAGATCCTGCACGTGGACGGCGGCTTCCACGCAATGGGCGCGCCACTGAAGCCGTAGGCTGCCCGCGTGCTGCTTGCCATCGACGTTGGCAACACCCAGACCCATGTGGGCATGTTCGAGGGCGACGAGCTCGTTCAGCACTGGCGCTTTGCCACGTCGCGGTTTGCGACGGCGGACGAGATCGCCACGGTGCTGGCCGGGCTGCTCGACCTGCGCGATCTCAGGCTCGCCGACGTCCACGCCGCCATGGTCTCCGCCGTGGTGCCCACGCTCGCGCACGAGTACGAGCAGGTGATCCGGCGCTATTTCGACGGCCGGGGCCTGCTGGTCGGCCCCGAGATCAAGAGCGGCATGCCGATCCGGATCGACCGTCCGCAGGAGCTCGGCGCCGACCGCCTCGTAAACGCCATCGCGGCCTACGAGCGGGTCGGCGGCGCGTGCATCGCCGTGGACTTCGGCACCGCCATCAACTACGACGTCGTCTCGGCCGCCGGGGAATACCTCGGCGGCGTGATCTCGCCCGGGATCGAGATCTCGCTCGAGGCGCTGTCGGCTCGCGCCGCGCGGCTCCCGCGAGTCGAGATCGAGCAGCCGCGCCACGCGATCGGCAAGGGCACGCAGGAGGCCATTCAGGCCGGCGTCGTGTACGGGTTCGCCGGCCAGGTGGACGCCATCCTGGGCCGCATCCGCGAGGAGCTCGGCGAGGAGGCGACCGCCATCGCGACCGGCGGCTTCGCTGCCGCGATCGTGCCCTTCTGCGAGCAGGTCGACGAGGTGGACGACCGGCTCACGCTCCAGGGCCTGAAGCTGATCTGGGAGCGGAACAGCAGCTAGTTCCAATCGCGCCACAGCCGGTGTACGCTCGGAGCGGACGCACCCAACGAACCGCCAGGAGCGTTGGGGCGGACCTGCAAGGACTCGCTCTGGCAGCTCGGGTTCGCCCACATCCATTCGACGTGTCGGTCGACGATCTCGGCCCAGTCACGGTCGTGCGCGTGCAGGGCGAGGTGGACGCCGCCACGGCGCCGCGGATGGGCGAGACCGTGAACCGGCTCCTCGCGCGCAAGCAGCGCGTGGTGCTCGACCTTCGCCACGTGGACTTCATGGACCTGCACGGCCTCGCGGTGCTGATGCGCGCGACGCGCCGTGCGCGCACGGATGGCGGCAGCTTTGCCATCGCCCGCCCTGCCCTGTGCGTCCGGCGCCTCGTCGAGCTCGTGCACGCGGAGGGTGAGCTCCGGATCCTGCCCGACGGCACCGATCCGCGCGACGCGGCATAGCGGCGCTAACTTCTGCCTGTGCGCTCGCTAACGGACACGTGGACGCTCGGCGGCCTCAGGCTCGCCAACCGCGTTGTGCTCGCGCCGCTCGCCGGCATCGGCAACTGGTTCGTTCGCCTTCAGGCGAAGCGCCACGGCGCCGGGCTCGTGGTCTCCGAGATGGTGTCGAGCTTCGGCCTCGTCCACGGCGACGCGCGCACACACCGCGAGTTCCTTCGCATCCACCCTGACGAGCACCCGGTGTCGATGCAGCTCTTCGGTCACGACGCGGCGGTCATGCGTGAGGCGGCGGCCATCGCGGCCGATGCGGGCGCCGACCTCATCGATCTCAACATGGGCTGCCCTGTCCGCAAGGTCTGCAAGACGGGCGCCGGCGCCGCGCTGCTCGACGACCCCGACCGCGCCGTGGCGATCGCGGCCGCGGCCCGCGAGGGCAGCGGCCTGCCAGTGACCGTGAAGCTCCGCCCGGGACACGAGCCCGGCGACCGGGCGGGCGTCGAGCTCGCACATCGCGTGGTCGAGGAAGCGGGCGTGGCCGGCATTGGCTTCCACCCGCGCCACGCCTCGCAGCAGCACGCGGGTGCGCCCGACTACGCGCTCGCGCGCGAGCTCGTGGAGTCGCTGCGAGTGCCCGTGCTGCTCTCCGGCGGCCTGTCGAGCGAGGACCGGGTCCTCACGGCCTTCGACGAGAGCCGCGCCGCCGCCGTCATGCTCGCCCGCGGCGCGCTCGGCAACCCCTGGATGTTCGGCCGCCTGCTCGGCAGCTACGAGGGCGAGCCCGGGGCGGACGAGGTCCTCGCCGAGCTCGAGTGGGTGATCTCCGCCGCCGAGGACCACCTCGGAGTCGACCGCGCAGGCCGCTATTTGCGCAAGTTCTACCCCTGGTACGCCGACCGCCTCGGGCTCACCAGACGTGAGCGCGAGCCGCTCGTGACGGCGCCCACCACGGGGCACGCACGGGACGTCTGGAGAGGCCTCGTGGCGCCCGCGATACCGCTTGCGGCTTGATCAAGAAGCCTCTTTCGGACGTATAGAGGATTGCTACACTCCTCGACCTCCTCCGCAAGGAAGACGGGGGTTTTTCTTATGGCGCGAGAGACAGTCCTAACACCTGAAGGGCTCAAGGAGCTCAAGAAGAAGATCGACTTCCTGAGTGGCGACAGGCGTCGCGAGGTGGCCGAGCGGATCAAGGAGGCTCGCGAGTTCGGGGACATCTCCGAGAACGCCGAGTACGACGACGCCAAGAACGAGCAGGCGATGCTCGAGAAGCAGATCGCCGACCTCGAGGAGAAGCTCCGCAACGCCCGCGTGATCGACTCGAAGTCGGTCGATACGGATGTGGTCAGCGTCGGTGTCACCGTGCACGTGAAGGACCAGAAGACGGACAAGTCGACGAAGTTCAAGATCGTCGGCTCCGCCGAGGCCGACCCCTCCGACAGCAAGCTCTCGAACGAGTCCCCCGTGGGCCGCGCCCTGATCGGCCACAAGCGCGGCGAGACGGTCAGCGTGCAGGTCCCCCGCGGCCCCGCCCGCAAGCTGAAGATCACCAAGATCGAGCGCTAGCGGGCCGTAGGCCGTCGCATCGCGGCGTCCTCGGTCGCTCGCGTGCAGGATTTGCACGCGTCGCTCCCTGCGTCCTTGCGCTGCTCGGCCTACGACCCGCTAGTAGCCTCCCGGCGCGTGGACGACCGGCGGGCCAAGCTCGAGCGCCTGCGCGCTCAGGGGATCGACCCCTTTCCGCACGAGTTCGAGGGCGTCGTTCCCACCTCCTCCGTCGTCGACGATCTCGAGCCGGGCGACGAGACCGATCGCGCCTACCGCGTCGCCGGCCGCATGGTGGCCCGGCGCGACCAGGGCGGCGCGGCGTTCATAGACCTCGTGGACCGCGAGGGGAAGCTCCAGCTTCACGCCAAGAAGGACGTGCTCGGTGAGGAGTCGTTCGAACGCCTCGTCTCGCTCGACATCGGTGACCTCATCGGGGCCGACGGCACGGCCTTCAAGACGCGACGCGGCCAGCTGAGCCTCCTGCTGACCGACTGGACGCTGCTTGCAAAGTCGCTGCGGTCCGTTCCGAAGGAGTACTACGGACTCGAGGATGTCGAGACCAGGTACAGGCACCGGGAGGCCGATCTGCTGGCGAATCAAGATGCGAGGGAGCTCTTCATCCTCCGCACCAAGGTCGTCCGGGCGATCCGGCACTGGCTCGACGGGCGCGGGTTCCTCGAGGTCGAGACCCCGATCCTCCAACACCTCTACGGCGGCGCTCTGGCGCGCCCGTTCGTGACCCACCACAACGCTCTCGACCGCGACTTCTACCTGCGGATCGCGGACGAGCTCTACCTGAAGCGCCTGATCGTGGGCGGCCTGGAGCGCGTCTACGAGATCGGCAAGGACTTCCGCAACGAGGGCATCTCGCACAAGCACAACCCCGAGTTCACGATGCTCGAGTGGTACGAGGCCTACGCCGACTACAACGACATCGCGGACAGGCTCGAGGAGCTGATCTCGTTCGTGGCCGAGGAGGTGGGCTACGAGGGCCCGATCGACTTCTCGCGCCCCTGGAAGCGGCACACGCTGCGAGAGGCGATCAAGGAGAAGACGGGGATCGACATCTACAGCTCGGAGGAGCTCCCCGGCGAAGGGACGTGGGCCAAGCGGGTGGACGACCTGCTCTCGAAGCACGTGGAGCCCGACCTCCAGAGCCCCGCCTTCGTCATGGACTATCCGAAGGAGCTCTCACCCTTCGCGAAGGACCACCGCTCCGAGGAGGGCCTCGTAGAGCGCTTCGAGTGCTTCGCCGGCGGCATGGAGTTCGCCAACGCCTTCACCGAGCTGAACGACCCGGACGAGCAGCGCGCCCGCTTCGAGCAGCAGCGCGCCGACCAGGCCGCCGGCGACGAGGAGACCCAGCCCTACGACGAGGACTACGTCCAGGCCCTCGAGTACGGCATGCCGCCCACCGGGGGGATCGGGATCGGCATCGAC
>JBKPBS010000006.1:0-25419 GCA_046726915.1 Actinomycetota bacterium
CACCTCCGCGCCGGCGCGGAGCAGCTCGCGATGGAGCTCTCGTACGGCATCGGGAAAGTCGAGGACGACCTCCGGCACGAAGGGGCCGGCCTTCACGTAGCCCCGTCGCTCCAGCTCGAACAGGTATCCCTCCGCCCCGACGACAACGCCCCGGTCGAGGCGCTCGCGAATCCCTCTCATGACGTCGATCGTAGCCGCCCGTCAGGGCGCCCCGGCGATCAAGCTCAAGATCCGCGATCCTTTCGATCCTTGAGGGGGTCGGCAGCGGTGGCAGCACGACGCCCACCGGCGGCCCGACGAGCGGCTGACCGAGCCGCTCGCACGATGCCGCACGCGCGCGCGAAGCGGCTGGTCGTGACGTGGCCCGCTGCTGTTTGTCAGTCAGGCTTGTGGCCGCTTCGCTGCAAGTTCGGGAGCGCAGGCGCCGGCGCCGAGTCGCCGCTCAGCCAGTAGGCCAAGCGCCGAGATGCGCGTTGTCGCGAGAACCAGGGACGCGGCCCCGACCACGACCGGAGACCTGCATCGTTGCTTGCGCAGGTACGGCCCCTGCCTAGCTCCGGATGGTCCTCCTTCCTCGGGCGCTGGTTTTAGTGTCTTCGGCAGCGACGTCGCGGCCAGCGCGGTTTCCGCGGTAGCCCGTGGAGCAGCGAACCCCTTTCTCGGCTCGGTCGACGGGAGCGGAGTCAGCCGTGCAGCTGCTGGCCTAGCTGCACACGCGCGGCGATGCCGGCGCCGAGCAGCAGCCCGAATGCGGCGAGGTAGCAGGTGATCAGAACACCGGCGAGCACCAGAAACACCTCGACGGGAGTCCTCCCGGCCACGACGCGGAGGTAGTAACCGGCAGCGGTCGGCGTGATGTTGAGGATCACGGCGCTGACTGCTGCGCCTGCCCACGCCGCGCGCCACCGCAGGGACTCGCCGGCAAGCGCGCGGAAGACGGCGCCGCACAGCAGGGTGCTCAACGCGAGCGAGGTCAGCGGAGCAGCCAGGCGGATCGCCGTCGGGTTGATCTTCAGGCGTCCTACGAGGTCGGTGCCGGCCGTGGCCACGGCAACCATGAGCATGATCACCACGGTCACCACCGCGGCGACCGCCAGGTTGTGGAGCTTGCCGCGCACGACTCCTGTGCTCGGCCGGGCGAGCAGGCGTAGCAGACAGCGCTCGATCACTCCCACCGCTCCCGAGCTGACCCACACCATCCCGATGATCGATGCGGCGATCAGCAGCGGTGATTGCTCCTTGGTCCGCAGGATCAGAGCGACGAGCTGATCCTGGACGTCCTTGGGCAGCACCTTGGAGATCCGTACCGACAGCGCTTGGGCCTCGGCGTAGTCGCCTAGCGCGACCGCTGCCAGAGCCGTGACACCGAGTGCCAGCGGCACTAGCGACGAGAGCAGGAACCAGGCGAGCGCTGGGACGTCGTTGGCCACTCCCGAGTCCCAATACAGACCGACCAGCTCACGCGCGAAGCGCCGGACGCGAGAGGCTGTCACTGCTCGCGCCAGGACTGCGAGGAGAACGAACACTCCCCCGAGCCCGCCCGCGGCCCGGCGTCGGCCAGATGCGTAAACCAGATTGCCGGCCGACGCTGCCTTCCCGGAGCTCGATAGACCGCCGCGAAGCGCGAAGCGTCGAACCTCATCGGTTGTGCGGCTCTCGCTGCCATCGGCGTTAGCGGAAAGTTCACGGCCCGCGCAGCAACCAACAGGGTGGTCATCGCCGAGACCGCGGCCTCAGCCAGCATCATCATCACCTAAATGGGTGGAAGAAAGCCTTCTGGCTTGTGCTGATCGTTCTGCTGCCGCTGTTGGGCGTGCTGATCTATGTGATCGCACGCGGCGACGAGATGAAGGCGCACGCGGTCAGCGACCAACGCCAGCAAGAAATCGCATCCATCGCCGCGCTCGAGGGCCTAAGAGATCGCGGACTACTCACGGAGGAGGAGTTCAAGCGCGCCACGGAGAAGGCGCTGGCGTAGATCGCGTCTCCTCCGGCGCCCCGACCGTGATCCGCCGGGCGAACGCGAGCGCCGGGGTGAGGGCTCCCCCTAAGAGGGCCCTGGATCGGTCCCGGACAGCGCGTACAGCGCGCACTCCTCGGCAGCGGGCACGCGGCCAAGGCCGCGCTCGATCACCGAGCCCGCGTAGCCGGAACGCAGGCAGCTGCCAGCGCCGAGCGGGAACCACGGGAGGGCACCGGAAGGCGAGCGACACCGGCGCGAAGCCGTCACGATTTCGGACGTCTCGGACAGGCAGGGCTACGCGTGCTAACGCAGTTCGCACGACTGCTAACGGGGCAACCCGACGCGTGCTCGCTCCGTCGGCACGCTTGGAGCAACATATCCGCATGCCGCACGACTTGCCACTCCAGCTCCTGGGGGCCGCCCTCGCACCGGTCGAGCAGGAGCACCTGCTCGAGGCGCGGCAGATGCAGGCGCTCTCGTTCGCGGTTCACATCCCGCTCGTCTGCTTCGGCATCGCGTTCCCGAGCATGGTCCTGCTGGTGGAGTCGCTCTACGTGCGGACAGGCGACGAGCTCTATCGCACGCTCGCGAAGCGGTGGTCGAAGGTGATGATCGCGCTGTTCGCCGTGGGGGTCGTGACCGGGACGATCCTGTCGTTCGAGATGGGCCTCCTGTGGCCGAACTTCATGGCGACGTTCGGCGACGTCTTCGGGCTGGCCTTCGGCCTGGAGGGCTTCTCGTTCTTCCTCGAGGCGATCTTCATCGCGATCTATGTCTACGGCTGGGATCGCATGTCGTCGCGCACGCATCTGCTCTGCGGCCTCCCGGTCGTGGTCGCAGGGCTGTCGGGCTCGCTGTTCGTCATATCCGTCAACGCCTGGATGAACCACCCGTCCGGATTCAGGCTCGAGGGCGGCCGGGCGGTCGACGTGGAGCCCTGGCACGCGCTCTTCGCCAACGGGCATCTGTGGCCGGAGCTAACCCACATGTACTTCGCGGGCTTCATCGTCACGGGGTTCGTGGTCGCGGCGGTCTACGCATGGGGATGGCTGAGGGGGCGGCGGGGCCGCTATGAGCGAGTGGCGCTTGCCGTTCCGCTCACCATCGCGGCGCTCGCCGCGCCGGTTCAGCTCGTGATCGGCGACTGGATCGCGCGCCGCATCACGGACGACCAGCCGACGAAGCTGGCCGCCCTCGAGGGTCTGGGGCCGACCACGAAGGGTGCGGCGCTGCACATCCTCGGCTGGTACGAGGACGGCGAGGTCCGCTACGGGGTCGAGATCCCAAAGGGGTTGTCGCTACTGGCCAAGCACGATCCCGATGCGACACTCCAGGGGCTCGAGGCGGTGCCCGAGCGGAACCGCCCGCCGGTCAACGTGGTGCGCATCGCGTTCCAGACGATGGTCGGCATCGGAACGCTGCTCGCGGCGCTGGGCGTCGCCCACCTCTTCACATGGTTCCGGCGCCGGCGCTTCGTGGAGTCGCGCTGGTTCCTGTGGGGGGTGGTGGCCGCGGGCCCGCTCGCTGTGGTGGCGCTCGTCGCCGGCTGGGTCACGACGGAGGTGGGGCGCCAGCCCTGGGTCGTCTACGGCGTGATGCGCACGTCGGAGGCGGTCACCGGAGCGGGCGGGATAGCGGTCGGCTACGCGACGCTCGTCGTCGTCTACCTGGCACTGGGCGCGGCCGTCGCCTGGATCCTTCGGCGGCTGTCGCTCAGGCCCTTGGACGTCCCCGACGAGCCTCCCCCGATCCTGGAGTCCCATGGAGCTCACTGACGTCCCCGCGATCTTGATTCTCGTCGGCGTGGCCGCGTACATCGTGTTCGCGGGCGCGGATTTCGGCGCCGGTCTCTGGTACCTGCTCGCGGGCCCTGGTCCCCGCGGCAGGCCGATCCGCGACTTCAGCTATCACGCCATGGCGCCGGTCTGGGAGGCCAACCACGTCTGGCTGATCTTCGTCCTCGTGGTCACGTGGACGGCGTATCCGACCGCTTTCGGGTCGATCGCATCGACGCTCTCGGTTCCGCTCTTCATCGCGGCCGTGGGGATCATCCTGCGAGGCACCGCGTATGCGCTCCGGAGTGGCGCGGCGCCGGATCGTGACACCGAGGGCGCCACCGGCTTCGTGTTCGGGGCGTCCTCGATCCTTACGCCGTTCGCGCTGGGCACTGTGATCGGCGGAATCGCGGCGGGCGAGGTGCCGGTCGGGAACGCCGAGGGCGACCTGCTCACCAGCTGGTTGAACCCGACCTCAATCGTCATCGGCGTGCTGGCGGTGGCCACCTCCGGCTACCTCGCGGCGGTCTACCTCGCCGGCGACGCTGCCCGAAACCAGGAAGCGGAGCTCGCGACCGCGTTCCGCGCTCGCGCGCTGGCCATGGGCGTCATAGCCGGAGCGCTGGCGGCGGCCGGGCTGTTCGTCTTGCGGGCCGACGCCCGCGAGCTCTTCGACGACCTCACGAGCGGAGCGGGGCTCGCGGCGGTGCTCGTCTCGGGCGCCGGCGGGCTCTGCACACTCGCCTTGGTGCGAGGAGGGCGCTACGAGCCCGCGCGCGTATCGGCGGCGCTCGCGGTCGCTTCGATCGTCGCGGGCTGGGGGCTTGCGCAGAGGCCCGACCTGCTCCCCGGACTGACCGTCGAGGAGGGCGCCGCCGCCCACTCCACCCTGGTGGCGCTGCTGGTGTCGATCGCGGCTGGACTCGTCATCCTCGTGCCCTCGCTGATGCTGCTGTACGGGCTCGTCCTGCGAGGGAGATTCGACACGACGGCCCCCTCCGTGGACGAGCGGCATGGGCGACGCTCGTCGAGGGAGCAGGGACGCCTCATCCCCATTGCCGGGGCGCTGCTCGTGGTCGGCGCGCCGCTGACGTTCCTCGGGGAGGGCGTGCTGCTGGCCGTCGGGGTGCTGTCGCTCGCCCTGTTCGTGGTCACAGGCGCGCTCGCGTTGCTGCGGCCTGAGACGCTCGACGACGTTCAAGGCGGCCGCGAGGCGTAGCCGGCGCGGGCGGCGGTACGCTTCGCGCAAGCCCATGAGCGTCGCGCGTGTCGCGATCTTCGATGAGGCGCCGGTCCTGCAGGACGACGACGACCGGCGCGCACAGACCCTTCGAGAGCTCCTGCAATCGGCGCCCGGGTTCATCGCCGGCTACGACCTCCATGAGGAGGGAACCGGCCGGCTCATGTCCGTG
Organism: Actinomycetota bacterium; assembly: GCA_046726915.1. Lineage (GTDB taxonomy): Bacteria > Actinomycetota > Thermoleophilia > Solirubrobacterales > Thermoleophilaceae > JACVRW01. The sequence continues at coordinate 5,151 of JBKPBS010000006.1, forward strand.
ACGCTGTGGGAGTCCGAGGCGGCACTGGAGGCCGGCGAGCGCGCGGTGCGCGACCGTCCCGTGAGCGACCAGCGCGGGATCCGGCCTTCTCGCATCGAGCGCTGGGTGATCGACGCCAGCTTCTAGTCTCGTAGGAGTGGCAAAGGTCTGGGTTCTCGACACGGAGACGAAGGGCACCGGCGCGCAGATGGTGCCGCTCGAGAAGGTGCTCAAACAGCCGTCGGCGGCGCCCGAGCGCCGCCGCGCCCGCCCGGTCCCTACGCCCGCGCCTGAGGAGAAGGACGCCGAGCCGATTCCGCCTCGCCGCTTCCGCGTGATCGACTCACTCTCGCGTGAGCTGCTGGCCGACGACGCGGACGCCGCCGAGACCCTCGACCTTCTGCGCACGATCGAGAAGCCCGTGGACGTGAGCGTGTACGTGTGGGAGCCGAAGGCGGAGACCTGGCGGCTGCTCACGCGCCGCGAGCGGTCGCTGCTGTGGGACTACCGGCAGCGACCGCGGGCGACGGCCGACTAGCTAACCCGGCTACGGAGCCGTTGCAACGTAGATGTTCTGGTCGAGCCCGCCCTGGGACAGGCACGGATCGGCGATTGTCGGTGAGCTGTACGAGGCGGCGTCGATGTCGTTCGGCATCCAGGTGCAGTTCTGGGCACCGTCGAAGCCGTCCGAGTCGTCGTCCGCGGCCTCCCGGGGATCCTGGCCTGGCGTCAGGTCGCGTGTGTCGGTCCAGACGGCGCCGACGGTGGCGCCGGCCGCCGACACGTAGTTGTAGTCCCCGAAGAACGGCGAGCGCATCGAGCCGCGCACCTCCCAGTTGGGGTTGCTGCCCGCGGTGCTCACCGGCGACGGAGAGACGGTCCAGCTGGTGCCGCCGGTGGTCGAGGTCGCGACGAAGGCGTTCACCCCATCGCCCGAGTTCGTGCCGCCCGCGGTGTTGCCGGGCGGGAGCTGCGGCGAATAGGCGGGGTCGGCACGCGAGTCCTGGAGGACGACCGACAGCACTCCGCCACCCGTGGCGATGTCGGGGAAGAACTGGTGTCCCGTCGCGACGCCGTCGAGCGGGACAGCCGGCGCCGACCAGGACAGCCCGTTCGCCGAGTTGCGGGCGAAGATCTTCGCCTGCCCGGCGCCGTTCCGGGCGCTCCAGACCACGTGCACGCCGTCGGTGTCCACGGCCACCGCGGAGAGGCTCGAGAAGCGAGCGTAGGTCAGCCCGTTGTCGCATGCGAACGGGCCGTCACCACAGGTGTCGGGGCCGTAGTCGGTCGAGTCGAACGGGTCGATCGAGGCGACCGTGACCGGGGCGCTGAACGACTGGCCGCCGTCCGTCGAGCGCACGATCCTGATCCGGTTCTGGGTCGACTTCTGGTGTGCGATCTCGCGGTAGGTCACGTAGACCGCGCCCTGCGGGCCGATCGCGATGTCCGCGAACTGCTCCTCGGCCTTCCCCCCGGTCAGCCGGACCGGCTTCGAGAAGGTCTGCCCGCCGTCGGTGGAGCGGGTGAAGAAGATGAAGGTGTTGGTCCCCTGGCCGCTGTAGCGCGCCCAGGCGACGTAGACGTTGCCCGCGTTCGGGGTCCCGGTCCTCTGGTCGACGGCGATGTTGATCTTGTCCTGGAAGAGCCCCCAGACCGATGGTGTGCCGCGCTCCACGCGCACCGTCCGGACGTAGCTCGCCCCGTGGTTGTCGTAGCGAGCGACGTAGATCGAGCCGTTGGTCGGCTTCGCGCGGTTGAAGCAGATGAAGCCGTAGTAGAGGTGACCGGCCCCGTCGAAGGACTGGGTAGGGTCGCCGGCCGCGGCGCACGAGCCGTGGGCCGGCGAAGCGGTGCCGGCCGCCGAGTTGTCGTCCGGGTAGCCCGGCACCAGGCTGTTCGACCAAGTGGCTCCACCGTCCGTCGAGCGGTAGTAACCGGCCCAGAGGTTGCCGGACCCGTTCTCGATCTCGGCGCAGTAGTCGTTGGAGCCGGCGACCATGATCGCGGGGTTGCTCGCGGGGATGCTCGGATCGACCGCCACGGTCGGCTCGTTCTGGGTGCGCCGTCCGGTGCTGCAGGAGAGCATCGTCGCGTCGGTCGAGCCGTCGTAGCGCGTGTAGCTCCCGTTGGTGTCGTTGGTGACGAGCGTGTCGGCTCCCGCCGTTGCGACCGGTCCCGCCGCCAGAAGTGCGACCGCCGCCGCGATCAGCCCTGCTGTCCTGCGCATCACAGCCCCCTTCGTAGCCCTCACCTTTGCGAGGTCTACCCGGGCCTGGCGTCGCTGAACTCCACGCGGCCCGCAAGCACCGTCGCGCCCACCAGCGGCATGCCGGGCCGGTAGACGAGGTGCGTGTACGAGGGGGAGTCCAGGAGCACCGCGCCGGCGCGCGCGCCGGGTGCAAGCCGGCCCACGTCATCTCGTTGTAGCGCGTTGGCGCCGCCTCGGGTGGCCGCCACCAGCGCCTCCTCGGGCGTCATCTTCATATCGCGTACGGCCAGGGCTATGCAGAAGGCCATCGAGCTCGTGTAGCTCGAGCCGGGGTTGCAGTTGGTCGCGATCGCCACGTCCACGCCGGCGTCGATGGCGCGGCGTGCGTCGGGGTAGGGCTGGCGGGTCGAGAAGTCCGTGGCCGGGAGGAAGGTCGCCACGGTGTCGCTCGCGGCGAGCGCTGCCACGTCGTCGTCGGTGAGGTAGGTGCAGTGGTCGACCGAGGCGGCGCCCAGCTCGACCGCGAGCTTGACGCCCGGGCCGAACCCGAGCTGGTTTCCGTGCACGCGCAGCCCGAGGCCCGCTTCGCGGCCCGCTTCCAGCACCGCGCGCGACTGGTCGGCGTCGAACGCGCCCTCCTCGCAGAAGACGTCGATCCAGCGCGCGTACGGCCGGCACGCCTCGAGCATCTCGCCGCAGACGAGCTCGACGTACTCGTCCGCGCGGCCCTCGTATTCGGGCGGCACCGCGTGTGCGCCGAGGAAGGTCACGTCGTCGGTCAGCTCGGCGGCCACGGCGCACGAGCGGCGCTCGGTCTCCGGCTCGAGTCCGTAGCCGGACTTGATCTCGATGTGGGTGATTCCGGCTCGCACGGCCTCGGCGCGCCGGGCGCGTGCGAGCGTCCGCAGCTCGTCCTCGCTCGCCTCCCTCGTCGCGGCCGTCGTGACCCTGATCCCCGACGCCGCGTACGGCCGCCCGGCCATGCGCGCGGCGAACTCGTCGGCGCGGTCGCCCGCGAAGACGAGATGGGTGTGGCTGTCCACGAATCCCGGGATGACACAGCGACCGGCCGCGTCGAGCCGCTCGTCGGCCGCGGCGCCCGTGCGCTCGATGGCGGCAACCCGGTCTCCGTCGATCACGAGAGCGGCGTCGCGCACCAAGCCGAGCGGACCGTCGCCGAGCGAGGGCTCACAGGTCACGAGCAATCCGATGTTGTCGATGACGAGAGTGCTCACGCCCACAGCTTCCGCACGGTTTCGTCCAACGCATGCGCCGTGTTGACGTCTCTGCGCCGACCGGCGACCTCGACCCCGTCCACCAGCACGTGCCGCACGTCCGAGGCGGTGGCGGCGAAGACCACCGCGTCCAGGGCGTTCTCCGGGGCGGTGCCCGCCAGGCGCACGCCATCGAGCGAGACGGTCACGAGGTCAGCGCGCGCGCCCGCCTCGATCCGGCCCGCGTCCGGCCAGCCGAGCGACGCATGCCCGTCCGCGGACGCCGCGCGCAGCAGCGAGGCGGCGCTGTGGTGCCCCCGCTCGCCGCTGGCGAGGCGCTCGTCGAGCTCCACGGCGCGCGCCTCCTCGAACGGGTCGATCACAGCATGCGAGTCGCTGCCGAGCGAGAGCGACGCTCCCGCGTCCACGAGGCGGCGCATCGCGCCGATGCCGTCGGCCAGGTCGCGCTCGGTCGTGGGGCAGACGCAGCAACAGGCGCCCGCGTCGCCGAGCAGGGCCACGTCGGCGTCGTCCAGGTGCGTCGCGTGTACCGCGGTGAAGTTCGCCTCGAGCGCGCCGGCGTCGGCGAGCAGGCCCGTCGGCGTGCGGCCGTAGGCCTCCAGGCACGCCGTGTTCTCGGGCCGCTGCTCGGAGACGTGCGCATGGAGGGGGGCGTCGCGCTCCCTTGCCCAACGCGCCACCACCGCCGCCGCCTCGGGATCCACCGCGCGCATGCTGTGGATGGCCGCCCCGACACGCGCCGAGTCCTCCTCCTCCGCCAGCTCCTCGACTCGCTTGACCCACGCGTCCGCGCTACCGTCCGAGAAGCGCAGCTGGGCCCCGTCGGGCGGTTCGCCGATGCCGCCATGCAGGTAGCAGGAGTCGAGCAGCGTGATTCGCACGCCGGCCTCCGCCGCCGCCGCCATCAGCACCCGCCCCATCTCGTTCGGGTCGTCGTATCGCGCCCCTCCATTCCCATGGTGGAGGTAGTGGAACTCCCCGACGGTCGTGACCCCGGCCAGGGCCATCTCCGCGTAGGTCGCGCGCGCGAGCGCGTGGTAGCTGTCCGGGTCGAGCCGCTCCGCCACGGCGTACATCTGCTCACGCCAGGTCCAGAACGAGCCGCTCCCGTGCTGAGTACGGCCGCGCAGCGCGCGCTGGAACGCGTGCGAGTGCGCGTTGGCAAGGCCGGGAAGCGTCAGCCCGTCGAGCTGCCGCGCGTCCCGCGGTGGGTCCGAGACCCCGGTCTCCACCGTGGCGATCCGGCCGTCCTGGACGTCCACGAGCGCATCGCGCTCCGCATGCTCCCCGCCCAGCCAGGCAAGCTCGCACCAGTAGGCCGTCACGAGCCGGCCCGCTCCACGATCCTCCGCGCGCGCTCGACGAACGCGTCCCTGTGGAAGCGCTCGAACTCGGCCCAGGTGGTGAGCGTCCTGGGGTCGGTCACGCGGTCCACGAACAGCACGCCGTCCAGATGGTCGAGCTCGTGCTGGAAGGTCCCGGCCGTGAGGCCGCGCCTGACCTCCTCGTGCTCGGCGCCCTCGCGGTCGAGATAGCGCAACCGGATGTTCAGGTGCCGCGGGACCTCGCCGCGCAGGTTCGGCACGGACAGGCAGCCCTCGTTGATCTGCTCGAGCTCCTCGTCGAGCGGCTCGATCACCGGGTTCACGATCACGGTGAGCGGGATCGGCGGCTTGTAGGGGTAGCGCGGGTTGCCCTCCCGCACCTCCACGACCGCGACGCGCACGGTCTCGGCGACCTGGTTCGCTGCCAGTCCCGCCCCGTTCGCCGCGCGCATGGTCTCGATCATGTCGTCGATCAGCCGCTGGACCTCCCCCGAGCGCAGCTCCTCCAGCGTGACCTCACGCGCGCGCTCACGCAACACCGGATGCCCGATCTCGACGATCTCGCGCCGGCTCACCCGTCGTGCTCACGCATCGGGATGCGCACGCCGCGCTCGCCCGCGACCTCGTTCGCTCGCTCGTAGCCGGCGTCGGCGTGGCGGATCACGCCCATGCCTGGATCGGTGGTCAGCACGCGGTCGAGCTTCTCGGCCGCGAGGTCGGTCCCGTCGGCCACGCACACCATCCCCGCGTGGATCGAACGCCCGATCCCCACGCCGCCGCCGTGGTGGATGCTCACCCATGATGCCCCGGCCGCGGTGTTCACGAGCGCGTTCAGAAGCGGCCAGTCGGCGATCGCGTCCGACCCGTCGGCCATCGACTCGGTCTCGCGGTATGGCGACGCCACCGAGCCCGAGTCCAGGTGGTCGCGGCCGATTACGATCGGCGCACGCAGCTCGCCGCTCTTCACCATCTCGTTGAAGCGGAGTCCGAGCCGGCGGCGCTCGCCGTAGCCCAGCCAGCAGATGCGCGCGGGCAGCCCCTGGAAGGCGATGCGCTCGCCCGCCATGCGGATCCAGCGGGCGAGGCTCTCGTCCTCGGGGAACTCCTCCAGCAGGGCACGGTCGGTGGCCGCGATGTCCTCGGGGTCGCCGGAGAGCGCCACCCAGCGGAACGGCCCTTTGCCCTCGCAGAACAGCGGCCGGATGTAGGCCGGGACGAAGCCCGGATAGTCGAACGCGCGCTCGAAGCCGCCCAGCTTCGCCTCGGCGCGCAGGCTGTTGCCGTAGTCGAAGACCTCCGCGCCGCCGTCCATGAAACCCACCATCGCGAAGCAGTGGGCCGCCGCGGAGAGGCGCGCGCGGCGGATGTACTCGTCGGGCTCGTCCGCGCGCAGCCGCTCGGCCTCGGACAGCGGCAGGCCGGCCGGCACGTAGCCGGCGAGCGGGTCGTGCGCGCTCGTCTGGTCGGTCACGACGTCCGCCTCGAACCCTTCGCGAAGCAGCTCGGGGAGCACCTCGGCTGCGTTCGCGCACAGGCCGACGCTCAGCGCGCGCCGCTCGCGCTTGGCCCGCACGCAGCGATCGACGGCGTCGGCGAGGCCGTCCGCCTCCTCGTCGAGGTAGCGCGTCTCGAGCCGGCGGCGGATGCGATCGCGGTCGACCTCCACGCACAGAGCGACCCCCTCGTTCATGGTCACCGCGAGCGGCTGCGCGCCGCCCATCCCCCCGAGGCCGGCGGTGAGCGTGATCGTGCCGGCCAGCGAGCCGCCGAAGCGCCGGCGCGCGATCTCCGCGAAGCACTCGTAGGTGCCCTGGACGATGCCCTGACTGCCGATGTAGATCCACGAGCCGGCGGTCATCTGGCCGTACATCGTCAGGCCGAGCGCCTCGAGGCGACGGAACTCGTCCCAGGTGGCCCACTCCCCGACGAGGTTCGAGTTCGCGATCAGCACGCGCGGCGCCCACTCGTGGGTGCGGAAGACGCCGACCGGCTTGCCGGACTGGACGAGCATGGTCTCGTCGCCGCCGAGCGTGTGGAGCGTCTCGACGATGGCGTCGAAGGCCTCCCAGGAGCGCGCGGCCTTACCCGTCCCGCCGTAGACGATGAGCTCGTCGGGCCGCTCGGCCACGTCCGGGTCGAGGTTGTTCATCAGCATCCGCAGCGCGGCTTCCTGGGGCCAGCCCTGGCAGGACAGCTCCGTGCCGCGCGGCGCCTGGACGGTGCGGGCGCTCACACGAGGCTCCCGATCGCGCCCTCGACCGCGTCGACCACGGCGCCCGACTCCACCAGCGCCTCGACCTCCGCGAGCTCCGGCGCCAGCCAGCGGTCCGGCCCGGGGCCGGGCACGCTCGCCCGCACCGCTGCCCGTGCGGCCGCGGTACCGGGGGCCGGCTCCAGCGGCGCGCGCAGGTCGAGCGCCCGCGCGGCGCAGGTGAGCTCGACGGCCAGGATGCGGCCGAGGTTGGCGACGACGGTGCGCAGCTTGCGTGCCGCACCCCACCCCATCGACACGTGGTCCTCCTGCATGGCGCTGGTGGGCAGCGAGTCTGTGCTCGCGGGCACGGCCAGGCGGCGGTTCTCGGCCACCATCGCCGCCTGCGTGTAGTGGGCCAGCATCAGCCCGGAGTTCACTCCCGCGTCCTCGGTGAGGAACGGCGGCAGGCCGTACGAGCGGGCCTGGTCGAGCATGCGGTCCGTGCGCCGCTCGGCGATCGCGCCCACCTCGGCCGCCGCGATCGCAAGGAAGTCGCACGCCATCGCCACCGGCGCCCCGTGGAAGTTCCCGCACGACTCGACGCGGCCGTCGGGCAGCACGACGGGGTTGTCGATGGCCGAGCGCAGCTCAGCCGCGGCGATCGTCTCCGCGTGCGCCCACGTGTCCCGCGCGGCCCCGTTCACCTGTGGGGCGCAGCGCACGGAGTACGCGTCCTGCACGCGCGGATCGTCGTAGCGGTGGCTCGCGACGATCGGCGAGTCAGCGAGCAGCCGGGTGAGGTTCGCCGCGCTGCGCGCCTGCCCGGGCTGCGGGCGCATGGCCACGAGGTCGGCGGCGAAGGCACGGTCGGTGCCGAGCAGCGCCTCCGTCGACATTGCCGCTGCGATGTCCGCCGCTTTCAGCAACCCGGTCAGGTCGTGAAGGGCCAGGAGCAGCATCCCGAGGATGCCGTCCGTGCCGTTGATCAGCGCGAGGCCCTCCTTGGCGGTGAGCGTCAGCGGCTCGATCGACGCCGCGGCCAGCCCCTCGGCCGCGGGCACGCGCTCGCCTGTCGGCGTGAAGACCTCGCCCTCCCCTATGAGCGCCAGGCCGCAGTGAGCGAGCGGAGCGAGGTCGCCACTCGCGCCAAGCGAGCCGTGTTCCGGGACGACCGGGTCGAGCCCGGCGGCGAGCAGGGCGAGCATCGTGTCCGCAACGACCGGGCGCGCTCCCGAGCGGCCCATGGCGAGCGACCGGGCACGCAGGAACATCATCGCGCGCACGGTCTCGCGCTCGACCGGCGGGCCCATGCCGGCCGCGTGCGAGCGGATCAGAGCACGCTGGAGCTCCTCGCGCCGCTCGGGCGGGATCCACGTGCCGGCGAGCGAGCCGAACCCGGTCGACACGCCGTAGACCGGCTCGTCCGAGCTCGCCAGGCGCTCCACCACGGCCGCGCTCTCCTCCATGGCGGCGCGTGCCTCGTCCGAAAGCCGCGCCGGCACTCCGTGGCGTGCCACCGCGATGACATCGGCCGGCTCGACCCGGTCGCCGGTCAGCTCGATCGTCGCCGTCTGCATCGCGGCCATTCGATCACATCGGCGCGAGCCGCCACGGGCGGGCGGCGTCTAGTGCAACTCAGGCCGCGACCGCTGGCACCGGCTGAACGGCGGGCGCCGGCTCGATCGCCGGATCGGGCCCGACGCGGGCGCGCTCCAGCTGCGCGTTGAGCTGGCCGGCGGGCAGGCGGCCTGACAGGAAGGAGGAGAGGACGCGCTGCTCAGCAAGGCTGAGGCGGTGGACGACGACGGGTGCGGGTTTCCTTCCCATCGGCTGGTGTTTCTTCTTACCTCCGCACGCTCCTGCAAAACAGAGGGTCGCCTCTAATGTTGGTCGGCGGTGAAGACCTTCTGGCGACTGCTCGGTTTCCTCCGCCCGTACAAACGCGGCGTCATCGTCTCCTTCGTACTCGCCGCGGCCGCGATGGGAGTGAGCGTCCTGATCCCCTACCTCGTCGGACGGACAGTCGACGAGATCGGCCGGGACGGCACGAACCTGTGGCCGCTCGGGCTCGCCGTGGGCGCCGCCGGTGTGCTGCGGCTGGCCTTCAGCGTCTCGCGCAGGCTCGTCGCGGGCCGGATCTCGCTCGGCGTCGAGTACGACCTGCGCAACCGGATGTATGAGCACCTCCAGTCGCTCGAGCTCGCCTTCTTCGACACGCAGCAGACCGGCCAGCTTATGTCGCGCGCGACCGTCGACCTCCAGTCGGTCCGCTTCTTCCTCGGCTACGGCCTGATCTTCCTGGCCCAGTCGGCGATCACGATCCTGATCGCGGCGGTGGTCATGTTCGCGCTTGATCCCGGTCTCGCGCTGGTCGCGCTCGCCCCCACCCCGTGGGTCATCTGGATCGCGTTCCGCTACGGCCAGCGCAACCGCCCGGCTACGCAGGAGGTACAGCAGCGCATCGCGGAGCTGACCGCCGAGGCCGAGGAAAACATCGGCGGCGTCCGCGTGGTCAAGGCGTTCGCGCAGGAGCAGCGCCAGCTGCGCCGCTTCAGCAAGGCGGTCGCACGCGTGTTCGACCAGTCGATGGTGTCCACCCGGCTGCGCGCGTTCTACTCGCCCTTCATCGGCTTCCTTCCGCAGCTCGGCCTCGCCGCGCTGCTGCTCGTGGGTGGGCGGCAGGTGGTCGACGGCCGCATCACGGTCGGCGAGTTCATCGCGTTCTACGGCTACGTGCTCATGCTCACCGGGCCGATGCGCTGGCTCGGCATGGCGCTCGGAATGGCACAGCGCGCAGTCGCAAGCGGCGCGCGCGTGTTCGAGCTGCTCGACCGCGCGCCGCGGCTCGTGGCTGCGCCCGACGCCCGGCCGCTCCCGCCCGGCGGCGGGCGCGTGGAGCTGCGCGGGGTGACGTTCGGCTACGACGGCGCAGAGCCTGTGCTGCGCGACATCGACCTCGACGTTGAGGCCGGACAGACGGTCGCCCTCGTGGGACCGACCGGGTCGGGCAAGACGACGCTCGTGATGCTGATCCCGCGCCTGTACGACGTGGAGCGCGGCGTCGTGCTCGTCGACGGCGTCGACGTGCGGGCCCTCGACCCGGCGTCGCTCCGCGGTGAGGTGGCGGTGGTGTCGGACGACGCGTTCCTGTTCTCGGCGCCGCTGGGCGAGAACATCGCGTACGCGCGCCCGGAGGCGACCGAGGAGGAGGTGAGGGAGGCCGCCGAGCGCGCCGGCCTCGCCGAGCTGCTCGACGAGCTGCCCGACGGCCTCGACACGCTCGTGGGCGAGCGCGGGCTCACGCTCAGCGGCGGCCAGCGGCAGCGGGTGGCGATCGCGCGCGCCCTGCTGGCCGAGCCGCGCATCCTGATCCTCGACGACGCCACCTCGAGCGTCGACGCCACCACCGAGAGCCGGATCAAGTCGGCGCTCGCCGAGGTGATGGACGGGCGCACCACGTTCGTGATCGCGCACCGCCTGTCGACGATCGCGCTCGCGGACGAGGTCGTGGTGCTGGAGGACGGCGAGATCGCCGCGCGGGGCACGCACGACGAGCTGCTCGACAGCTCGCTGCTCTACCGCGAGATTGCCGAGAAGGGCCTGCCGGACCAGGTGTTCCTGACCCGCTGCGACCCGGACCGCGAGGTGGCTGGCCTGTGAACCGCGCCGGACGCCTCCGCCACCTCGTGAGCCTGCTGCGCCCGTACCGGGTGCGGGTGAGCCTGATGTTCGTCGCGCTGCTGCTCGGGACCGCCGCCGCGCTCGCGCCGCCCTACCTCGCCGGGCGCGCGATCGACGACGGCATCCGGGGCAAGGACACCGATGCCCTCCTGGTCATAGTCATCGTCTTCCTCGCGGCGGCGCTGATCAACTGGGTCGCCACCTACGTCCAGACGTTCCTGATCAACTGGGTAGGCCAGCGCGCGCTTCAGGACCTGCGCATCGAGGTCTTCCAGCACCTGCAGCGCCTGTCGATCGGCTTCTACTCGCGCAACAAGGCAGGTGTGCTGATCTCGAGGCTCACGAACGACGTGCAGGCACTCGACCAGCTCGTCACGGAGGGGATCTCGACGCTGTTCTCGGCAACGCTGACGCTCGTCGGCACCGCCGTGATCCTGGTCGTGCTCGACGCGGAGCTCGCGCTCATAACGTTCCTCACGTTCCCGGTGCTCCTCGTGGCCAGCGTGGCGTTCCGGCTCGCCTCGGCGGGGGCGTACGCGCTCACGCGCGTGAAGATCGCCCAGGTCACGGCGTACCTCCAGGAGACGCTCTCCGGCGTGCGCGTGGTGCGCGCGTTCGGGCAGGAGGCGCGCCACAAGGAGCGCTTCGCCGAGCTGAACGACGAGCACCGCGAGGCGAACATGAAGACCGTCTACCTGAACGCCGCGTACTTCCCCGCGGTGGAGCTGCTGTCCGCGGTGGCGACGGCGGCGATCCTCATCTACGGCGGCAACCAGGTGCTGAACGGTGGCAGCGTGACCATTGGCGTGCTCGCGTCGTTCGTGTTCTACCTCCAGAGCTTCTTCGACCCGATCCAGTCGCTGTCGCAGCTTTACACGACCTACCAGGCGGGGATGGCGGCGCTCGACAAGATCTTCGAGTTGCTCGACGAGGAGCCGGACATCGCCGACGGCCCGAACTCGATCGAGCTGCCGCGCGTGCGCGGCGAGATCCGCTTCGAGGACGTCACGTTCTCCTACGGCGGCGAGGCGCCGGCACTCGACGACGTGACGCTCGTGGTGCCGCCCGGCCAGACGCTCGCGCTGGTGGGCGCAACCGGTGCGGGCAAGTCGACGTTCGCGAAGCTCGTCGCGCGCTTCTACGACCCCTCCGCGGGGAGGGTGCTGATCGACGGGCATGACCTGCGCGACGTGACCGAGCGCTCGCTGCGCTCGCAGCTCGGCATCGTGCCGCAGGAGAGCTTCCTGTTCTCGGGGACGATCGGTGACAACATCGCCTTCGGCCAGCCGGACGCGACCGACGACACGGTGCGAGCAGCGGCTCAAGCGGTCGGCGCGCACGAGTTCATCGAGCGGCTGCCCGACGGCTACGACACGGAGGTGGGCGAGCGCGGCGGGCACCTGTCCGCGGGGCAGCGCCAGCTGGTCGCGTTCGCGCGCGCGGCCGCCGCGGACCCGCGCATCCTGATCCTCGACGAGGCGACCTCGAACGTGGACGTGCGCACCGAGTCCCAGATCGAGCACGGCCTGCGGCGCCTGCTGGCGGGACGCACGGCGATCGTGATCGCCCACCGGCTCTCCACAATCCGCGGCGCCGGCCGCATCGTGGTGCTCGACCACGGGCGGATCGAGGAGCAGGGAACGCACGAGGAGCTGCTCGATTCGGACGGCGCGTACGCGCGCCTGTACCGCGATTGGGCGGCGCAGTCAGCCGCCTGACCCCGTTATTCTGCGCCTCGTGAGGAGGCGTGCCTGTCTGGTCCTTGGGCTCGCGGCTGCGGCTGTCCTGCCCGCCTCGGCGTCCGCTGACGTGACGCTGACCGACTTCAAGGTCGAGCCGGCCTCGACGCAGGGCGGCGGCCACCCGAACGTCACGATCACGCAGACGTTCGGCTACGGGAGCGACAGCGACGACAGTGTGAAGGACGGCTTCGTGCGGCTGCAGCCCGGGCTGCTCGGCAACCCGCAGTCGGCGGCCTTCTGCTCGCAGGAGCAGTTCGGCGCCGACAGCTGCCCGGCCGACTCGACGGTGGGGAGCGTCCAGGTGACGGCGCACACGACGCTCCTGCCGTTCGCGCCGCTGACGAGTCCGGGGACCGTCTACAACCTCGCTCCGACCGCGGACGAGCCGGCGCGCGTCGGCATCGTGGTGGATGCGGCGCTCGGGCTGTCGAAGATCTTCCTTCAGGCCCCGGTCTACGTGAGGCCCGGACCGGACGGCTACGGCCTCGAGTCCACGTTCGCCGACCAGCCGCGCACAGCCGGCTTGCCGATCCAGATCGAGAGGATTGCGCTGACGTTCAACGGCCAGGCCAGCAACGGGCCGTTCATGCGGATGCCCACGTCTTGCGCGGAGGGCACTTCGCTCAGCCGCGCCAACTCGTGGGACGCGCCGGCGGTCTTCTCCGAGAAGACCTTCGCGATGACCCCGACCGGATGCGACGCGCTCGGATTCAGCCCGACGGCGGACGGCTTCATGGGCGCGCCGGGGCTCACGCACAAGGGAGACAACCCGCCGGTCAGGACGACGCTGAAGTTCGACCCGGAAGAGGCCGCTCTGAAGCGCGCGGAGGTCACCCTGCCGGCCGCGATAAGTCCCAACCTGTCCGTGGTGACGCGCGCATGCACGCGCGCCCAGGCGGACGCGAGCGCCTGCCCGGAGAGCTCGCGCGTCGGGACGGCGATCATCGACTCGCCGCTCCAGCCGCAGCCGGTGCGAGGAGGCGTCTACTTCGCGTTCAACACTGACAGCGTGTTGCCCGGCGTCGTCGTGATGCTGCCGGCGCCGGTGGGGGTCCGGCTGGACGGTGTGGTGGCCGTGGGCGCGGCCGGGATCAAGAACACCTTTGCAGGGAACCCGGACCTGCCGGTGCGGAGCTTTACGCTCGACCTCGACGGGGGGAGTCCCGACACCATCTTCACGCTCAGCAAGGACCTCTGCGCGGACGGGACCGACAGGACCATGCAGGTGACGCTCGTGGCGCACAACGGCAAGGAGACGAGCTTCGAGCAGGCGCTCACCACTCCGGGCTGCGACCCGCGCGCGACCGTGTCGATCCGTCGAAGGGGTCGCCGCGCGAAGCTCGTCGCCCGGATGAAGGCGGCGCGCGAGGGGCCTGGGATCACGTCGTTCGCGCTGAAGCTCCCGAAGACGCTGAGCCGTGGCAAGGCACGCCCGTTCGTGCTGGCCGACGGGCGCCGCATGAAGCCGCTCAGCCGCAGGCGCCTGGTCTCGATGCCGTTCCCGGGCGAGGTCCGCTCGGCGACCCTGGTATGGCGCGGCCTGCGCACAGGCCGCCGCCTGCGCCGCACCGCCGTGGTGCGGCTGCTCATGACGGACGGCCGCGGCGTGACGACCAGACTGAAGCCGCGCGTACCCGTGCGCGGGAAGCGGCCGAGGCGCCGCTAGAGGCCGAGCGCAGCCGGCCTCAGGTCACCACCTCGAGCCGCCGGCGCCCGCGGCCCGAGGAATTCTCCGTCTGCGAATGACAGTTGGGGCAGAGCAGCTGCAGGTTCTCGAACCGGTTGTCCCGCCCGTCGCCATTGACGTGATGAAGAGCCATAGACAGAGGCCTCCCGAGCCACTCCGTCAGCCCGCACTCCTCACAGCGATTCTGCTTGAGCCCCTCACCGAGCAGCCGTCGTTTCAGATGAGTGCGGCACGTGTTCCTTCCCGTGACGAGATAGAGCTCGATCGGCTTCTGATGGGCTCGCGGCGCGATTGCTCCGCGCTTCACGGCGGCGTGCCACGTCTGCCGCGAGAACCCGAAGCGAGCGACGCAGTCGCGGACCGAGTGACCTTCGTCGTAGTAGCGCTGCACGGCCGCCCAGTCGTAGCGCCGCGCGCCGCGCTGGTCGACGGGATTCCCGAGCCGCCGAGCGTGGTATGAGACCGTCGATTTGCTCAGGCCCAGCACCTTTGCGATCGCCGTGCGCGACAAACCCTGTGTCAGCAAGAGCGACACCATTTCCCGCGTCTCTACGTGCCGTCTCCCTTCGGTCATACGAACACATGTTCGCACCTGGTTCGGACGGATCAGCGGTGGACGCGCTCGCCGCGCCTCCTATACTGAAACGCCGCCGGTGGGGATTGGTGTAATCGGCAGCACGCGACGCTCTGGACGTCGAAGTTGGGGTTCGAGTCCCTGATCCCCAGTTGCCTGGGTCAGCGGCCGAAGGCTTCGCGGGCTGCCTTTGCTCCTGTCGCCGCTGTCTCCCAGTAGCCGTAGCTGCCCGATTCGAGTAGCTCGCGGCCTGCTGTTGCCGCTGCTCCGTAGGCCGCGAAGGCGAATGCCCCGCCCACCGAGATTCGGCTTACGCCGGCCTCGCCCAGCTCGCTCACGCTCGGCATTCCGGGCAGGACGAGCACGTTCAGCGGGAGGTCGACCGAGGAGACCAGCTCGCGGATCTGGTCGAGCTCGCGCACGCCCGGTGCGAACAGCACGTCGGCGCCGGCCTCCTGGAAGCTCTGGAGGCGAGCGATCGTGTCGGCCAGGTCATCGACGCCGTGGATGTGGTTCTCGGCGCGCGCCGTCAGCACCAGCCTACGCGACCCCGAGTGGGCCGCGTCGGCGGCCGCCGCCACGCGCTCGGCCGCGAGCCCGGCGTCGTAGATCGTCTCGCTGTCGCGTCCGCTGAAGTCCTCGACCGAGCACCCGGCCAGCCCGGCGTCGATCGCGAGGCGCACGGTCTCGGCAACGCCCGCCGGGTCGTCGGCGAAGCAGTTCTCGAGGTCGGCGGACACCGGGACATCGACGGCGTCGACGATCTCGGCGGCGTGGGCGATCGCCTCCTCGCGGGTGACCATGCCGTCCAGCCGCCCGAGCGTTGCGGCGAACCCGCTGCTGGTAGTGGCGAGCGCCTCGAACCCGAGCGACGCGAGCAGGATCGCCGAGCCGCGATCCCAGGGATTCGGCATCAGCAGCGGCGCATCACCGCGATGAAGGGACAGGAAGCGCTGGGCGAGATCGGTCATCCAGCCACGCTACCGATGTTTTTGCTCGTCCACTCCTTAAAGGTAGTGACATTTGTAGCAATGACCTTCATCGCCGTCTTTCTGGTGGTCTTCTTCTTCCTCGCGGTGGTCGTGGGACCGTTGTGCCGCGTCGAGGATCGCCCGGCCTTCAAGTGGCCGGACAAGGAGCCACGGCGGATGGTCTAGACCGACTCCAGGTCAGCGCCGAGGTCGCCGAGCGCCGCGGAATCAACCTGCGTCCGCTCGGAGATGAGGCGGCGCGCGTGCTCCAGGTCATCCGACCGGCCGACGGACAGCGCGGCCGTCACGCGGCCGTCGTCCACGTAGAAGGCCGCGAACTCGCCTTCCTCCATCGACCCGCGGATCACCGGCTCGCCCGACCCCGGCCCCACGTACTCCATCGAGACCCAGTCGGCCAGGTCTGAGAAGAAGTACGGCACGACGTCGTGCTCAAGCCCGCGGCCCAGCAGGTTGAACGCCGCCGTCTTGCCCTGGTTGAACGCCACGTCCCAGTGCTCGATCCGCATCGGCTTCCCGTGGACCGGGCTGTCGTACTCGCAGATGTCGCCGGCGGCGTAGACGCCCGGCTCGGACGTCTCCAGCTCGGCCGAGCACTTCACCCCGCCCTGCTCGCCGATCTCCAGGCCGGCGGCCTTCGCCAGCGTCACGTCGGGCGTCACCCCGATGCCCACAACGACGAAATCGCAGTCGATCTCCAGCCCGCCCTTTGTGACTACCTTCGTGACGCGCTCGCCGTCGCCCTCGAAGCGCTCGAGCTCCTGGCCGCCGTGCACGGTCACGCCGTGCTCCTCGAGCGCGGCCTGGAAGAAGCGCCCCACCTTCTCGCCGAAGAACGGCTGGAAGGTCACGTCCTCCATCATCACGATCGTGCAGTCGACCCCGTGCGCCGCGGTCAGGGACGCCGCCACCTCGCAGCCGATGTAGCTGCCTCCGATCAGCACGGCGCGCTTCCGTTCCTCGGCCTCCGCGCGAATCGCCTCCGAGTTGCCGAGCGCACGCAGGTAGTGGATCCCATCGAGGTCGCAGCCGTCCACGCGCAGCCGCTTGACGTTCGCGCCGGTGGCCAGCAGGGCCGTCTCGAACTGGACCTCGTCCTTCGTCGAGAGCGTGGCCACGCGCGCCTCGACGTCGAGCTTCGTCACCGTGGTGCGCCTGAGCACGTCGATGCGCTGCTCGTCCCACCACTCGTCCGGGCGGAACATCGCCTCGTCACGCGACTCCTTCCCTTGGAGATAGGCCTTCGACAGCGGCGGCCGGTTGTACGGGAAATCCGGCTCACGGCCCACCAGAAGGATCTGGCCCTCGCCGCCCTCCTCGCGCAACCAGCGCGCGCAGTTCGCTGAGGCGAGGCCGCCCCCGATCAAGAGATGGTCAACTTGGCGCGAAGCCACGGGTGCCTACGCGGCGGTGCGTGCGGTGAACAGCTCGGTCACTCGGGACTCGATACCCACGTCGAGCACGCAAAGCACCTCGTCGCCGGGCTCGATGACCGAGTCGCCCGTCGGCACGAAGCCGCCGCCCTCGCGGAGGATCGAGATCACGAGCGAGCCGTCGGGAAGCCCGAGGTCCTTGACGGCGCGGCCGGACGCAGGCGAGCCGTCGCCCACCTCGAGCTCGATGATCTCGAGCCGCTCCTCGGGAAGGTCGAGTAGGTGGACCAGGCCGTACTTCGGCACCTCGTGCTCGATGAGACGCAGGATCAGGTCCGTGGCCGAGATCACCGGGCGAACGCCCAGCAGCTCGAAGTGCTGGAGGTTGCGCGGGTTGTTGCAGCGGGCGACCACGCGCTCCACGCCGTACTTCTCGCGCGCGACCTGGGAGATGAGGATGTTGTCCTCGTCGTCTCCGGTCACGGCGACGACGAGGTCGGCTCGCTCGATGCCCGAGCGCTCCAGCACCCAGAGCTCCGAGCCGTCGCCGTACATCGCGCTGTGCTCCAGCTCCTGCTCGACCACGGCATAGCGATGGGCGTCCGCCTCGACCACGGTCACCTCGTGGCGCTTGTTGATGAGCTCGCGGGCTAGGTTCCAACCGACCTTGCCCGCGCCGACGATCACCACGTACATGAGCTAGCCCGCCACTCCCTCGAAGCGGATCTGGCCGCGCACCGCCGCCTCGAGCAGCTCGATCGCCGTCTGCGTGGGGCAGACCGTCTGGAGGCCCTGCTCGGCGTACCAGCGCGCGCGAGCCGGGTCCAGGACGCGAACGACCACCCGGTCGACGTCGAAGCGCCGCTTCGCGACCTGCGCGATTACCAGGTTCGTGTTGTCGCCGTCCGTGGAGGCCACGAAAGCGTCGGCGCGCTCGATGCCTGCCGCGAGGAGGGCGTCGATCTCGAGCGCGGTGCCCTCGGTGAACTGGCCGCCGCGCTCCTCCCAGCTGTCCTCCTGCCCCCGGTCGAGCAGCGCGATGGCCTCGGCGTCCTCGTCCAGCACGGACACCTCATGGCCCTCTTCCATCATGGAGTTGGCGATGGCGGACCCCACGCGCCCGCAACCAACGATCAGAACGAACATATTGGTCCGACAATACACCCGGTAGCGGGCAAAACAGCGTTACGGCAGGACGCCCTCGCGCGTGCCCTCCTCGCCCGCCGGCGGGGCGGTCAGGATCACCTTGCAGGTGGCCTTCTCGATCACGTAGCGGGTGGTGTCTCCGACGAAGCGATCGCGCACGCGCCCGCGCCCGCCGAGGATCGCGCCGCCGCGCAGCCGGCTCGGCTCCTCGGCCCCGAGCACGATCGCCTCGACCCCCCGGCGGCGCGCCTCGGAGACGATCGCCTGACCGACCGAGCGGCCGCGGACCATCGCGGTGGCCACCTCGACGCCGGCGTACTCCTCCCCCACCTCCTTGGCGCGCGCAAGCACCCGCTTCGCCTCGCGCACGCGCTCCTCGGGCACGCGCGCGTCGATCGGCAGGGACATCGGGATCTCGAACACGTAGAGCGCCTCGAGTACCGCGCCGCCCTCCTCCTCCTCGCCCTCGGAGGCGGCGAGGCGGCCGGCTGTGCCGACGATGTCGTCGTCGAACTCCTCGCCGAAGACCGGCACCAGGATGCTTCCGTACTCCGCGGCGGCCGCCTCCTGAAGCGCCTCGGCGGGGATCGTGAAGCGCTGGGTGAGCGACTTGCCCTGGCTGCGCCGGTAGACCACGTACAGCGTCACCCCGGCCGCCATCCAGCCCGCGCCGATCGCGCGCGCGCCCTCGTGGTAGATCACGAGGCTGATCCAGACGGAGATCGAGAACAGCGCGCCGAACACCGCCGGCAGCGGCACGTGCGCGCCGCGGACGGGAATCGAGAGCGGCACCCGGAAGGCGCTCGGCCGGTCGGGCTCGCGGAAGCGGAGCCTGATCACCGCGAGGTGCGCGACCGAGAAGGCGATCATGGCGCCGAAGGCGAAGACGCCCGCCAGGAAGTCCAGGTCGTGCGGGAGCGCGAGCGCGAACGCGATCAGCGCCGCCAGGATGATCGTCACGTACGGCGTGCCGCGGCGGCGCTGGAGGCGGCCGACCGCGCTTGGGATCTGGCGGTTCGTGGCCAGCGAGTACGCGAGCCGGGCAAGGCCGAGCATCTGACCGTTCATCGCCACAAGCAGGAGCGCAGCGGCAGTGGCGCCCACGACATAGCGGCTCGCGTCGAGCAGCGCGCCGGGCTCGTAGGAGGACACGATCGCGAGCACCGGGGCCTCGAGGAAGCGGTCGCCGAGCGCGGTCCGGGTGCCGACCACCGGGGTCGCCATCAGGCCGGCGACCGAGACCAGGAGGAAGAGCACCACCGAGGCGGCTACGGAGACGATCACCACGCGCCTGAGTCCGCGCCGACCCACTCGGATCTCTCCCGCGAGCCCGGACGCCGCCTCCACGCCGATCGCGGCGACGGTCGCGATGCCGGTGGCGAAGATCAGGTCGTCCCACTGGGGTGCCACGCCGAGGTCGACCGAGCTCGTGATCGATCCCGGGTCCCAGTAGAACGTGAACCCGATCAGCGAAACGACGACCAGAACGACGATGCTGATCAGCGACAGCCGCAGCACGCTGCCGATCCGGTGCGCCGACAGCCCGCGGATGTTCGACATCGCCACGTACAGCAGCGCGCCGCCCGCGATCACGTCCGGCAGCGCGCCCTCGCCGAGCTCGCTCCAGAAGACCGTCAGATACTCGGAGATGACGACCGCCCCGATCGCCATCACGATCAGGTAGTCGAGCAGGATCGCCCAGCCGGCGATGAAGCTCCAGAACTCGTCGAAGGCGTAGCGGGCGAAGGTCGACGCGCCGCCGCGCTCGATGTGGAGCGAGCTGCCCTCGACGTAGGTGGCCATGGTGACGGCGAACATGACCCCCGCGAGCAGGAACACGAGCGGGGTCAGGCCGAGGGCTCGGCCGGCCACCACTCCCAGCGACACGAAGATCGCCGAGACGACCGTGCTCAGCGTGATCGCGAACAGCGCCGGCTCGCCGAGCGTGTGCGAGATCAGCACGCGCGCGCGTTCGGATCTCCGCCTAAGGCCCTCCGAGCTTCGCCGGAGCCCCTCGCGCGCGCGGTCGGAGACCTGGGCGGTGCGGCGCTCGGACCCGCCCCCGCCGGCGCCGCCGCTCACCGCTCGCCGCCGCGGGCGAGCCAGAGCCGTCCTGCGCCGAGCAGCGCGAGGAG
>JBKPBS010000007.1:0-50392 GCA_046726915.1 Actinomycetota bacterium
TCCCGCTGCCGGAGGAGGCACGCAAACAGGTCCAGCTCTCGGACGAGTGGCGCTATGCGGCGCTTGCGGAGGCCGTGGAGGCATGGGGCTTCAGGGTGATGCAGGACCGCGGAGAGCTGATGAGCCGCGCCGAGGTCGCCGCGGCCTGGTATCGCGACGAGTACGAGCCAGTGGTCCGGCTACTCCGCGACGCCGGGCTCACCGGGCGTGGCTCCGAGACAGAGGCCTACATGCGCGTGGCCCACCTTCGCTACCTGCTGTTGCGCACCCACCAATGGGACGAGGCGGTCGTCGAGGCGGTCCGGCATGACATCGAAGACCCCGGGCTGGACGAGGACACGATGGTGAAGCGGTTGCGTAAGGAGCTGCGCAGCTAGCCGAGCCGGCTACGCGCTCTCGTCGGGCGGCGGCGCGGGCTCATCCGGCGCCCCCTCTCCCGGCGCAGGCTCCTGGCCCAGCGAGCTCTGACCGGCGCCGACGGCCGCCGGGGCGGACTCGGCGTCGGACGTGAGGTTGCGACCGTCACCCGGATCGAACAGGTGGATCTGGCTGGCGTCCACCCACAGCTCGGTCTCCTCGCCCACCCGCGCCTGGCTCCGCGGGTCGAGGCGCGCGACTATGCGGCCCTCCTCGCCTGCCATCGGCACCTCGCCGCCGCCTACGTCCTCGGCCAGCTCGCGAAGCTCCTGCGACTCGATGTGCTGATCGGTCGAGACCGTGAAGTGCGCGTACAGCTCCGAGCCGAGCGCCTCGAGCACCTCTATCTTCGCCTGGAAGGTCGAACCTCGCTCGGGGACCTCACCTGTGAGAGCCGCATCCTCGAAGTTCTCCGGCCGGATCCCCGCGATCAGCTGCTTGCCGTCAGCTCGCCCCAGTCGCTCGCGCAGCTCCTGCGGCAGGCGAACGTCTCCGATCGGGAGCTTGACGCTGTCGCCCTGCACCGTGGCGGGCATGAAGTTCATCGCCGGCGAGCCGATGAAACCCGCCACGAACAGGTTGGCGGGGTTGTTGTAAAGCTCCATCGGGCTGCCCACCTGCTGCAGCACGCCAGAGCGCATCACGGCGACGCGATCGCCGAGGGTCATTGCCTCGGTCTGATCGTGCGTGACGTAGATGGTGGTCGTACCCAGCCGCTGTTGGATCCGCGACACCTCGGTGCGCATCTGGACGCGCAGCTTCGCGTCGAGGTTCGAAAGCGGCTCGTCCATGAGGAAGGCGGCCGGGTCGCGCACGATCGCGCGACCCATGGCAACGCGCTGTCGCTGGCCTCCTGAGAGCTGTGCCGGCTTGCGGTCGAGATGCGGTTCGAGATCGAGGATGCGCGCCGCCTCCTTCACCTTCGCGTCGATCTCGTTCTTCTCGACACCTCGCAGCTGGAGCGCGAAGCCCATGTTGTCGCGCACGGACATGTGCGGGTAGAGGGCGTAGTTCTGGAACACCATCGCGACATCCCGGTCCTTCGGCGCGCGGTCGTTCACGACCTGGTCGCCGATGCGGAGCTCGCCCTCGGTGATGTCCTCGAGCCCCGCGACCATCCGGAGCGCCGTCGACTTGCCGCAGCCCGAGGGGCCCACGAGGATCACGAACTCGCCATCCTCGACCTGGAGGCTCATGTCACGCACGGCCTCGAAGCCGTCGGGGTAGCGCTTCGTTACTCCGTCAAGCGTTATCTGGGCCATTGGATACCTCCTCCTTATCCCTTCACCGCCCCCGCGGTGAGGCCCGCGACGATTCGGCGCTGGAAGATCAAGACCATGATGATGATTGGAATCGTTACCACGACCGAGGCCGCGGCAATCGCCCCGATGGGCTGCTCGAACTGCGATGCGCCGGTGAAGAAGGCCAGGGCGGCAGGCACGGTTCGGGCATTGTCGGTCGAGGTGAGCGTGTTGGCGAAGATGAAGTCGTTCCAGGCGAAGATGAAGACGAGGATCGCCGCCGTGAAGACGCCCGGGGCGGCGAGTGGCACGATTATCTTGCGGAATGCCTGCATCGGCGTGGCGCCATCCACCGCGGCCGCCTGTTCGAGCTCCCATGGGATCTCGCGGAAGAACGCCGAGAGCGTGTAGATCGCGAGCGGCAGCGTGAACGTCATGTAGGGGATGATCAGCCCCGGCCAGGTGTCGTAGATGCCGATGGCCCGCCACAGGTCGAACAGCGAGCCGACGATCGAGATCGGCGGGAACATCGCCACGGCGAGCGCTCCCGAGAGGATGAGGGCCTTGCCGGTGAAGTCGAGCCGCGAGGTCGCGTACGCGGCCATGGCGGCGAGCACGATCGAGATCAGGGTGGCGATCCCGGCGATGCCGATCGAGTTGATCAGCGCAGCGAGGAAGGTGTCGTCCGAGAAGACGACGTCGTAGTTGTCGAAATTGAAGCCCGAGAAGAACTTCTTGTCGCCGACCTCCTCGGGCGTCTTGAACGACAGCGACGTGATCCACGCGACCGGGATCAGGGCGTAGAGCAGCACCACCAGGATCGCGATCGACCACAACACCCGTTCCCGAGGCGTATGCCGCATCTCAGGTCTCCCCTCGCTGTTGCGCCGTGCTCGTGCCAAGTCCCTTCACGAACAGCACGGCGATCAGGATCACGCAGATGAAGATGAGCACGGACACGGCCGAGCCCAACCCGAGGTTCACCCTGTTGATCAGGACGTTGTAGCCCAGGATGGAGACGCTCTCCGTGCCGAGCGCGCCGCCCGGTTGGATGATGAAGATGTTGTCGAAGATGCGGAACGCGTCGAGCGTGCGGAACAGAAGCGCGACGAGGATCGCCGGCCTCATCAAGGGCAGCGTTATCCGGAAGAAGCGCTGCAGGGCGCTCGCCCCGTCCACCTTCGCCGCCTCGTGGAGCTCGTCCGGGACGAGCGACAGCCCCGCGAGCAGGAGCAGCCCCATGAAGGGCGTCGTCTTCCAGACCTCCGCCAAGATGATTACGAGCAGCGACCCCTCCTTGGTGTTGAGCGGCTGCCAGGTGTCGGGGACGAGCGGTAGGCCGAACACGAAGCCGCTGGTCGGGTCGAAGGCGTACTTCCACGCGAATGCGCAGACCACGGTGACGATGCCGTAGGGGATCAGGATCGCCGCGCGCACCGCGCCGCGGCCGAAGATCGCCCGGTGCATGACCAGCGCGATCAGCATTCCCAGGACCAGCTCGATCGCGACCGAGACGACCGTGATGATCACGGTCGTTAGGACATCCGACCACCACGTGGTGGACGTGAGCACGTCCGAGTAGTTCGAGAGGCCGACAAACTCCTTGTCGTCGGGGAAGCGCAGGTCGAACTTCTGGAGCGACAGGTAGATCGCGTACGCGATCGGGTAGCCCGTCACCAGCAGCATCGCGACCACCGCGGGCGCGCAGAGCATCCACGCCAGCTTGCGCTCGGCCCTCGCGCGCTCAGTGATCCCGCGCTTGGGCGGTGCGGCGGTCGGCACTCGAGTGGTGGTGGCTTCCATCAGAAGATCTTCCCCTCGACAGCCTTCTCGATGCGGTCGCGCAGCCGCCCCACGATCCCGTTCGGATCCACCGCGTCGGGTGGATGGTAGGTCTTCTGGATGGCCAGCGCGATGTCGCTGTAGGCGGGCGTGACCGGCCGCGGGCTCGCGGCGTCGATGGACGCTCGCAGCTCGTCTGCGAACGGGAACGCCTTCTGGACCTTCGGGTCGTCGTACACCGACTCGGTGGTGGGCGGCAGACCGCCCAGCTGGGCATTGAGGGCCTGGTGCTCAGGGCTCGCCACGCACTCGGCGGCCTCAAAGGCGAGGTCGGGGTTGCGCGAGAACTTGGACACGGCGATGTTGAAGCCGCCCAGCGGCGGCCGGCTCGGCTTGTCCTTGTCGGTCCGGGGGTAGCGCGCCCAGCCGATGTTCTTCTGGAACTCCGCACTCACCTCAGCGGCAGCCGGATAGATGAACGAGTAGTTGACCTGGTAGTCGGAGCGGCCGGACTCGAACCCGAGTCGTCCCTCGTTCTCCCGGTTGGTCGACATGCCGGGCGGTGCCGCGGGCGACTTCGCGAGCTTGCTCTCGATCTCCGCGGCGCGCTTGGCGGTGTCGTCCACCTCCACGTCTCCCTGCGGGTTGACGATCTGGCCGCCGGCGCCCGCGATCAGGGCGTTGATCCACACGACCAGGCCCTCGTACTGGGCGGCCTGCACTTCGATCTTTGTCTTGTTCTCGACCGCCTGGTCGATCATCTCGTCCCAGGTGAAGTCCTCGGGCGGCGGGTCCACGCGGTCCTTGCGGTACCAGAGCAGCTGGGTGTTGCTCGTGTGCGGGAGAGCCCAGACCTTGCCCTTGTACTCGACCGTCTTGAGCGGACCCTCGAGCTTGTCCTCCTCGGCGACGCTGCGGCGCTCGCCCTCCCAGGGCAGGATCCACTCGGCCTCGGCGAACTCGGCCGTCCAGATCACGTCGAGCGACATGATGTCGATGGAGTCGTCCTCGGCCGCCAGGCGGCGGACGAGCAGCTCGCGCTGCTGGTCGGCGATGTTCGGCAGCTTCACGTAGTTGATCGTGTAGCGGCCGTTCGCCTGCTTGTTGCAGTCCGCCACCGCCTTGTCATACGAGCCACCGGGCTCGTTGAACGCGTACCAGTTGATCGCGTGGGCGCCGCCCCCACCCTCCTCGGCACCTACGCCACATCCAGTCGCGATCGACGCGGCGACAACGAGAGCGCCTACGAGAAGAATCCCCCCTCTCCTCACGCTTGCGTTCTACCCCAACGGGAGCTTTCTAGTCAACCCGTGAAATCGCGGCTGCGTGGGGGGCGAGCACACCGCTGCCGAAGGCCCCCGGACGTGTCTCCAGCACTAGCTCGCCATCGAGTGCTGCGGGCTGACGCGCCGGCGTGGTGTTGATCGCGATCGTGTGGTCGCCACGGCGATAGGCGAGCACGCCTGGACCGGCCTCGACGAGCTCGAGCCCGTCCCCGAGCAGCCTCCGCACGGTGAGCAGGTCGCGCACCAGCGACAGCATCGAGCGCGGGTCGTCGCGCTGGGCCTCGACGTTCGTCTGCTCCGGATCCACCGGCGGCAGCCAGGCCTCGCCGCTCGTGAAACCGCCCGACGCCGACGCATCCCACTGCATCGGGTGGCGGTACCTGTCGCGCCCGGCGCGGTCGTACACCCGCTCGCCACCGGGACCGTCCGCGAGCCCGATCTCGTCGCCCTGGTACAGGAACGCCGGGCCCGGCAGCGTCATCAGCATCAGCGCGGCGGAGCGCGCGTTCTCGGGACCGAAGCGGGTCACGAGCCGTCCGAAGTCGTGGTTGGAGAGCACCCAAGCCGCGCCGGGCCGGCGCGTGGTCGCCGCGATGGCGGCACGCAGGCGCTCGGCGTCCCAGGGCGCGTGCAGCAGCTCGAACGCAAAGGCTGCATCGAGGTGGTCGAGGTAGGGCTGCCACTTCGCGCTCGGGAGATAGACCTCGCCGACCAGTAGCGCGCCGTCCACGGCCTCGCGAATCTTCGCGAGGGCCGCGCCCGTGTCGGGCGCGTTGCGCGAGTGGGTGAGCGCGAGCGTCGCCTCGTTCTCGCTCACCGGCAGCCCGAACGACTCGGTCGCCGGCGGGTCGTCGCGCAGCTGCGCGTCCTTCATCAGCCGGTCGATCGCGTCGATGCGGTAGCCGGCGGCACCGCGGTCGATCCAGAACTCGAGCGCATCCTGCATCGCGGCCACGAGCTCGGGGTTCCGCCAGTCCAGGTCCGGCTGCTCGGGATAGAACGAGTGCAGGTAGTAGCGCCCGTTCAGCTTGCTCCAGGCGGACCCGCCGAACGCGGACAGCCAGTTGTTCGGCTCGTCCCGCCAGATGTACCAGTCGGGGTGCTCGCGAAACCAGGGGTGCTCGATCGAAGTGTGGCAGGGAACGAGGTCGAGCAAGACGCGCAGGCCGCGCTCACGGGCCGCGCCGACCAGGTTGTCGAAGTCGTCGAGCGTGCCGAAGACGGGGTCGACGCCCTTGTAGTCGGCCACGTCGTAGCCCATGTCGTACATCGGCGACGGATAGATCGGCGACAGCCAGAGCGCGTCGACGCCGAGCCACGCCAGGTGGTCGAGCCGCTGCTCGATTCCTCGGAGGTCGCCTACGCCGTCGCCGTCAGAGTCCTGAAACGAGCGCGGATAGACCTGGTAGATGACCGCGTCCTGCCACCACATGGGGTGGCCGAGGCTAGTGGCTGCGCCCCGCTCGCGGCACGGGGTCAGACCCCTCGAGGGTGGTCGAGGGTTTCGAGCAGCTCGGCTGCCGTGGAGTCGCCCGACCGCACCGCGCCGTCCATGTAGCCGTTCCAGACGTGCGCGTACTCCGCCCCGGCCCAGTGCAGCGGCCCGATCGGTGGGTGAAGGGCGGGTCCGTAGTTGGTCCAGGCGCCCGGGGGCATGTGGCACCCGTAGCACCCGCGCGTCCACTCCTCCTCGGCCCAGAGGCGCTCGATGTAGTCGTCCGGGTTCGCGGCGCGCGGCCCGAACAGGCGCGCGAAGCAGTCGATCACCGCCGTGCGGCGCTCCTCGGCGCGGAGGCGGCCGAGCTCGCGCGCGCGACGGCCCTCCAGAAAGCCGAGCAGGACGCCGGGCGAACCGTCCGGAGGCGAGTTGTCGAACGTGAGCCGGACTGGCCCGCGGTCGCTCGCACCCTGCCCCGACAGGCCCTCGGAGCGCCAGAACGGCTCGCTGTACACGGCCATGCACTTCGCGACGGTCCCGAGCGGCATCCGCTGGGTGAGCTGGTCGCGGTAGCCGGGGAGCGGCGGGTCGTACGCGATCCGCCCCGCGAGCGTGGGCGCTGTCGCGAGGACGGCGCGGCGCCCGCGCGCGACCACGCCGTCGGCGTGCACGGTCACGCCGTCAGCCCCGTGCTCGATGCGGCGAACGGGGGCGCCGAGCACCAGCCGCTCGGCGCCGAGCTCCTCCGCCATCCGGATCGGGATCAGCTGGGACCCGCCCACGAAGCGGTCCTGCTGGGCGCCGCCCTCGGTGTCGAACAGCAGCTCCAGGCTGCCGGCGGAGTGGATGTAGAAGAGCACGTGCAGCAGCGACATGTCCTCGGGCTGCGCCGCCCAGACCGCCTCGATCCCGAGCTCGAGCAGCATGCGCCCGGATTTCGTCGCGAGGTTGCGGCGCATCCAGGTCGCTGCCGTCTGGCCGTCCAGCTTCGCGGCGTTCGGGGCCTCCCACGGCGCGTCCAGCGGCACTCGGCGCGCGAGCCGGTTGAGCCGGCGCTGGGCGCGCTCCACGTCGACGAGGACGGCCGGGTTGATGCGCGGGATCGTGCCCCTGTATCGGCGGACGCTGCCTCCGTACTCGAGCAGGTTGAAGCCGTCGCCGTGAGTGGGGAAGGTCTCGACGCCGAGCTCTCGGGCCAGTGCGGCCAGGCGGTCCTGCGTGGGCCCGATCCACTGTCCGCCCACCTCAACCACCTTGTCGTCGCCGAGGTCGTGGTTGAGGAGGCGCCCGCCCACGCGGTCACGTGCCTCGACCACCACCACGGAGGCGTCTGCCGCGCTGAGGGCGCGCGCGGCGGCCAGTCCGGCAAGCCCTGCGCCCACCACGACGACGTCGGCTTCATGCATCCGGGGGTCGGCCACGGTCGCCAGCCTAACCTCGCTACCCTGACCCGTTCGCATGCCTCCCGCCACTAGCTCAGCCGAGCGCGAGGAGGAGCGCCGTGTCAACACGCGCACGCTGACGATCGCCAGCGTCGCGTCGGCCACGGCGGCTGCCGTCACCTCGCAACTCTGGATCGCCGGCACCTGGATCGCCGCGGCGCTCACCCCTGTCCTCGTGGCGCTGATCAGCGAGGCGATGCACCGCCCGACCGAGCGCATCGCGCGCGCATGGACCAGCGACGGCGAAGCGCGCTTCTCGCGCAGGCAGTCCGCGACCCGAACCGAGCCGGCCGCGGTGACCGGCACGCCGGGCCCCGTACGCGTCTACCGCGCTGGGCAGTCCGGATCGCGCACCACACCCGTCACTCGGCGGCGGATCGCGATCGGCGCGGTGGCGGCCACGGCGGCGATCGCCTTCGTGATCGGACTGGTCGCCCTGACCACCGTCGACCTCGTGAGCGGCGGCTCGGTCGGCAAGGGATCCGGGCGGTTCACGCTCGCCGGAGGGGACGGGGACAGCAAGACGGAGGACAAGCAGAAGGACACGACCCGGCAGCAGCAGCAGCAACAGGACTCGACCGACCAGCAGGAGAGCACGCCGACCAGCACGCCCACGGAGACCGAGCCGGCGCCGGACGAGCAGCCGCCGTCGGACACCGCACCCGTGCCACCGCCGTCGGACACGCCGCCCGGCGAGCCGGTGCCCGAGGCGCCAACGTCGCCTTAGCCACGCGCGACGGATGCCCGCGCCGGCGTGGAGGCCGGCTAGCGCGTGCCGACGCCGCTCGCGAATTCGCGCACGCGCAGGGGGCCGCTGCCGCCGGGCTGGAGCGGTGGGGTGTCGAGGCCTGCGCCTTCGCGCATTCCGTCGAGCAGGTCGAGGAGCGCGTCGGAGGAGCTTCGGCGCGGCCGCCAGCCCAGCTCCGTCCGCGCGCGCGTGGTGTCCATCACGGGCACCGCCAGCGCCATGTCGACCCAGCCAGGCTCGCTCGGCTGGAGCCGCAGCCGGTAGCTGAGCGCGGCGGCGCCGCGCAGCAGCCCGCCCGGAACCGAGACCCTGCGAGCGTCGAGCACTCGGGCGAGCTCGTCCGGGTCGAGCACGGGGTCGGCGGCGATGTTGAATGCCCCATGCGCATCGCCGTTCACGAGCGCGAGCCGGTAGGCCTCGCCCACGTCGCACGAGTGCACGGCCTGGAAGACGAGCCGCTCGTGGGCCGGAATCGCCGGAATCAGCCGCCGCTGCACGAGGAAGCTCGGGAGCAGCGGCCCGGCGAACAGCCGCCGGATCCCCGAGGCGGCCTCCCGCTTGAAGGTCAGCCCAGGGCGCAGCCGCACGACGCGCATCCCGGGATGCTCGTCCTCGAAGCGGTCGAGCAGCCGCTCGACCTCGGCCTTGTGGCGCGCGTAGAAGGAGCTCTCGATCCCGGTGGTGGGCCAGCTCTCGTCCACGCCCCGGTCCTTCGGGCCGGGCGCATACGCCCCGATCGACGACGCGTACACGAGCGTCTGGACGCCGGCCGCGGCCGCCGCCCTAAAGACGCGTGCGCTGCCCTCGACGTTCACCTCGTGCAGAAGCTGCTTGTCGCGGCCGGGCTGGATCAGCCACGCGAGGTGCACCACCGCGTCGGCGTCCTGGAACAGCGGACGCAGCGGCGAGCGCGCGATGTCGGCTGCGCGCCACTCGGTCTTCGGGAAGGACTGCTTCGGAATCCGGCGCGCGATGCCGAGCACGGATTCCACCGCCGGCTCCGCGGCAAGCGAGCGCAGGACGCTGGTGCCGACGTTCCCGCTGGCGCCTACTACTACGACTCGCATAGCTCGCGGCAGCCCCGCCGCGGCTGGGTGCGGGTGTGCCACTCGAGCCACCAACCGGCATGGCCGAGCGCGGCGAGGCCAAGCCCGACACCCGTCATCACGGCCTCTCTGGCGCCACTCATGCCGCGTCCCTACCCGCCTATGCTCAGGACAAACTGGCCATGCACGATCACGGCCACACCCACGTCCAGACCGACGATGCCCGGCGCCTGACGCTCGCGCTCGCGCTGATCCTCGGCTTGATGACCGCCGAGGTCGTTGGAGGCATCGTGGCCGACTCGCTCGCGCTGTTGTCGGACGCGGGGCACATGCTCACCGACGCCGGCGCGATCGCGCTCGCCCTGTTCGCGGCGCGGCTCGCGCGGGAGCCCGCGCACGGCGGGTTCACGTTCGGCTTCCGCCGCGCCGAGATCCTGTCCGCGCAGCTGAACGGCGCGACGCTCGTGGCGCTCGCCGTGGTGATCGTGGTCGAGGGCGTGCGGCGGCTCTTCGAGCCGCCCGAGGTGGAGGGACTCGTCGTGCTGGTCGTGGCGCTCGCCGGAATCGGCGTGAACCTGGCCGCCACGATGGTGCTCGCCGGGGCCGGGCGCCGCAGCCTCAACGTCGAGGGCGCGTTCCAACACGTGCTCACCGACCTGTTCGCGTTCATCGCGACGGCGATCGCGGGCGCGATGGTGCTCGCCACGGATTTCTCGCGCGCGGACGGCATCGCGGCGCTGGTGGTGGCCGCCCTGATGCTGCGCTCCGGCTTCGGCCTTCTGCGCGAGTCCGGGCGCGTGCTGCTCGAGGCGGCGCCGCGTGACCTCGACCCGGAGGAGATCGGCAGGGCGCTTGCGGCACAGAACCACGTGGTCGAGGTGCACGACCTGCATGTCTGGGAGGTCACCTCGGGCTTCCCGGCGATCTCGGCCCACGTGACCGTCGGGGCCGGCTGCGACACGCAGGCCCACCGCCGCCAGCTCGCCGAGCTCCTGAGCGAGCGCTTCGGGGTCACCCACTCCACGCTCCAGGTCGAGACTCGCCACGAGGGGCCGCTGACCATCGAGCCGCTTCAGCGGGGAAGCGAGGCGTGAATGCCGCGCTACGTCATCCAGCAGCACCACGCGACGAGCATGCACTTCGACTTCCGGCTCGAGGTCGCGGGCACGTTCAAGTCGTGGGCGGTGCCGAAGGGACCGTCGTTGGACCCGCGCGACAAGCGGCTCGCGATGGCCGTGGACGACCATTCGATCGATTGGGGTGACTTCGAGGGCGTGATCCCGAAGGGCGAGTACGGCGCCGGTCCGGTGATCGTCTGGGACCGCGGCACCTACGAGAACCTGCGCGAGGAGTCGATGGAGGACGCGCTCGAGGCCGGCCACGCCTCGTTCAGGCTCGACGGGGAGAAGCTGCACGGCGGCTGGTCGCTGCGCCACATCAACGGCCGCCGCTGGCTGCTCGTCAAGCGCCGGGACGACGAGGCGGACAGCGGCGACCCGGTGGCCGAGCGGCCCGAGTCCGTCGTCAGCGGCCGCACGATCGAGGAGCTCGGCAAGTGATCGACCCGATGAAGGCCGTGCTCTCCGACACGCCGTTCTCGGATCCCGACTGGATCTTCGAGCGCAAGCTCGACGGGATCCGCTGCCTGGCCATCCGTGACGGCTCCGGCGTGAGCCTGATGTCGCGGACCGCGCGCCTGATGAACGACCAGTTCCCGGAGGTGGCGAAGGCCCTCGAGCGCGAGCCCTCGCGCGACTTCATCCTCGACGGCGAGATCGTCGCCTTCCGGGACGGCGTCACCAGCTTCGAGCGCCTGCAGCAGCGCGCCCGAGAGCGCGTGCCGGTGTTCCTCTACGTCTTCGACCTTCCCCGCCATGACGGCCAGGACCTGCGGCCGCTCCCGCTGCGCGAGCGCAAGGCGCGGCTGCGGCGCGCGCTCGACTTCAACGGACCGATCCGCTTCAACCCGCACCGGAACGGCGAGCACGGCGAGGAGCTCTACCGCGCGGCCTGCCAGAAAGGTCTCGAGGGCGTGATCGCGAAGCGCGCCGACAGCCCCTACGTCGGCGGCCGTTCGCGCGACTGGCTGAAGCTGAAGTGCCACGCCGAGCAGGAGCTCGTGATCGGTGGGTTCACGGCGCCGAAGGGCTCGCGCACCGAGTTCGGCGCGCTGCTCGTGGGCTACAACGAGAACGGCGCCCTGCGCTACGCCGGGAAGGTGGGCACGGGCTTCGACCAGGTCACGCTCCGGACGCTCGGCGCGCGCCTGCGCGAGCTCGAGCAGGGGGAATCTCCGTTCGCGCCCTTCAAGCCGATTCCGCCGGGCACGCGCTGGGTGCGGCCGGAGCTGGTGGCCCAGGTCGGCTTCACCGAGTGGACGCGCGACGGCCGTTTGCGCCACCCTCGTTACATCGGACTCCGCGAGGACAAGCCGGCGGGCGAGGTTGTGCGCGAGGTGCCCTCGTGAGCACGGTCGAGATCACGCACCCGGACAAGGTGCTGTTCCCGGGCGACGGGATCACCAAGGCGGACCTCGCCGACTACTACGAGCGCGTCTCCGAGTGGATGCTGCCGCACATCAGCTTCCGGCCGGTGAGCATGCAGCGCTTCCCCGACGGGATCGGCGGCAAGGGCTTCTTTCACAAGGACATCCCCGACTACTTCCCGGACTGGCTGAGGCGCGTCGAGGTGCCGAAGTCGAACGGAAGCGTCACGCACGTGGTCGTCTGCGACGCCAACGCGCTCGTCTACCTCGTGGGCCAGAACACGATCACGCCGCACGTGTGGCTCTCGCGCGCCGACCGCGTCTGGCAGCCCGACCGCATGGTCATCGACCTCGACCCGCCACCGGAGAGCGACTTCAACGCCGTGCGCCGGGCGGCCCGCCAGACGGGCGAGCTGCTGCGCGAGCTCGGGTTCACGCCGTTCGCCCAGGTCACCGGGTCGAAGGGGATCCACGTGTGGACGCCGCTGCGGCGGCGCGCGCGCCACGACGAGGTGCGCGCGCTCGCGGGCGACATCGGGCGCGTGCTCGCCCAGCGGCATCCGGACGAGCTAACGACCGCGTTCCGCAAGGCGAAGCGCGACGGGCGGATACTCGTGGACACCGCGCGCAACACCTACGCGCAGACGGCGGTGCCGCCCTACGCGGTGCGGCCGCGCCCCGGCGCACCGGTCGCCACGCCGGTCGAGTGGGACGAGCTGTCCGACTCGAGGCTGCGGCCCGACCGCTGGACGGTCAAGAACGCGTTGAGACGCCTCGGCGCGAAGGGCGACCCCTGGGCGGACATCGCCTCCTACGCGCGCGGGATCTCGCGCGCGAAGCGCCGCGTCGAGTCCCTACTCGACTGACGCACCCCGCGCTTAGCAAGCAGCCCGTTCAGGAGCAGCAGCAGCGTCTTGTTCGGCGGCGCCCTGTAGCCGGTCGCGGTGTGCGGCGCGTACACGGCCGCGCCCTGCTCGTCGACCTCCAGCCAGCCGGTGTACTGGCGCGTCTCCAGGCCGATCAGCTCAGGGCGATAGCTGTGCCCCAGGAGGCCGGCGCGGCGCCCGCCCGGCGGGAGCGCCGCGGCCGAGCCGAGCCGGACGCCGGCCTCGTCCGCGCCCTCGATCGAGACTGGCAGGATCACCGGGCGACCGTCGCCTCCGGCAAAGCCGAGCAGGCGGTGCTCGGTCTTGCCGACGCGGCGGGCGACGCGCGCCGGGTCGATGCGCGGCCCCGTCCCGTTCTTCGGCGGCGACTGCGGTCCGGCCATGGTCTGCGGGAGCAGCTCGCCGTAGATCTCGGGCAAGCCGCCGCATCGCAGGTCCGGCCAGCGGACCACCCGCTCGACCCGGACCTCCACCGGCACGCGCACCTCGTAGTACTCGCGCAGCCAGCGGTCCCAGAACCAGCCGCCGCGCGCTTCGCCGAGGTACCTGGTCGCCTGCGCTCGGACCCGCTCTCGTTGCTCGGGCGTCGGCTCGGCAATTACGCGAGCCGGGCCCTGGGCGAGGACGTACGACGCACTGCTCGAAGTGCCGTGCTCCCGCGCGTGAAAGGCCAGCGCGACCCGGGGATCGCGCGCGATCCGCTCGAGCTTCTTGCTGAAGCCGAGCGAGGTAGTGAACCCGACCGTCCCGGCCGCGCGGTCGTGGAGCCCGATCGGAGCGACGGCCTGGACCACGACCCCGCCCGCGGGCGTGCGGTAGCCGAGCGCGACGGTCAGGTCGCCGGCCAGGACGTCCTCGACCTCGTCGTCCCAGGCGACCGCGGCCACGCCGCGATCAGGCCGGCGGGTCCGGCGATCCGCCCGCGCGCTTCTCGTCGAGCCGGCCGCCGCTGATCGTCGCCTCCATCTCGTTGGATTCCTCGCGGTAGACGGAGCCGTCGTCGAACTCGATCACCGGGTACTTCCGCTGGCCGCTCAGCCGCTCGAGATCATCGCGTTTGCCCCGCCGCAGCGGGCCCTTCACGATCTCGTAGTCGACCCCGGCCTCGTCGAGCGCCTTCTGGACCTTCCAGCAGGGATGCCCGGCGAGCTTGACCCAGACGTTCGGGCAGCGGTGGAGTCGAACTGCCATGGCGCCAAGATACCGCCGGACGACGCTTCCAGACCGTAGAGTCGCGCCATGAAGAGACTCGTGCGCGTCGCCGCGGTCACTGCGGCCGTCTCCCTCCTACCGGCAGCGTCGGCCATCGCGGCGAACACCGCCGTCATCAGCGACCAGTACACGAATGACTCCAGCCAGCATTCGACGGCCGTGGAGCCCGACACGTTCGCGTTCGGCTCGACGCTCGTCGTGGCGGCCCAGGTCGGTCGCTTCTTCGACGGCGGGGCGTCGGGCACGGCATTCGCGACCTCCACGGACGGCGGGGCGACCTTCACATCCGGCCCGCTGCCCGGCCTGACGAACCAGCCGCCGTTCGGCGGCGGGCCGTATGACCGCATGACTGACCCGGTGGTTGCCTACGACGCCAGGCACAACGTC
The DNA here is from genome assembly GCA_046726915.1 of Actinomycetota bacterium. Lineage (GTDB taxonomy): Bacteria > Actinomycetota > Thermoleophilia > Solirubrobacterales > Thermoleophilaceae > JACVRW01. The sequence continues at coordinate 14,372 of JBKPBS010000007.1, forward strand.
TGGATGATCTCCTCGCTCGCCCTGACCGGCCCAGGCCCGCTCGGCGCGGCGGTGCTGGTCAACCGCTCCACGAACGGGGGCGTGACCTGGGGGAACCCCGTGACTGTCGCCCTAGCGGGTGAGGGTGCGGACTACGACAAGAACTGGGTGACCTGCGACAACACGCCCACGAGCCCGTTCTGGGGCAACTGCTACCACACGTGGGACGACTTCGGCGACGGCGACCGGATCCTCATGAGCACCTCACACGACGGCGGGCTCACCTGGAGCGCGCCGGTCAAGACCGCGAAGCGCGTCTACGGGCTCGGCGGCCAGCCGGTCGTCCAGCCGGACGGCACCGTGATCGTGCCGGCGGCGAACGCGTTCGAGAAGTCGATCATCGCCTTCCGCTCCACGAATGGCGGCATGAGCTGGGGCGACGAGGTCATCGTGGCGCACGTCCGCGAGCACGGCGAGCCGGGTGATCTCCGCGACGGCCCCCTGCCGAGCGCGGAGGTCGGCTCCAGCGGCCGCGTCTACACGGTCTGGAACGACTGCCGCTTCACGAAGGGCTGCAAGACCAACGCGATCGTGATGTCGACGAGCGACGACGGCGTCAACTGGTCGGACGTCCGCCGCGTTCCGATCAATGACGGCGGCGACCATTTCATCCCCGGCATCGGCGTCAAGCCGGACACCACGGGACAGCTCGGCCTGACGTATTACTTCTACGCCGACCCCACCTGCGGCGGGAAGCGGACCGACCCGTGCGAGCTGCAGGTCGGGTACATCCAGTCGAACGACGGCGGCGCCAACTGGTCGAACCCGCAGACGCTCGCCGGCCCGTTCCCGGTGACGTGGACGCCCGACACGAGCCAGGGCCGCATGGTGGGCGACTACATCTCGACGTCATGGGTCGGCGCGCAGGCGTTCGGCGCATTCGCCGTGGCAAACGCCCCTACCGGATCCGTGTTCGATCAGAAGATCTACGTGCCGGCGGGCGGCGTGAGCGCAAGCTCGTTCCCGAACCGGACGCTGCGCGAGCAATCGCTCTCGGACAACTCGGCGAGGCACGCCAATACGCGCTCGGTGATCCGGCGCGCCCGGAGGTAGCGGAGCCCGGGCGGCCCGGCGATCAGTGGATCGCCGTGGCCGCCTGGGCGGTTCCGCTCAGCTCAAACAGCCAGAAGTCCTGGCCCATCACGGGCACGGACACGTTGTAGACGGGCACGCCGTCGAGCTCGGCCTGCAGGCGGCCCGCGTGCGCGTGGCCGTGGAGGACCAGGTCCGGGCGGTGTTCGAGGATCGGCGCCGCGAGGCGGTCGCTGCCGAGGAAGGTCCAGATCTCGGGCGGCTCGCCCTGAAGCGTCTCCGCGACTGGCGCGTAGTGAAGCAGCGCGATCCGGAACGGGCAGAGCGCGATCTCGTGTAGGCCGGCCGACAGCGCCTCGATCTCGGCGGTCGTCTCGGCGTAGATCGCGCGCAGCGACGGCTCGCCGAAATCGGGGAGGCCGAGACCGCGAAAGCCGCCGACGAACCCCTTCACCCCGGCCACGCCAACGCGGCAGGGCGCCCTGCCGACGGTCGTGTGCGAGCGCTCCAGCACCTCGATCCCGGCGCCGGTGAGCACCTCGGTGACCTCGTCGCCGCGGCCCGAATGCAGGTCGTGGTTGCCGAGCACCGCCACCACGGGCGTCTCCATGCCGCGGCATGCCTCCGCCAGGACCTCCGCCTGCTCGGGCTCGCCGTGCGTGGTCAGGTCGCCCGCGAGCAGCACGACGTCCGCCGCGCCCTCGATCGCGTCGAATGCCGTCAGCACGGCGTCGCGGTTCTCTGGGGCGCAGTGCACGTCGCCCGCGGCGGCGATCCGGACGCGGGCATCGCCGCGGAGGTTGGCGGCGAGAACGCTCGTCGGCGCCTTCACGACCCCTGCTTACCCCTCCCGGCGCGGGGGTACACGACACACATGTCGTCGCCCGACGTCGAGCATCCGCGTCCCGCGATCGAAGCCTCGATGAAGAAAGCGGTCGCGGCGCTGCGCGAGGCCGACATCCCATTTCTGCTCGCCGGCAGCCTCGCCGTCTGGGCACGCGGCGGCCCGGAGGCGCGCCACGACCTCGACTTCGTGATCAAGCCGGAGGACGCCGACCGCGCTCTCGCCGTGCTGGCCGACGTCGGCATGCGGCCCGAGAAGCCGCCCGAGGAATGGCTCCACAAGGCGTGGGACGGCGACGTGCTGATCGACATCATCTTCGCGCCGCGCGGGCTCGACGTGACCGACGAGGTGATCGAGCGCGGCGAGCTCCTCCACGTGGTCGGAATCACGATCCCTGTGATGGCGATCGAGGACGTGCTCGCAACCAAGCTGATGGCGCTCCACGAGCACCAGCTCGACTACACCTCGGTGCTCCGCATCGCCCGGTCGGTGCGCGAGCAGATCGACTGGCCGTCGCTCCGCGCGCGGACGCGCGGGTCGCCGTATGCGCTCGCGTTCTTCGTGATGTGCGAGGAGCTCGGGATCGTCCCCGCCGATGCCCACGGCCTGCGTGGGGCGGACGTACGCGTGCTCACCCCTCGCGGGCGACACTGACAGCCGTCGGCAGCAGCGTGTCGGCTAACCCCGCCGTTTTCAGCTCGCGCGGTCGGGTACCGAGCCTCTGATGAGCACGTCCCTATTCGAAACTCTCGTCGAGCGCGGCGAGGAACTTGGCTGCGTGAACCTGTCCGAGTTCTCCGAGGTCGTACAGGACCTGCCCGAGGACGAGGCGCAGGCGCTCGCCGACAGGCTTGAGGCGCGCGGCATCGAGCTGGCCGACGACTGCGGACGCGCGAGTGCGGCCGGGCCGAGCTACGCGCTCGACGAGCTCGCGGTCATGACCGGCGACGCGCTGCAGCTGTTCCTCCGCGACATCCGCCGGCATGCGCTGCTCACGGCTGCGGACGAGGTCGAGCTCGCCAAGCGCATCGAGCGCGGCGACCTCGACGCGAAGGAGCGCATGGTCAACTCGAACCTGCGGCTGGTCGTCTCCGTCGCGAAGAAGTACCAGGGCCACGAGCTGTCACTGCTCGACCTGATCCAGGAGGGCGTCCTCGGCCTGATCCGCGCGGCCGAGAAGTTCGACTGGCGCAAGGGCTACAAGTTCTCGACCTACGCCACCTTCTGGATCCGCCAGGCGATCCAGCGCGGCCTCGCGAACCAGGGCCGCACGATCCGGCTCCCCGTGCACATCGGCCAGCGCGAGCGGAAGATCTCGCGGCTCGAGCGCGAGCTGGCGGTCGAGCTCGAGCGAATGCCCACGGACGAGGAGATCGCGAAGGCGGGCGACATGTCGCTGCGCGAGCTCCGCGAGACGCGCGAGTTCAGCCGCACCGTCACGAGCCTCGAGCGGCCGGTCGGCACGGAGGGCGACACCCAGCTGGGCGACCTCCTCCCGAGCGACGCGCCCGAGCCGGTCGAGGAGGTCGAGATCGGGCTGCGCCAGGAGGCGGTGCACCGTGCGCTCGAGAACCTCTCCGAGCAGGAGCAGCAGGTGATCCGCCTGCGCTACGGCATCAACGGCGACGAGCCAACGCCGCTCCGCGAGGCAGGCAAGCGGCTGGGCCTGTCCCCCGAGCGCGTCCGCCGCATTGAGCACAAGGCGCTGGAGCGCCTGGCGTGCACCCGCGAGGTCGCCGGGCTGGCCGAGGCCGCCTGACGAGGCATACAGCTCCGCAGGTTGGGTAGTCGGCCAGCATGGAGATTTCCACTCGGGAGAAGCCCCTCGGCGAGCTCGTCCAGGACCTCTCGCACCAGACCTCGACGTTGATCCGCCAGGAGATGCGCCTCGCGCAGGCGGAGCTCACCGAGAAGGGCAGGCACGCGGGCAAGGGCGCCGGCATGTTCGGCGGCGCGGGGCTGGTAGCGCTCTACGGAGTGGGCGCGCTCGTGGCGGCCGCGATCCTCGGCCTCGCCACGGTGCTCGAGCCGTGGATCGCCGCGGCCGCGATCGGCGCCGCCCTGCTCCTCGCAGCGGGCATCCTGGCGCTCACCGGCAAGAAGGAGCTCGATGAGGCCGCTCCGCCGAAGCCCGAGCAGGCGCTCGAGAGCGTGCAGCGCGACGTCGAGACCGTGAAGGCGAGGGCGAGGTCGTGACCCAGCAGCAGACACCCGAGGAGCTGCGGCGCGAGATCGAGCAGACGCGGCGCGAGCTCGGCGACACCGTGGACGCGCTCTCCCACAGGGCGAACGTCAAGGAGCAGGCGCGCCTGAAGAAGGAAGAGGTCCAGGAGCGCGTCAGCTCCAACCCGGTGCCGCTCGCCGCGGTGATCGGCGGTGGCATCGCGGTCCTGCTGGTGCTCCGCTTCATCCGGAGGCGCTGATGGTGGCGCGCTTCGGCCGGGACGAGGCTCCCGAGGCGCCCACCGACCTGGGTGGCCGCGGCTGGTGGGCGGCGCTCAAGCGCACGGTCCGCGAGTTCAAGGACGACAACCTGACCGACTGGGCCGCCGCCCTGACGTACTACAGCGTGCTCGCGATCTTCCCCGCGCTGATCGTGTTCGTCTCGATCCTCGGGCTCGTCGGCGAGTCAGCGACCCGGCCGCTGATCGACGAGCTCGGCACCGTTGCGCCAGGCCCCGCCAGGGAGATCTTCACAAGCGCGATCAAGAACCTCGAGGGCAGCCAGGGCGCGGCGGGCGTCCTGTTCGTCGTCGGCCTGCTGGCGGCCCTCTGGTCCGCCTCCGGCTACGTCGGCGCGTTCATGCGCGCGTCGAACGCGATCTATGACATGGAGGAGGGCCGCCCGGTCTGGAAGACGCTGCCGGTGCGCGTGGGCCTCACGGTCGTGCTGCTGGTCCTGCTGGCCATCACGACGATCGCCGTCGTGCTGACCGGCGATCTCGCCGAGGAGGTCGGAAACCTGATCGGCCTGGGCGATATGGCGGTCACCGCCTGGAACATCGCGAAGTGGCCCGTCCTGTTGCTCGTCGTGAGCTTCATGTTCGCGCTCCTCTACTGGACGGCCCCGAACGTGAAGCAGCCGGGCTTCCGCTGGCTCTCGCCGGGCGGGATCCTCGCGGTGGTCGGCTGGCTGATCGCCTCGGCCGCTTTCGCGTTCTACGTCTCGAACTTCGGCTCGTACAACAAGACCTACGGCACGCTGGGCGGCGTCGTCGTGTTCCTCGTCTGGCTCTGGATCTCGAACATCGTGATCCTGCTCGGGGCCGAGTTCAACGCCGAGCTCGAGCGCGGGCGCGCGATCGAGGGCGGCATGCGGCCCGAGGACAAGGAGCCGTTCGCGGAGCCGCGCGACACGCGCAATATGGAGCAGCAGCAGTCCGAGTGACGGAGCCCTACGCTGGCTACGCACCGCCCCGGGAGCGGCCGCCCTTCGCGGCCTACGCGACGTTCGCCGCGGTGTTCCATGCGGCGATGGCGGGCGCCGTTGTGGCCGCGAAGCGGTCCGGGCGCGACCTGCCGCAGCACGCGGGGGCGGGCGACCTGGTCCTGATCGGGACCGCCAGCTACAAGCTCAGCCGGCTCGTCGCGAAGAAGAAGGTGACCTCCTTCGTCCGCGCGCCGTTCACGGAGCTCGAGGGCGAGGGGGGGCCCGCGGAGCTCGAGGAGAAGCCTCGCGGCAGCGGGCTGCAGCGGGCGATCGGCGAGCTGCTCGTCTGCCCGTACTGCCTGGGGCTGTGGGCGTCGGGCGGCTTCCACGCCGGCCTCCTATTCGCGCCGCGCACCACGCGCTTCAGCGCGTCGGTCCTGGCCGCGATGACGATCTCCGACTTCCTCCAGATTGCCTACAGGGCGGCGGAGAAGCGCGGCCTCGGCGAGGACTAGCTACTCCAGGATGAAGAACTCGAACCCGATGTCGGGGTTGAGCGTGAGCTGGCTGTGGTACGCAAGCACCTTGCGGTCCATGGACTCGGAAACGCACCTCTTGAACTCGTCCGCCATCGCCTCCTGGAAGGTCAGGCGCACCTCGCGCACCTTGTCCCCGTGGCCGTTCTCGACGAGCGTCTTCTCGACCTTGGTCATGGTCTCCTCGAGGACGCATATGAGTATGCGGTCGTCGAGCACGTAGCTCTTCGCCTTCGTGGGTCCGCGACCGTAGTACTCGCGGAACAACTTCACGATTCCGTTCGTTACCGCTGCCAGCTCCTCGCCGGCGTGGTCCCCCGTCTCAGGGGTGTGTGTGGAGTCCATCCCGCTGGGATTCTGACAACTCTTGCTTGCTTGCCGCCGCGAGGCGCGCTGGGATGGACGACCGGAACAGGCGGCTCACCTTGCCGAGCCTGGCCCTGCAGCGCGGGCACTCCTCGCTGTTCACGCCCAGAGCCGGGCTGTAGACGGTCAGCCGGCAGCTCGGGCAGTTGAGGTAAGCCATGGGTCCGGCAGGGTAAACCCCTTCGAGCCTCAGGTCAACATATGGGTGAAACGCAGCAGGACCGTCAAGCGGCTCCGGACCTGCTGGCCACCAGCTCGTATGCACGCTCGTACGACTCGGCCACAGCCGCCACGTCGAAGCGCTCGCGCGCGCTCTCGCGGCAGCGCGCCGGGTCGATCTCCCGCAGGCGGCCGACCGCCGCGGCCATCTCCTGCTCGTCGTCCACGACGAAGCCGGTCTCGCCGTCGAGCACGAGCTCCGGCGCCGACCCCTCAGGGAACGCGATCACGGGCGTGCCGCACGCCATCGCCTCGGTCATCACGAGGCCGAACGGCTCGGGCCAGCGGATCGGCATCAGGAGCGCGCGGGCGCCGGCGTACAGGTCGCCCTTCTCCTTCCCGACCTCGCCGATGTAGCGAATCCGGTGCCCGTCGAGGTGCGGCTCGACCTCGCGCGCGAAGAACTCCTCCTGACCCGGTTGGACCGGCCCGGCGAGGAGGAGCCGTTCCCCCGCCTCCTGAGCCGCGACGATCGCGCGGTTGGGCCCCTTGTCGTCGTTCATCCGGCCGATCCAGAGCAGGTAGCCGTCTTTCTCCTGCCGGAAGGGGAAGTCGTCCACGACCATCGGGTTGCCGATCACGGCCACCACCTCGAGCTCGTCCGGCGCTTGGCGCGCTTGATAACGGCTGAGCGCGACGGCGCACGCCTTGTGGCCGTGGCGCGCGTAGAAGGCAGCGGTCTCCTCCGTGAACGGGCCGTGCAGCGTGTGCAGCACGGGGGTGTCGATCCGGTCGGCGAAGGCGAACGCCGTGAAGCCGCAGTGGTCGTGGAGGACGTCGAAGGGCGGGTCGGCCTGCTCCATCCGCGCGTACGCCGACGCTACGTGGTCGGCCTCGTAGAGCGACATCTCGATCTCGTCGGGATGGGGCCCCTCGAGCGGGGACAGAACCTGGGCGCGCGACTCCGTGCCCGGCGCGGCGAATAGCGTCACGTCGTTGCCGCGCTCAATCAGCTCGGCGGCGAGCAGGGCAAGGACCTGCTCGATGCCTCCGTAGCCCGGTGGGGGCACCGGGATCCACGGGGGCGCAAGCATCGCGACCTTCATAGCCTGGACCACCATATGAGCAGCCCACTCGGCTCAATCGCAAACCTCGCCGAAACGATCGTGATCAAGGACGGGAACGTCTTCATGGTCACCCTCCGTGATGGCCGGCTCCCCGTCGGGGTAGAGCATCCGCTCGGTCTCTGGTTCCGGGATTGCCGCTTTCTATGCGCGCTCGAGCTGCGGCTCTGCGGCGAGCTGCCCCGCCTCCTGACGGCGACCGCCGCCGCGGGAACCGAGGCGGTGCACGAGCTGACGAATCCGGACCTCGTTCTGGCGAGCGGCGAGCGGCTTCCGGCGGAGCGGCTCCGAATCCGCATCGAGCGCCGCGCCGACGGCGAGGGCGCGCTGCGTCAGCGGATCGCCGTGCGGAGCTACCACCGTGGCCCGCTCCAGTTTCCGCTCGAGCTGACTGTCGGGGCCGACTTCCTGCCGATGCTGGAGCTGCGCGGCATCGTGCCGACGCACGACCGGCCGTCGCCCGAGACCGGCCCGGAGGGCTTCTCGACCATCGGACGCGACGGCGTGCGGCGCACCACGGCCGTGCGTGCCACGCCCGAGCCGCGCGCCGGCACCGACAACGGCACCCTCGTGTTCGACCTCGACCTCCCGCCGCGCGGAGCGATCGACCTGGTGCTCGACTTCGAGGTGTCAGAGGAAGTGGACGGCGAGCACGCCGCACCCGTCCCGCCCCGCCGGTACGGGGAGGGCACGCGCGTGATCTCCGACGACCAGCTCTTCAACCGCATCCTCCAGCGCTCGCTCGACGACCTCGAGCTGCTCCACTCCGAGCTGGACGGGCAGTCCTACTACGCCGCCGGCGTGCCCTGGTTCGCGACGCTGTTCGGCCGCGACAGCCTGATCACCGCCTTCCAGACGCTCTCGTTCGTGCCCGGCATCGCTGAGGGCACGCTGCGGCTCCTGGCGGGACGGCTCGGGCGCCAGTACGACGACGAGCGCGACGAGGAGCCCGGCAAGGTGCTCCACGAGCTGCGCGTGGGCGAGCCGGCGGCGCTCGGCGAGACCCCGTTCGCCCGCTACTACGGAAGCGTCGACGCCACGCCGCTCTTCCTCTGCCTGCTCTGCCAGCACGCCGACTGGTCCGGCAACCTCGACCTCTTCCGCGAGCTGCGCGAGCCGGCGAACGCCGCGCTCGAGTGGATCGACCGCTATGGCGACCTCGACGGCGACGGGCTGGTCGAGTACCGGCGCCGCTCGGCGCACGGGCTCGAGAGCCAGGGCTGGAAGGACTCTGCCGACGGCATTCCCGATGACGCGGGCGAGCCGCTCGTGGCCCCGGTGGCGCTCGTGGAGGTCCAGGGCTACGTGATCAGGGCGAAGCGCCTGATGGCGCGGATGTTCGAGCTCGACGGCGACGGCGCGCGCGCCGACCGGCTGCGCGACGAGGCGGGTGCGGTCGAGGCACAGCTCGAGCGCTTCTGGGTCGCCGATCCGGGCTGCTACGCAATCGGGCTTGACCGCGACAAGCGCCCCGGCTCGGGGCTGACCTCGAACCAGGGGCATCTGCTCTGGTCTGGCGCGGTGAGCGAGGAGCGCGCGCGGTGCATCCGCGACGTGCTGATGAGCGGCGACATGTTCAGCGGCTGGGGGATCCGGACGCTGGCGCAGAGCCATCCTGCCTACAACCCCGTGGGCTACCACACCGGCTCCGTGTGGCCGCACGACAGTGCCTTGATCGCGTTCGGGCTCCGCCGCTACGGCTTCGACGAGGACTTCACGCTGATCTTCGAGGGCCTTCTCGAGGCGGCCTCGCGCTTCGGCGACTACCGGCTGCCCGAGCTGTTCGCGGGCTTCCCGCGCGAGGAGTTCGAGGAACCGGTGCCCTATCCGGTCGCGTGCCAGCCACAGGCGTGGGCGGCGGGTTCGATCCCATTCCTCCTCAAGTGGGGACTCGGCCTGAGCCCGGACGCACTCGAGAAGCGGCTCAGGGTGGTGCGGCCGTCGCTGCCGCGCTGGCTCGAGCGCGTGGACGTCACGGGGCTCGAGATCGGAGACGCCCGCATCGACCTGCGCTTCGAGCGGGCGGGCGAGCACGTGACGCTCGCCGACGCGCGCATCGACGGCGACGTGGAGGTCGTTCTGGAGATCGCCGGGGACCGGCGCCGCATGGCGGACCCGTAACGCCTAATTCCGCGGCGGTGGCGGCGGACTCCGCAGCGCGCGCACCGCCGGCCCCTCGATCACCTCGCCGGTCGCGGCGAAGCGGGAGCCGTGGCACGGGCAGTCCCAGGTCTCCTCGGCCGCGTTCCAGTCGAGCAGGCAACCCAGGTGCGTGCAGCGCGGCGCACCGTGCTTCAGCACCCGGTCCGCGACGAAGTGGTACGCCACGTTCGCGTTCTCCTTCGCGAACGTCGGCGCGCCCGCTCGCGCACGGACGCGGTTCGGGTCGAACAGCGCCGCCCAGCGATGGTCGCGTCCGGTGACCTGCGCCGTGAGCAGCTCGGCCGCGGCGCTGCCCATCGCGAGTCCCCACTTCTTGAAGCCGGTCGCCACCCAGACGTTGGATGAGAGCAGGTCGTGGCGGCCCACGTACGGCACGCCGTCCACCGGCATCTGGTCCTGGGTCGCCCAGCGGAGCTCGGCCTCGAGGCCGAAGCGCTCGCGCGCCCACCGGCTCAGCCGCTTGAAGCGCTCGGCGGCGTCGGCCTGGCCCGTCTTGTGGCTCTCGCCGCCCACGAGCAGCCAGTCGCCGTGCGCCCGGATCGAGTGCGCGGGCGACTCGGTGGAGAGGTACATCCCGGCCGGTGGCTCCTTCACCCGGCCGGCCACCACGTACGAGCGCTCGGCGTGGCAGCGCGCGAAGTAGAGACCGCGATCGAGGAAGGACAGGTGCGTCGCCACGACCACGTGATCGGCCTGCACGCGCGGCCCGCGCCCGGTGTTCACCCGGCCGGAGCCGATGCCGGTGACGATCGTGTCCTCGTGGACCGGCCCGCGCAGCGCCCTGGCGATGCCGTCCAGGTACCTGACGGGATGGAACTCGGCCTGCTCCTCGAAACGCACGGCGCCGGCAACCGGAAACGGCAGGTCGAGCTCGTCGACGCACGAGCCCGGAAGGCCGAGCCCGCGCGCAAGCTCGGCCTCCTCGCGCACCTCCTCCACGCCAGACGGATCCTCGGCGTAGGTGTAGTTCGGCTTGCGCCGCAGGTCGCAGTCGATGCCAAGCTCATCCGCGATCTCGAAGACGCGTGCGATGCCCGCCTCGTTGGCCTCGCCGTACGTGCGCGCCTGCTCACGTCCCAGGCTCTTGGCCAGCCGCCGGTAGGTCAGGCCGTGGAGCGAGCTGAGCTTCGCGGTCGTGTAGCCGGTGGCGCCCGCGCCGACGTGGCGCATCTCCAGCACCGCGACCTTCAGGCCCTCCCGCTCGAGCAGCAGCGCCGTGGTGAGCCCGACGATGCCCGCACCCACGACGGCCACGTCGACGCCGATGTCGCGGTCGAGCGGCGGCCGTGTCTCTTGGTCCCTGCCTTCGAGCCAGAGTGAGCGCAGCACGGCGCGACGCTACCCGGTTTTCAGCTGCCCCACACCGGGGCATGAGGTGAGTGCCGTGGGAGCCAAGCCCGCCGTGTTCGCATGCCTGCTCGCAGTGCCGCTTGCGGCCTGCGGGACGGCGGAGCGCGAGCGGGACGCGGCCGCCGTCAGCGAGCGCTTCCACGCCGCGCTCGAGGCCGGCGACGGCCAGGCGGCCTGTGATGAGCTCAGCGAGGAGACCGCCTCGAAGCTCGAGCGGCAGGAGGGGAAGCCCTGCGAGGAAGCGATCCTTGGCCTCGATCTCCACCGGGGCGGGACGGTCGCCTTCAGGCGCGTGGAGATGCGGAGCGCGTATACGGCTCTGGACGAGGGGGGCGTGGACTTCCTCGACGAGGGTCCCGACGGTTGGAGGATCTCTGCCGCAGGGTGCGAGCCGACCGGGGCCGAGCGGCCATACGAATGCGAGCTGGAGGGCTGAGATGCGACCGATGTTCGTCGTCTACCTCGCCCTGATCGCCGCCGGGATCCTGTTCTACTCGGCGATCGGGCTGATACACAACTGATGCGGCGCTTCCTGAGGCAGAACAGCCTTTCGATCGTCTTCCTGGTGCTGTTCCTGGCGGCTCTCTCGGGCCAGGCCGTCGCCGGCCACGCGGACTTCAACGAGGAGCAGGTGCGCCACGGCGATCCCGAGATGTCGCTGTCGCGCTACCTGGTCTCCTCGGACTTCGGGACCGCGGTGATGGAGAACTGGCAATCCGAGTACCTCCAGTTCACGCTCCTGATACTGCTCACCGTGTGGCTGCTCCAGCGCGGCTCGCCCGAGTCGAAGGAACTCGACAAGGCCGGCCGCGAGTCGGACGAGGACCAGCTGGTGGGCCCGCACGCGAAGCGGAGCTCGCCGGCGTGGGCGAAGGTCGACGGGGTCAGGCGGACCGTCTACGAGAACTCGCTGGTGCTCGTGATGGGAACGATCTGGCTCGGCACCTGGTTCGCGCAGTCGGTGACGGGATTGACGCAGTACAACAGCGAGCGGCTCGACCACCACATGGACGCCGTCGGCTGGTGGCACTACCTCGGCAAGGCGGACTTCTGGGAGAAGACGCTCCAGAACTGGCAGTCAGAGTTCCTCGCCGTCGGCTCGATGGCGATCCTCGCGGTCTACCTGCGCCAGCGCGGCTCGCCCGAGTCGAAGCCCGTGGGCGCACCGCACACCGCAACCGGAGCGGAGGGCTGACGCTTCCCGCTCGCTCAGCTGTCCGGCGACGCGGCCGAGATGTCCGCCAGCGTCGAGCCGGGCTCGCGCTCCACCGCGAGGTCGCCGAGCGAGACGATCCCGACCGGCCGGCGGTTCTTCGCAACCGGCAGGCGGCGGATGTCCTTCTCGCGCATCAGCCGGAGCGCGTCGTCAACGCTCGCATCGGGCTCGATCGTCTCGACGCCGGTCGTGCACACGTCGCTCACCTCGGTGGAGTCGGGGTCGCGCCCCTCCGCCACGCCGCGCACGACGATGTCGCGGTCGGTGACTATCCCACTGACCTGGCCGCCGTCCATGACGATCACGTCACCGATGTCGTTGTCGCGCATCACGCGCGCCGCATCGAGAATCGTGTCGCCCGCGTCAACCGTCCGCGGATCGCGGGTCATGATCTCTTCAACTGTTCGTCCCATAGCGGCCGCCTACCCGGAACAGGTTTAGTTACCCAACTGGTGGGAGAAACTCCAACTAGGTCGTCACCGGGAACACTGGTCCACGTGGGCGGCAGAGTCGAAGGGGGACGGAGCGCGATCGCGGCAAGCGGTCGCGAGGCGGACCTCACGTCAACAACCGACGAGAGGTTCGATAAGAATGACCGCTGCAACACTCGCGGGCCCGCCCCCGATGCTGCGTGCCCACCGCCAGGCACCATGTGCCGCCGCCGACCCGCGCGAAACCGAACGCCAGCTACTGGTCCGCTATCACGAGGAGGGCGACCTCGCCGCACGCGAGGAGCTCTGTGAGCGCTTCCTGCCGCTGGCGCGCGATCTCGCGCTCCGCTACACCTACACGGACGAGCCGCTCGAGGATCTCGTGCAGGTCGCGAGCCTCGGCCTGATCAAGGCGATCGATCGCTTCGAGCCCGGCCGCGGCACGAAGTTCACGAGCTACGCCGCTCCCACGATCCTCGGCGAGCTGAAGCGCCACTTCCGAGACAAGGGCTGGTCGCTTCACGTGCCGCGCGACCTACAGGAACGGACGCTCGCGGTGAGCCGCGCGACCGAGGCCCTCTCGAAGGAGCTCGGCCGTTCGCCGAAGGTCCGCGAGGTGGCAGAGCAGCTCGGCTGCTCGGTGGAGCAGGTGCTCGAGGCGCAGGAGGCGGCCGCGAGCTACGAGGCCGCGTCACTCGACGCTCCCGCCGCGCGCGACGATGGCGAGTCGGCCTCGCTGGTCGACCTGCTCGGGCAGGCGGACCCCGCCTACGAGCTCGTCGAGGACCGCGAGGCGATCGCCAGCACGTGGCAGGCGCTGCCCGAGGTCGAGCGTCAGGTGCTCGAGCTGCGGTTCATGCACGACCTCACCCAGAGGGAGATCGGCGAGCGGATCGGCTACTCGCAGATGCACGTGTCGAGGCTCCTGCGGAGGGCGCTCAACCGTCTCGAGGCCGCCGCAGCCGCCGCTTGAGCGACTGGGCGTTGTCCGGGGCGTAGCCCTTCCAGTCGTTGTTGAAGTAGACGAGCACCTCCGCGCGGCTGCGCCAGTCGGCGATCCGCTCGGCCCACTCGTCGAGCTCAGCCTGGGAGTAGTTGCCGTCGCGCCCGCGATGGCCGTGGTGGAGGCGCACGAGCGTCCAGTCAGCCGTGAGCTCGTGTGCCTGGAAGGGCCAGCGCGGGTGGTCGGCGATAACGAGTGCCGCGTCGTGCGCGCGCAGCTGCTTGTAGACGGACTCCGTGAACCAGCTCTCGTCGCGGAACTCGAAGCAATGGCGGCCGGGCGGCAGGAGCGGCAGCGCGCGGCCGAGCCGGTCGTCGTCGCGCTTGAAGTTCGCCGGGAACTGCCAGACGATCGGCCCCAGTTTCCCGGACTCGACGAGCGGCTCGATGCCCTCGTAGTAGCGCCCGATGCCCTCCGCGAGGTTCTGAAGGCGCCGAACATGCGTCATGTAGCGGCTCGCCTTGGCGGCGAACACGAAGCCGGGCGGCGTCTGCTCGACCCAGCGTGCCACCGCGTCGGGTGAGGCGAGCCTGTAGAAGGTCGAGTTGACCTCGACGGTGTCGAAGACCTGCGAGTAGCGCTCGAGCCAGCGTCCCTTCGCCAGGCCCTCGGGATAGAGCCCGCCCCGCCAGCTGTCGTACTGCCAGCCCGAGCAGCCGACGCGAACGGGGTGCACGAAGCTGAGAGTACCGTCTAGGGGCGCGGCAGACGGGACGTGTCGACCACCTCGAAGGCGCTGCCGGGCACGCCGTGCAGCGAGTGCAGGTCGTCGTTGTCCCAGCCCCGGCTCGGAGCGCCGCTCACGTACCAGGACGAGCCGTTGTCGGCGAGGATCATGCCGTAGCGCTTGAGCGCCCTGAGGACGATCCGCGACTGGCGCGGAAAGCGCGAGATGTCGAACCCGCGCTTCAGGCGGAGCCGCTCCCCCATCGCCGGCAGGTCCGGGTCGGTGAGGCTGGACGCGAAGTGGCGCGCCGGATAGATGAACGCCCGGCGGGTGCGCGACGCCGTGAAGCGGAGGGCGTGGTCGATCCGGCCGCGCCGCACCTCGGGGTAGCGCGCGAGCCCAGGAAGGATCGGCAGGCCGGCGGCGTCGGCTGACGTGTAGCCGCGCGGCCGCAGCCGGTTCGAGCGCAGGTCGAAGATCGCGCCGGAGCCTGCGTGCCAGCGTGCGCCGCCGGCGATCGGGTGCGCGTCGAAGAGCTCGTAGAGCATGCAGCGCGAGCGGTCCACCACGATCACGTGCCGGTCGCCCTCCGAGCCGCGGCCGCCCTCGATCGGCGCCAGCGGCGGAATCGGATAGCGGCCGCGGTCGGACTCGTCCGCGTATTGGAAGCTCACCGGCACGCGCCGCTGCCCGCGCCGCACCGTGAGGTATGGGATCCCGATCGGCGCGCCGTTGTAGCGGCCGGACCCGAAGTCCGCGTGCATGTTGTCGGCGGCGCCGATCGAGCGCACGATCGCATCCGAGTTCGGGCGCACGGGCAGCCCGTCGACGCGGAGGTTCCAGTGGTTGTCGGCCGGGAAGACCGGGCAGCCGGCCAGCACGGCCGCGCCGATGGCGAGGCTGCCGTACAACTCAGCCGAGGCTGCCCGCGGGCCCGAAGCGGCTGGTCTCGCCCTCCGGCAGCCGGCCGTCGCGGCCCACGTAGCCGTCCTTGCCGCCGGCCACGAGATACACGGCCGGCTCGTCGCCCACGTTCTTGATCTGCCGCACGGTCGCCGCGTCCACGCGCGCGAGGCCGCCCGGGCCGAGCACGTGCTCCGTCTCGTCGTTAAGGCGGATCTGGATGCGCCCGCGGTGGACGAAGTAGAGCTCCTCCTGCTCGTCGTGGTAGTGGCGGCCGGTCTCGAAGCCGGGCGGCAGCTCGATCGCGTTCACGCCGAAGGCGGTCACGCCGAGCGAGCGGCGCACCTTGCGGAAGCCCGGCCCGTCGGCGAGCGCGTCGACGTTCGCGACGGCGTAGCCGTCGCCCTCCACCACCTCGTAAATCTCGTCGGCCATGGGGAAAAGGTAAAGCCTCCGCTTGGTCTTCGCCCAGAGCGTCGGCCACGGCAGTAAAGCCTCCGCTTGGTCTTCGCCCAGAGCGTCGGCCACGGCAGTAAAGCCTCCGCTTGGTCTTCGCCCAGAGCGTCGGCCACGGCAGTAGAGCCTCCGCTTGGTCTTCGCCCAGAGCGTCGGCCGCGGCGAGCCTACGCGACCCTCTCCGCACTCCGAAGGCCGCCGCGCGCCCACAGGACGGAAATGCTCACCAGCAGGGCCACCACCGCGAACGCCGGCAGCACCTTCGTCGGGTCGCCGGCAAGGAAGCCGCGCCCGGCCTCGAGCACCAGCGTCAGCGGATTCACCGACGCCGCGGCCTGCACCCACCCGGTGAGCAGGTCGTAGGGCACCCAGACCGGCGCGAGGAACAGCAGCAGGAACGCGGGCGTCTGGATCGCCGGGCCCGCCTGCATCGTGCGCAGCCGCATCGCCACACCGGTCCCGAACAACAGCGCGAAGGCGTTCATCAGGAGCGCCAGTGTGTAGAGCCCGACGACGTCGATGCCGTTGCCGTGGATCTCGAGCCCCACGACGAGAGCGACGACGGTGATCACGGCGATGTTGGTGGCCGCGCGAGCGAGCGCCGCGATCCAGTAGCCGGCCACGATCCCGCCGCGGTGCGCGGCCGCGAGCATCAGCCTGCGCGAAAAGCCGGACTCGAAATCGCGCGCGATCGAGAAGGCGCTGAAGACGCCCCCGAAGGTTGCGGCCTGGAGCAGCACGAAGCCGTAGACGAAGGTCGTGTAGCCGGCCTGGTAGTCGAAGCCCGGCACCGAGTCGACGCGCGACAGGCCTCCGGCGAACGCGGTGAAGAAGAACAGGGGGAACAAAAGGCCCGGGATGATCAGCGCCGGGTTCGTCGCCCAGTTGTGGATGTTCCGCCACGCGACCGCGCGTGCCACGGAGGCGAACGAGCCGCGGCTCACGTGCGCACCATCCGGGTTCGGAGCGCGGAGGCCGCGGCAGTCACCGAGATCGCCGCGATGCCCACGGCGCAACCGAACCCGAGCGCAAGCGCCTCGCCGTCCCACCCGTCGATGATGAGCGAGCGGATGCCCTCGAGCATGTACGAAACCGGGTTCCAGGTGGCGACCGTATGGAACCAGTCGATCTCGATCAGCTTCCGCGGAAGGTACATGGACGACAGGAACAGCGCCGCGAAGAACAGCGGGAATGCCCCCTGCACGGCCTCGCCGTTGCCCGAGCGCAGGGCGACGAACGCGCCGATGCCGCCGAACGCGAGCGAGATCGTGAGCGACAGGAGCACGATCACCACGACCCCTCCCGCTCCGGCGGCGATCCCCTCGCCGAAGACCAGCCCAACCGCCACGAAGGTCAGGGCCTGGATCAGCCCCAGTGCCAGGATGCCCGTCAGCTGCCCCAGCATCAGCGACCCTCGCCGCAGGGGCGTGAGCGACAGCCTGTTGAGAAACCCGCTCTCGATGTCGCTCGCCACGTTGGTTCCCGCGCTGTTCGCGGAGAAGAGTGCACCCTGGACGAACGGGATGGCCAGCGCGAACTGGAAGTACGCGTCGGTCGGGAAGCCGGGTAGCCGGGTGGTGCTGTCGAGGCCACTGCTGTTGATCGACAGCAGGAGCAGCGGAAAGATCAGCGACGGCACCACCATCGCCGGCTGGCGGAGCGTCCGAACGACCGAGCGGCGCGCCAGCAGCGCAACATGGCTCACGCCGCTACGGCCTCGCCCTGGCCCTCGAGCGAGCGCCCGGTCTTGGCGAGGAACACGTCGTCGAGCGTAGGCGCGTGCAGCTGCAGCTCCTGGATCTCGATGTTCTCGGAGTCGAGCGCGCGCACGACCTCCGCCAGCTGGGCGTCGCCGCCCGACAGCCGGACCGATGCCCCCTTGGGCGAGCCGGTGACCGCCTCGCCGAAGCGGGCGAGCACCTGCTTGGTGTGCGCGAGCTGGGCGGCGTCCTGGGGGATCGCCTCGACGCTCGGCCGGCCGATCTCCGCCTTCAGCTCCTCGGGAGTGCCCTCGGCGACGATGCGTCCCCGGTCGATGATCCCCACCCGGTCGGCGAGCACGTCCGCCTCCTCCAGGTACTGGGTGGTGAGGAAGACGGTCACGCCGCGGTCGGCGGCCAGCCGCTGCACCTCCTCCCAGAGCGCGCTGCGGCTCTGCGGGTCGAGCCCGGTCGTGGGCTCGTCGAGAAACAGGATGCGCGGGCGGTGGACGAGCGCCAGCGCGAGGTCGAGCCGCCGCTTCATGCCCCCCGAGTAGCCGCCCACGCGGCGGTCGGCGGCCTGAACAAGGCCCACGCGCGCGAGCAGCGCGGCGGAGCGCTCGCGCGCCTCCGCCCCGCCCATGCCGTGCAGGGCGGTCTGCAGCTTCATGTGCTCGCGGCCCGTCAGGTACGGGTCGAGCGCCGCGTCCTGCAGCGCGGCGCCGATCGTCGCGCGCACCGCCGGCCCGTCCTCCACAATGTCGTGACCGGCGACCCAGGCGCGCCCGGCCGTCGGCGGGAGCAGCGTGGTGAGCATGTGCACGGTTGTGGACTTCCCCGCGCCGTTCGGCCCGAGGAAGCCGTACACCTCGCCCGGCTCGACGCGCAGGTCGATTCCGTCGACCGCGCGCGGGCCCTTCTTGAACTCGCGAACGAGGCCCTGGGTCTCGATTGCCGCGTCTGACATTCCCCCCACACTACGCGGGGGGATCGGCCTACTGCTTGGCCTGAGCGGGCTCGCCTGGCAGGTGGGTGAGATTCTCGACCGCGCGCACGCCGTCGACGGCACGCGCACGCGTCGTGAGCTCGTCCATCACGCCCTGGCTCGGTACCTCGCCGCGCAGGTAGATCACGCCGTACTCCGCGTTCACGGAGATGTTGCCCTTCGGGATCTCCTCGCCGCGGAAGACCTCGCTCTCGACCTTGCTGACGAGCGCCGGATCGTCGAGGCGCTCCTCGGCCGGCGGACGGCCGGCGCCGGGTGTCACGTCGGTGGCGACGCCCTTCAGCTGGCCGG
Source organism: Actinomycetota bacterium (assembly GCA_046726915.1). GTDB lineage: Bacteria > Actinomycetota > Thermoleophilia > Solirubrobacterales > Thermoleophilaceae > JACVRW01. The sequence goes on from JBKPBS010000007.1 coordinate 33,028, forward strand.
CATAGCGGTCGGCATACGCCCTCGCGGTGTCCTTGTTCTTCGCGAGCCAAGCGACTGCGCCTGCCGCAGCGGCGCCGAACAGAAGCTTCCTCAGCATTGCGGTCCTTTCGAATCGGGTCCCGTAACCCGTTCCCGGACCTGCGCGCTTAGAACCTGAGCAGGGCCGCGGCTCCCCCGTGGGCTTCGAGCGCGCTGCGCTCGTGGCGGACGGCCAGCAGGTCGGCCGACTGCTGCACCGACAGCTCGATCATCGCCTCGGTGAGATCGTCGAGCTCGGCCACCTCGGAGCCGTCGGCCGGGCAGCGGTCCCCCTCGAGCCCGAGCCAGCCGCACTCGAGGCACTGCACGCCGGTCACGCCGCCGAACTGCTCGTCGAGGACCAGCAGCTCCACGCGACGCTCGTTGAGAGGCGGCAGCACGCTCTCGAGCCCGCATGCTCCGCGCTCGCCGAGCTTTTCGAGCGCGTCCTTCTCTCGCTTTTGCTCCAGCTTCTCGATCAGCGGCCGCGCGGCTTCGAGCACCTGGTCGGGGCTCGAGCGCTCCACGTCGACCTCGATGCGTCCGGCGAGCCGCTTCTGGAGGTAATGGTGAAGCTTCTGCTCGAAGTCGGTGACCAGCTCGCGCGGCCCTCCCACGATCAGCCGCTCGAACGGCTGCCGCTTGAAATGGCGCATCAGGGCTTCGCCCGTGTCCCTGAGGTGGTCGTCCTTCTCCTTCTCGATCCCGCGCTGATAGCGCGCCTGCGACCAGCCGCCCTGGTCGTGCTGCCCCGACACGTCGTCGTGGATCTGCTGGACCTCGCGCAGGCCGTCGGGCGAGCCCCGGAAGATGCGGGCGTCGCGGCGGTTCACAAGCGCGAGACACCAGCGCTCGCGGCGCGCGAGCCGGGCGAGCGGGCCCACCAGCGGCGAGTGCCCGATGGCCACCCGGTTCGGGACGCTCCGCGGCAGCTTCAGCGCCTCGAAGAGGTCGTTCGGCTCGCTCGCGAATACCGCGAGGCCGTGGGCGCCGTCACTCGGAAGGTCGTTCTGGAGGAAGTGCGTAGCGCGCTCGAGCGACGCCTGAAGTGCGGTCTTGTCCTCTTGCGAGAGCCCGTTGCGCTCGCGGAGGCGGCGTTCGGCCTCGTCGATCAGGGAGCGCACGGAGGTCTTGCGTGCCGGCGGGGTGGCGAACTGCGACGGATCCAGGTTCAGATACAGGCTGAGGACGACCGGACGGTCGAGTCGCAGCTCGGCGAGGCTGCGGAGCTGGTCACGGTCAGGAGCGCTTACCTGCATGCCACGGGTTCTACCCAAAGGCTACCCGGCGAACGCCTGCGCCGGAACCCCGAAAACCCGATCGGTGCGGGCCGGGCAGCTGCCGGGTGTTGTCGCGCGGCCGGACGTTTGATCGACCGGTTCGGGGCTCCCAGTTAGCCCGGGCGGATCCGGGTATGGCCAATGACTGTGCCGGGTGCCGTGAGGCGGGATTTTGGCGCGTTTTCGCGCCCTAAATTGCGTACATCTTGCGTAACACCGGGCTTGCACTGGTGTCTATACTTTTAGACAAGTCTCAAACTATCGAAATCGAAGGAGTCAAGACGACCACCGATCAGCTGACCCGTCCGGCGGAGACGCCGGAGACGCGCCAGGCCGCTCCGACGGAGCTCGAGGATTCCCTCCAGCTCTTCTTCAACGAAGCGCGCCGGCACCCGCTGCTGACCGCCGCCGAGGAGGTCGAGCTCGCGAAGCGCATCGAGCGCGGCGACCTCGCGGCCAAGGAGCGGATGATCAACGCCAACCTGCGTCTGGTGATCTCGGTCGCGCGTAAGTACCAGGGCCAGGGCCTGCCCCTCGGTGACCTCATCCAGGAGGGCATGCTCGGTCTGATCCGCGCGGTCGAGAAGTTCGACTGGCGCAAGGGATTCAAGTTCTCCACCTACGGCACGCTCTGGATTCGCCAGGCGATCGGCCGCGGCCTCGCGAACTCGGGCCGCACCGTGCGCCTGCCGGTCCACATCGTGGCTCGGGCGCGGAAGATCCAGGACGCCGAGCGCAAGCTCGCCGTCGAACTGGGCCGTTCCCCGAGCGAGGAGGAGATCGCCGCCTACGTCGAGCTGCCGCTCGACGAGGTAGCCGACATTCGTCGCGCCGACCGCGGCCCGACGAGCCTCGACCAGGGCGTCGGCGAGGACGGGGACACCGCCCTCGGCGACCTGATCGCGGGCGATGGCCCGTCGGTCGAGGAGGAGGTCGTGGCAGGCATCGAGGACGAGCGCCTTCGGGAGGCCGTGGACACGCTTCCCGAGGCCGAGCGCGACGTGATCACGCTGCGCTTCGGGCTCGACCGCGAGCAGCCGCAGGCCCTCCGCGAGACCGGCCGCCGGCTCGGCCTCTCGAGCGAGCGCGTACGCCAGCTCGAGGACCGCGCGCTGCGCCGGCTGGCGCAGGACGACGCGGTCTCGGCACTGCGCGACGCGGCCTAACGCCAGCCAGGGTCTGACCCTTCGGGGTCAGACCCCCTAAGCGTCCGCGACTCAAGGGGTCTGACCCCCTAAGCGTCCGCGACTCAAGGGGTCAGACCCCTTAAGCGTCCGCGACTCAAGGGGTCTGACCCCTTAAGCGTTCGTGACTCAAGGGGTCTGACCCCCTTGCGGTTCCGTCCGCGAGGTAGCGGAGCAGGCCCGGCATGCCGCCGCGCTCGTGCGCGGCGCGCTGCCGGTCCGCCCCGTTGCCGTCGCGGACGATTCGCCTTATGCCCTCGATCTCCGGGTCGGCCTCGCCCAGCTTGTCCAGGACGGCGTTTGCCACCTCCCGTAGCGGTCGCGGCGATCCCTCGTAGTAGAGCTCGGCGTCGAGGCCGTCACGGGCGGCGCGGAAGCTCGACCAGTGCAGAGCTTGCTCGGGAGCAGGCTCGGTCACCGGGTCCTCGACCGCCCGCCTCACGACCGCTCTCGCGAGCGCGGCGATCGCCGCCGCCGACTCGAGGTCGGTCTGGGCATCGATCTCCCGAAGCTCCACGGTGCCAAGCCGCGGCTGTGGCCGGGCGTCCCACCACACCATCGTGTGATCGGTGGGCCCGCCGCCGGCACGTACGGCATCGAGGCAGGCGAGGTACTGCTCCCATGACTCGAGAACCGGCGGGATGCCCCTGCCCGGATAGGCACGGATCACGGCGGCGCGAGAGCTGGCCATGCCGGAGTCGCTGCCGAACCAGAACGGCGAGTTCGCGCCCAGGCCGTGCAGAAGCGGGAGCCGCTCGCGAATCCCGTTCATGGCGGCCACGGCCGCCTCCGGATCGGGCACGCCCACGTGAACATGAAGCGCGCACTCCGGCGTGCGCTTGATGAGCCCCTGCATCTGCCGCTCGACGCGCTCGTACCGCTCCGACTGGACCAGCTTCACGTCGAACAGCTCGGCATCCGGATGAAGCCCGACGGCCATGATGGTCGCCCCGCGTTCCGCACCCGATCGCATCGCCTCCGCGCGCCCCTCCCCGAGCTGCGCGACGGCCTCGGCGACAGAGCCGGCCGGCTCGGAGCGGATCTCTACCTCCGCGAGGAAGGCCTCGTGGTCGATTCGGTTACGCGGGAGCTCCGCTCTCGCGAGGATCGCGTCGGCGACGTGCGCCAGCAGGAGCGTCTCCGCGTCGACCACGAGCAGCTCCTCCTCTAGCCCGACCGTAAAGGGCTCGCTCTCACCGAACCGATGCGCCGGGGGCGGCCCGCCGCCGCTCGCATGCTCCACCCCGTGGCCGCTCATGGGGTCTCCCCCACTGCCGCCCGCGCGGCTATCCGGCCGAACACGAGTGCCGCCGCCAGCCCGCTCGCGTAGCCGCCGGTCGCGATCCCCCCGGCGTCGGCTCCGCAGGCGTACACGTCGGTTGCCGCGCGAGCCTTCTCGTCGATCGCGAGGCCGCCGAGTGTCGTCGTGACTCCGGCCACGGTCTCCACGGTCACATCGTCTTCACCGCGCCGGATGGGCGCGCCCACGGCCTCGGCGGCGTCGACCATCTCGGCGACGGTGCGCTCTCGCACCCGCTCACCGAGCAGCACGGCGGGCACCGTGAACCAGGCCCGCGCACGCGGCTGCCTGAGCTGCCACTGAGCGACGTCGGTCTCGGACCACGTGCGCGTCTCGTAACGCTCTCCCTGCTCGTTCGTCACGTTCGCGTGCTGCGCGTAGAGCTGCGAGACCCGCACCAGGTCGCCCGCGGCGATTCGCGCCGGGGGAGCGGGCATCGCGCGCGCGTAGACCTGATCGAGCCCCGCGCCTGCGGCGCCACCCGCGGCGAGCCCGATCCGAAGACCGTCACCGGTGCTGCCGGCAGCGGTGCGGAGGAATACGTGCTCGGCCTCCGGGGTGACGTGCTCGGCGAGCAGCTCCCGGCTCGCCGCGAAGCCCCCGGTCGCGAGGATCAGCGGCACGCCCGCCGCCGGCTCGCTGAGCGGCTCGCCCAGCCGGACAGCGCCCGCCGCCTCCACCAGCGCGCTCGTCAGCCCCTCGGGGTCGAAGCGCATGCCCAACGTGCGTGGGTTCCCGGTGTCCCGTTCCAGAACGGGTGCGCCGAGTGACTCGAGCCAGCGCAGGTCGTCGTCCAGGCGCTCGAACAGGAGACGCTGCAGGCGCTCGTCGCCGTCGGGGCACTCCGCTCGGAAGCTCTCGAAATCGCGGTGGCGCCAGATCACACCGCTCGACAGCCGCATCGAGCCGCCGGGGCGGTCGAGCTTCTCCAGCACGAGCGGCTCGGCGCCCTGGCGGCGAGCCTCGGCGGCGGCCACGAGCCCTGCCATCCCGGCTCCCGCGACAACGAGATCGGGCATGCGTGCCCAGGTTAGAGCTCGGCCCAGCTCACGCGCGCGCCCGCTCAGACGAGCGCAAAGCCCGGCTTGTGCTCGACGTACTCGATCCGCACGCCCTCGGGACCGCGCAGGAAGACCGCGAAGGTGTTCTTCGCGTCCTTCACATCGTCGATCTCGAGCCCGTTGCCCTCGGCCTCTTCCTGGACCTCGTGCGCGTCGTCCACGAGCAGCGCCAGGTGGTTGAGCAGCGGCCGGCCGCCGTCCGCGGCGCTGCCGCGCACCACGCGCACGTAGCGGTCGCCGACCGCGACGCACCCGTCGCGGCGGCGCTCGAAGCCCATCTCCTCGAGGCAGCTCACCGCGGTCTCGGGGTCCTGGAGGCTGAGCACGACGTGGTCGAGGTCGAAGTCCCTCCCCGCCGCCTCGACGAGCCCAATGGGCAGTCCCGCCGGCGCCTCGAAGGCCGCGATGCCGTCGTCGCGCCGGCCGGCCTCGAACGGCAGCGACTCGAGCACCGACTCGAGGTCGTTCACGCGCAGCACCACGCGCTCGAGCGCACCGCGCTGGCGCGGCCCGTCGGCGTCGAAGAGCGTCAGCTTGCCGAGTTTCGCGTCGATCCCGACGAGGGTGAAGGTGTCCGTCTCCTCGATCACGTGCATGCCGAGCTGATCGCAGAGGAAGGTGGCCAGAGGCTCCCGGTCGTCAACCCAGAGGGCCACATGATCCACGCTGGTTGGGGAGAAGTTCGCGGGCATCCGCAGCATTTACCCCTGGGCGGCCCTTCCAATCGCGGCCACCTCGTCCTCCGACAGCTCGATCTCGGCCGCCGCGACGTCCTCCTCGAAGTGCTCCACCGACGACGTTCCGGGGATCGGCAGCATCACCGGAGAGCGCGCCAGGAGCCAGGCCAGCGCGATCTGGGCCGGCGTCGCCTCGTGCTCTCGGGCGATCCGGTCGAGCGGGCCGCCCGGCTCGGCGAGCCGCCCCGTGGCGAGCGGAAACCAGGGGATGAAGCCGATCCCCGCCTCCTCGCACACGTCGAGCACGTCCTCCGAGCGGCGATCCTCGAGGTTGTAGCGGTTCTGCACGGTCACCACCTCGACGATCCCTCGCGCCTGGTGCAGCTCCTCCACCGACACGTTCGAGATTCCCACGTGCCGGATCTTGCCCTCGTCCTGGAGCTCCTTCAGCGCGCCGACCGAGTCCTCGTACGGCACCTGAGGGTCGGGCGAGTGGAGCTGGTAGAGGTCGACGCGGTCGAGCTTCAGCCGGCGCAGGCTCCCCTCGCATGCCTTCTTCAGCCGCTCGGGCCGCGCGTCGCGTGGCCACTGCCCGGGCCCGGTGCGGCGCAGGCCGCCCTTCGTGGCGATCACGAGCCCGTCCGGATACGGATAGAGCGTCTCGGCGATCAGGTTCTCGCTGACGTCCGGCCCGTACGAGTCAGCCGTGTCGATGAGGTCGAGGCCGACCTCCACGACACGCCTGAGGAGGCGCTTGGCCTCCTCCGGGTCGTCGGGGGGACCCCAGATCCCGTCCCCGGTGATCCGCATCGCTCCGAAGCCGAGGCGGTGAACCTCGAGGTCGCCGCCGATGCTGAAGGTGTCCATCCCATTGACGCTAGCGACGGCTACTTCTCGAACACCGAATCCCAGTCGCTCACGCGCAACGTCATGAGCTGCCCGCGCTCGACCTTGTCGGGCTCGGGATGCGCGACATGCACCTGCGCGTCGAACAGGAACGCGCCGGGCCCGAGGAAACGGGACGCGTCGATGATCCCGCTCGACTCCTCGTCCTGGGTCACGAAGCCGGGCGCCCCGGGCTCGAACTGCGCCGGGTCGAAACGCGCGACCACCGCGCGCTCGCCGCTCCTCACGTCGTAGGCGACGATGCGCGCGACGTGGGCGTTGTTCCCTGGATCCTCCTGGATCATCAGGTGCCCGTTCCTGTCGAAGCCCAGGTTGTCAGGCTTGCTCAGCAACGGCGCCTCAGAGCCGTCGAGCAGCAGCGTGAGCGTGCCGCCCTGCCAGGGCTTTTCGACGTTGTGGTAGCTGAGTCGCCAGAGGCCGCCACCGTCGCGCGCGGACGTGGCGTCCCTGCCGCCCTCCGTGGTCACGAAGTAGAAGTCCTCCGGGTGGCGCGGGTCGAACGCCCCGTCCTCGATGCGGTTGAGGCTCAGGCCCTTGGCCGCAGCGTCGGCGTTCTGGGCCGCACCGGTCTGGTCCCAGTCCACCTCCTCGTCCGAGCCCGGTCGAACCGCGCCGGGGTGTCCTTGCCGTACGTGGTGCGGAACTGCGCGTCGGTGGTCACGGCCGCGTTGTGCAGATCCACCACGAACTGGTGACCATTCGTCAGGCCGGCGCGAGCGAACGCGTTGCCGCCGTCCTGCTTGTGGCCGACGTACACGTGCAGCTGACCGGCCGCCGAGTCCTCCTGCCCCTGGACGTAGGTCACGTCGCTCTCGTTCAGGCCGACCAGCGAGTTCTCCCACGCGAACAGGCCCAGCCGCGGCAGCTGCTGCGCCTGGCCGTCCGTCGTGACGCCGAATTCGCGGCCGCCCTCGCCATTCTCCTCGTTCGCGAAGTAGATCTGGCCGTCATAGCCGCGATCGCTCTTGCTGCTGAAGAGCTGGCCGGGCTCAGACAGGTACCCCGAGCAGAAGCGCGCGAATTGAGGCACCTGACCCGCGGCGGTGGCGTCCGTCGAGTACTCGTGTGTGACGTAGTTCCAGTAGCGCACGCCCGGGTCGATCAGGTCCTGCCCCTCCTCCACCTCGAGCGTGTCCGGGTCGATCTGCCACTCGGAGACGAAGGCGCCGTTCACGCCGTGGCGGCGTGCGACGCCGGGCCCGGGGGAGTTGAGCGGTATCTCGTGGTTCATGAACAGCGTGAAGTCGGCGCCGTTCGGGCCGGTCGCGCCGAGGCCGTCCGGGATGCCGACCATCTGGTAGCCGTTCGAGGCCGCGCCGTCGTCGGTCGGCGTCTCGACGGTCAGCAGCGAGGTAACGTCGACTCCGTCGGCCACAGGGACCACGTACGGGTCGGTGGTTGTGCTCGGCCCGGTGCCGGTGGCGGCGAGGGCAGTGCCCGCTACCGCCAGCCCCAGCACCGCGCCGAGCGCGAGCTTGGTGCGAATGCGTCCTGAGTTCATGGGCGGCGACGCTATGAAGCCGGGTGCCGCGCGGTGCTAACGCGATGTCACCGAGCGGTGACGATCTCGGGCGCGGGCTTCCCGGCGCGCAGGCGCTTCAGCAGCGCGTCCGCGCGCTTCCGGAACAGCACCACGTTGCGCAGCTTGATCTCCTCGTAGCCGCGGATCACGTCCGGCAGCTCGAGCAGCTCCAGGGCCGTCGCGTGCGTGTCCGGGGTGAGCAGGGAGAGCGCCTGCTCGATGAGGGCCTGGTACTCGTCGATCAGGGCGCGCTCCACGCGCCGCACCTCGGCGCGGCCGAAGGGGTCGAGCCACCGGCCGCGCAGCCGGCGCATCCGATAGAGCATCCGGAAGGCGGGCACGAACCACGAGCCGAGCTTCAGCTTGCGCTTCAGGCCGAGCGCCCGCAGCAGCGGCGGGTGCAGCATGAAGTAGACCTTGGCGTCCTCGCCGAACTCCGCCCCCAGCTTGGCGCGCTCGACCGCGTCGAGGTGCAGGCGCGCCACCTCGTACTCGTCCTTGTACGACATCAGTTTGTAGAGCTGGCGAGCAACCGCCTCGGCGAGCTCCGAATGGCCCGGCGTGCGCTCCTGCTCCGCCACGTGCACGTGACGGACCACCTCGGCCCACCGGCGTGCCCAGTCCGCGTCCTGATAGGCCACCAGCTCCGGCACGCGCACCTCGGCCAGCCGGCGCAGCTCGCCGCGGTCGCCGTTCACGGCGAGACCGACGAGGTACTGCTCTGCGTCCGACAGCTCCCGCGCCGGCTCGATGGCCTCGGGCGCGCGGGTCGCGGCCTCGACCGCGTCCGGCGCCGCCACCACCGCGCGGCCCCAGCGCAGCGCCGCGAGGTTCTTCTCCACGGCCGCGCCGTTCAGCTCGATCGCCCGCTCGAGCGCCTCGCCCGACACGGGCAGGAGCCCGCGCTGGTAGGCCGCGCCGAGCGCGAGCGTGTTGGTCATCATGTGGTCGCCGAAGAGCCGCTCGGAGAGCCGCTGGGCGTCGAGATAGAGGTTGTGCTCGCTGCGCGTGGCGGCGTCGATCTTGTCGAGCTGGACGGCGAGCTCCGGGAAGCGCTCGTCCACGTCCACCACCATGCGGCCGGTCGGAACGGCGCTTGTGGAGACCACCGCCACCGTGCGCTCACGGTCGGCGGTAACGAGGTTCTTGGCGCTCGCGGCGCCGAGCAGGTCGAAGCCCAGGTACAGGTCGATGCTCCCGGCGGGCGCCTTGCTCGCGGCGGCGAGCGGCTCGTGCGTGATGCGCAGGTCGCTGATCACCGGGCCGCCCTTCTGCGAGAGCCCGGTCTGGTCGAGGCCGGAGACGTGCAGGCCGTCGATCAGCGCCGCCATCCCAAGCACCTGGTTCACGGTCACGACACCGGTGCCGCCGATGCCCATCATCCGCACACCGAAGTCCTCGCCGCCGACGAGCCGCCGCGGCTCGGGCAGCTCGACATCCAGCGACGGCGTGCGGTGCTTCGCCTTCTCGCCCGGAACAACGGTGAGGAAAGAGGGGCAGTCCCCCTCGAGACAGGAGAAGTCCTTGTTGCATGAGGCCTGGTGGATCTGCGTCTTGCGGCCGAACTCGGTCTCCACCGGAATCACCGACAGGCAGTTCGACTTGTGGCCGCAGTCGCCGCAGCCCTCGCATACGCGCTCGTTGATCCACACCCGCTCGGCCGGCTCGGCCGCCTTGCCGCGCTTGCGCTTGCGGCGCAGCTCGGCCGCGCACTCCTGGTCGTGGATCAGGACCGTCACGCCCTCGACTCCGGCGAGCTCCTGCTGCGAGGCGAGCAGCTCGGAGCGGTCGCGCAGCTCGGCGATCCCGGCGAGCTCCACGCCCTTGTAGCGGCTCGTGTCCTCCGCCGTGACGATGATGCGGCGAACGCCCTCGAGCTCCAGCCAGCGGGTGAGGTCCGGCACGCTCAGCTGGCCCTCGATGTCCTGGCCGCCGGTCATCGCGACGTGGTCGTTGTAGAGGAGCTTGTAGGTGATGTTCACGCCGGCGGCCACGGCGGCGCGCACCGCGAGCGAGCCGGAGTGGTGGAACGTGCCGTCGCCGAGGTTCTGGACCAGATGCGTATCGTCCGTGAACGGCGCCATGCCGATCCACTGCGCGCCCTCGCCGCCCATCTGCGTGATGCCGGTGATCTCGCCCTTGCCCTCCGGGCTCAACAGGATCATGGTGTGACAGCCGATCCCGGCGCCGACCAACGTTCCCTCCGGCGCCTTCACCGAGCTGTTGTGCGGGCAACCCGAGCAGAAGAACGGGGTGCGCTGCGCCATCGGCAGCTCGGCCGGCCGGCCGTGGATCTCGGCGAGCTTGGCGAGGCGCGCCTCCACCGAGTCGATCCGCACGCCGCGGGCGGCGAGGCGCGCGGCCAGGGCGCGTGCGATCAGGTCGGCGTCGAGGTCGAGCTCGCGCGGGAGCAGCGGCTCGCCGAGCTCGTCGCGCTTGCCGAGGATCCGCGGCGCGTTCGCGGTTCCATACAGCACGTCCTTGAGCAGCGTCTCGAGGAAGGGCCCCTTCTCCTCGGCCACCATGACCTCGTCGAGGCCGGTCGCGAACTCGTGCGCGATCTCCTGCTCGAGCGGCCAGATCATCCCCAGCTTCAGGATCCGGATGCCAGCGCGCTCGAGGCCGGGGCCGTCGAGTCCGAGGCCGCGCAGGGCGTGCATCAGGTCGTAGTAGTTCTTCCCGGCGACGACGATGCCGAGCCAGGCGTCGCGGGCGCCCTCGATCCGGTTCACCCCGTTCTCGCGGGTGTACGCGAGCGCGAGCTCGGTGCGCGGGCCGAACAGCGTGCGCTCCATCTCGAGCGAGGCGGGCGCGAGCAGGTTGCCGTTCGGCACGTGCTCATAGGGCTTGCCGTTCCACTCGACGGTCGGCATCACGGGCATCACGCGGTCGCGGGCGACCGTGGCCGTGCCGACCGCGTCGGCCACGCTGGTGACGATCTTGAAGCCGGCCCAGAGCCCGGACGCGCGCGAGCATGCCAGCGCGTGGAGACCGAGGTCGAGAACCTCCTGGACGTTCCCCGGGAAGAAGACCGGCATCTGGAAGCTCGCGAGCAGCGACTCCGACGCGCTCGGGATCGTCGACGACTTGCAGCCCGGGTCGTCACCCACGACCGCGAGCGCCCCGCCGGTCCGTGACACGCCGACGAAGTTGCCGTGGCGAAGCGAATCGGCTGCACGGTCGAGCCCGGGCGCCTTGCCGTACCACATGGCGAGCACGCCGTCGTACTTCGAGCCGGGGAGCTGGCTCGCCAGCTGGCTGCCCCAAGCGGAGGTCGCACCGAGCTCCTCGTTGAGGCCGGGGACGTGGCGCACGTGGTGGCCCTCGACCAGCTCGCGGTTGCGCGCGAGCTCCTTGTCGAGGCCGCCGAGCGGCGAGCCCTGGTAGCCGGAGATCATCGTTCCGGTCATGAGCCCGCGGCGGAGGTCGGCGCGGTGCTGGTCGAGCGGCACGCGGACGAGGCCTTGGAGGCCCGTCAGAAGAATTCGGCCCTCTTCGAGGAGGTACTTGTCGTGCAGCGAGATGTCGCGGAGCGAGCCGCGATGGCGGCCGCCATCGTCGCCGGCGCGGCGGAAGCGCTGCCCGTCGGGGCCACCCCGACCGGGCACGGCGCGCTTGCGAACGGCGATCGACATCCCAGTTGTCCCCCTTCCCTCTGCCCCCGATTGGGAAACATACCTTACCATTGGTGGTAGATGGAAGCTAATCAAACGACCGCGTTGACAGCCGGTGTAGGGGGTATAAGGTCAAGGGCGATGACCATTGCGACCCGCCACCAACCGCGTACCGCCATACCGATGGCGGATGACGATCACGAGCAGATCGTCATCCGCCAGGACAAGGAGACGGGGTTCCGGTTCATCGTGGCGGTGCACTCGACGGTGCTGGGCCCGGCCCTCGGAGGGATGCGGCTGAAGCGCTACCCGGGCGGGCTGCGCGAGGCGCTCGAGGACGTGATGGGCCTGGCGCGCACGATGACGCTGAAGGCGTCGGCCGCCGGCCTCGACCTCGGCGGCGGCAAGGCCGTGATGATCGACGACGGCCTGCCGCACATGCGGACCGCGCGGCTCGAGGCGGCCGCGCGCGTGATCGACGGCCTCGACGGCGCCTACATCACCGCCGAGGACATCGGCACCTCGACCGCCGACATGGACCACATGGCCCAGTTCACGCGGTTCGTGGTCGGGCAGTCGGTCTCTAACGGCGGCGGTGGCGATCCCTCGCCCGTGACCGCCGAGACGGTCTTCCAGGCGATGCGGCGCGGGCTCGACGCGGCCACGGGCTCCGGCGACTTCGACGGGCGCCGTGTGGGCGTAGTCGGGCTGGGCAAGGTAGGCTCCGCGCTCGCGGCGAAGCTCGCCGACGCGGGCGCGCACGTGATCGGCTGCGACCTCGACGCGAGCCGCTGCGACTGCCTTGCGACCGACCACGGCATCGAGGTGGCGCCCTCCGCGGAGGCGATTCTGGCGGGCGAGCTCGACGTGCTGGCGCCGTGCGCGGCCGGCGGGCTGATCGACGATGCGCTGGCGCGCTCGATCGACTGCCGCGTGGTGGCCGGCGCCGCGAACAACCCGCTCACCGACCGCGGCGTGGCGCGCACGCTTATGGAGCGCGAGATCGTGTACGTGCCGGACTTCCTGGCCAACTGCGGCGGCCTTATCCACGTCTCCATGGAGTGGTACGGGGAACACGGTGCAAGCGAAGCCGACCTGATCGCCGGCGCGATGGAGCGCCTCGACTCTGCGCTCGAGACCGCCGAGGCCGACGGCGTCACCCCCATCGACGTAGCCGAGCAGCAGGCGCTGGAGCGCGTGGAGGCCGCGAGGAGGCAGTAGCGGCGTGACCACCACCGCCGGATATCCTCAGGTTGGTTTGGAGAGCTCGTTCGAGCCCGTCTCATCGCGCCGTACCTTCGAGGAGGCCGTCGAGCAGATCGCCGAGCGGATCAAGTCCGGGGACCTGCACGTGGGCGACCGCCTGCCGTCCGAGCGCGAGCTCGCGGCGATCATGCGGATCAGCCGCCCGACGCTCCGCGAGGCCGTGAAGACGCTGGTCGAGGCCGGCGTGCTCGAGGTCCGCCGCGGCCAGTCCGGCGGGATCTTCGTAGCCTCGGAGCTCATCCCGCGCGACCTGCTCCGCAGCCGCCAGGCGATCCGGGTGAGCGAGGTGGCGGGAGTGCTCGAGGCTCGCCGCCTGCTCGAGCCGCGTGTGGCGCAGCTCGCCGCGGTGCACGCGAGCGAGGAGGACTTCGCGGCCATGGCGGCGCTGATCGAGCGGAAGCGCGCGCTGGCGGCCGAGGACGACTTCCTGAAGCACGAGGACCTGTTCCTCCAGCTCGACCTGAAATTTCACCTGGCGATGGCGCGCGCCACGCGCAACTCGACCGTGGTGCAGCTGATGCGGAGTCTCTTCCGCCGGCTCGAGATCGCGCGCGATATGGCGGTGCACGCGCCGCTCGTGCCCGACTGGGTGATCTCGATCCACGAGCGCACGCTCGCCGCGATCCGCTCCGCCGACTTCGCGCTGATCGACGAGGTGATGGACGAGCACCTCGCCCAGCTCGAGCAGATCTGGGAGCGGGAGACCGGCCGTGGCCTGGTCCGCCCGCTCCCCGACTTCCTGCAGCCGGTCGCCGAACGCTCGCGAGCGCTGCGCGCCGGCTAGGACCCTTCAGCGAGAGTGCGTGCCGCGCCGCCTGCGGCCCAGCTCGTCGGCCAAGAAGCGCCCGAGCGCGCCAGCCGCGAGGCCGAGACTAGGACGCCGGCTCCAGCTCCGCCAGCCGCTTCAGGTTGCGTCCGGCGCGCATGACGAGCGCGGCGATCATCGCCGCGACGAGGCCGATCCCGACCATGTCCAGGAGGCCGTTGCCCACCACACCGAGCGCGAGCAGCGTGTTCACCCCGATCAGGAGCAGCCGCGCCTCGGTCGGCCCCAGGAGGCCGTAGCCGAGCGTGAAGGTGCCGAACGCGTGCGTCTCGAGGTAGGTGTTGATCGAGAGGATCAGGTAGGCGATCACGATCGCGAGGCCCACCGCGAGGAGCATGTGGGGCGACAGCCCCAGGCCGATGCCGATCGCGGCGGTCGCGAACGCGTCCACCAGGTGATCCAGGTAGTAGCCGTAGCGCGGACGCTCTGACCTGCGCACGCGAGCGAGCGTTCCGTCGAGCGAGTCGCCGAGCCAGTGCACGACGAGCAGGGCGCTCGCCCCCCACAGCCACAGCTTGTCCCCATTCGAGAGGACGTACGCGGCGGCGATCCCGAGGGACGCGAGCACGCCCAGGGCGGTGAGGTGATCCGGCTTCACGGCGCGGGGCAATCGCCGCGCGATCCATTCGAGGACACGAGCCTCAGGTGCCGCCAGGATGAACTGCTTGCTGCGCGGTGTGTCGGCTTGGGTTGTCGCGGACATTCTCTCTCCCTTGTTGACCGATGGTTAATAACACCACCGGGGGAGCTTGGTTACAGCGCTGCGAGCGCCTTGGCGACCACGCGCAGGTCCTCCGCGAACGCCTCGCGCTCCTCGGCGCGGCTCGGCTCGTCGGGCTTGCGCAGGATCGACGAGGGGTGGATCGTCGCGCAGACGATCGCCGCGAGCTCGGAGTCCAGCAGCTCGCCGCGGTGCTGCGTGACCCTGAACGAGCTGCCGAACAGGGCCTTCGCGGCGGTCGCGCCGAGCACGACCAGCGCCTCCGGCCTCACCACCCGGAGCTCCTCCTCGAGCCACGGCCTGCAGGCGTCCACCTCGAAGCGCTTCGGGGTCTGGTGGATGCGGCGCCGCCCGCGCTCCTCGAACTTGAAGTGCTTGACCACGTTCGTGAGATACGCGTCCGCCCGGTCGATGCCGGCCGCCTCGAGGCCGCGGTCGAGCTCGCGGCTGGCGGGGCCCACGAAGGGCCGCCCCATGCGGTCCTCCCTGTCCCCCGGCTGCTCGCCGACGAGCATCAGGCGCGAAGCCTTCTTACCCTCGCCGAAGACGGTCTGGGTCGCGCCGCGCCACAGGTGGCAGCCACGGCACTCCGCCGCGGCCTCGCGCAGCGCCTTCAGCGAGCGGCGCTCGGGCAGGAATGGAGTGGCGTCGTTCGGTTCCGGGTCGGCCACAGGCTAGGTTTGCCCCCGTGTCCGGCCCCCTACTCGTAGTCGACGCCCCCTCGATGCTGTTCCGCGCGTTCTACGCGCTGCCCGACACGATCAAGGGCGCGGACGGCCAGCCGGTCAACGCGCTGCTCGGCACCGCGAACCTCGTCCTGCGCGAGGTCGAGCAGCACGCGCCGCGCGCGGTGGTGCTCTGCTTCGGCCCCGACGCCGCCGACTACCGCGTGGAGCTGTTCGACGGCTACCACGCCGAGCGCCCCGAGGTGCCGGACACGCTGGCGCCGCAGTTCGCGGATTCGCGCAACTTCTTCGAGGCGTTCGGCTGGACCGTCGCCGTGAGCGACTCGTTCGAGGCCGACGACCTGCTCGGCTCATACGCCACGCGCGAGACCGAGGCAGGCGGGCGCACGCTCGTGATGACCGGGGACCGCGACATGTTCCAGTGCGCCGGCGACCAGGTGCAGATCCTGTACGTGCGGACGGGCGGCAAGCAGGGCGCCGAGCTCGTGGATGCCGCCGAGGTCCGCCGCCGCTACGGCGTGCCCCCCGAGCTGGTGCCGGACTTCATCGCGCTGCGCGGGGATCCGTCCGACGGCATCCCGGGCGCCAAGGGGATCGGCGAGAAGACCGCCGCCGAGCTGCTCCAGCGCCATGGCTCGCTGGAGGAGGCGCTGGCGCACGGGGTGCGCGAGACCAAGAAGACGGTCCGCGCGGCGCTCTGCACGCAGGGTGACGAGCTGCGCGCCTACAAGGAGATCGCCACGCTCCAGGACATCGACGTGCCGCTGCCGGCGGACACGCCGACCGACTACCTGGGAGCGGCTCGAGCGGCCCGAAAGCGCGGCATGGAGCGGCTCGCGAAACGTCTCGAACAGCTTGCGTAACGTAGGCCGATGAGTTCTTCCGACTAGACGGGTCTCTATCTGCATGAGCAACTCGACCGTGAGCAATTCGAACCGCTGGCTTGCGCTGTACGTCCTCTGCGCGGGCGTGCTGATGATCGTCCTCGACGCGACGGTCGTGAACGTGGCCCTGCCGTCGATCAAGGACGACCTGGGCTTCACCCAGAACAACCTCGCGTGGGTCGTGAACGCGTACCTGATCGCCTTCGGCGGGTTGCTGCTCCTGTCCGGGCGCATCGGCGACCTGATCGGCCACCGCCGCGTCTTCCTGGTGGGGCTCGGAGTGTTCACCGGCGCCTCCCTGCTGTGCGCGCTCTCACAGAGCCAGGAGATGCTGATCGCGTCTCGCTTCGTGCAGGGCGCCGGCGGCGCCGCTGCCTCGGCCGTGACGCTCGGGATGATCGTGACGATGTTCCCCGAGCCGCGCGAGCAGGCGAAGGCCATCGGCGTGTTCGGCTTCGTGGCTTCGGCCGGCGGCTCGATCGGCCTCCTCGCCGGCGGCGTCCTCACCGATCTCATCAACTGGCACTGGATCTTCTTCGTAAACGTGCCGATCGGGCTCGCGACCGCGCTCCTCGCTCTCCGGCTTGTCGAGAGCAGGCCGGGCATCGGCCTCGGCGAAGGCGCGGACGCCCCGGGAGCGGTGCTCGTGACCGCCGGGCTCATGCTGGCCGTCTACACCATCCTCGGCGTCGAGGAGCACGGGTGGACGTCAGCGCGGACGCTTCTGCTCGCAGCCGCGTCGATCGCGCTGGTCGCGGTGTTCGTGCTGCGCCAGGCGCGCATCGAAAAGCCGCTGATGCCGCTGCGGCTCTTCCACTCACGGAACGTCACCGGCGCGAACATCGTGATGGCCCTCCTGGTCGTCGGCATGTTCGGGCTGTTCTTCCTCGGCGCGCTGTACATGCAGCTGGTGCTCGGCTACGAGCCGCTCGAAGTCGGCCTAGCGTTCCTTCCGGGCTCCCTGCTCATGGGCGTGCTGTCGCTGGGCTTCACCGACAGGCTGAACATGCGCTTCGGCCCGCGCAGGGTGTTGATAGCCGGCCTCGGCCTCCTGCTGGTGGCGATGGTGCTCTTCGCGCGCGCTCCGGTGGACGGCGACTACCTGGTCGACCTGTTCCCGACCATGGTTATCTTCGGCGCCGGCGCGGGCGTCGCGTTCCCCGCCCTGATGATGCTTGCGATGTCGGGTGCCACCCCGAGCGACGCCGGGCTCGCGTCCGGGCTGGTGAACACGACCGGGCAGGTCGGCGGCGCGATCGGCCTCGCCCTGCTTGCGACGATCTCAACCGAGCGCACCCAGACGCTGCTGGACGGCGGCGACTCGACCGCATCCGCGCTGACCGGAGGCTTCCACCTTGCCTATCTGATCGGCGCGGCGGCGGCCGTGGTGGCGATCGTGGCGGCGGTGACGGTCCTGCGC
>JBKPBS010000008.1:0-64013 GCA_046726915.1 Actinomycetota bacterium
CGCACGGCCAGCAGGGCAGCTCCCGCCAGCGCCGCGGCCGCGGCCGGCTCCGGGTACACGGCGGTGCCGTAGGCCACGAGCGGCGGGCTCAACCCGACCGCGAGCGCGGCGCCGAACGCCCAGGGGTCCGGCGCCACCCGCAGCGCGAGCCGGTAGGCGAGCGCGACCCCCAGGGCTGCGATCGCGGCGAGGAAGAGCTCGACGGCCTTCGCGCCGCCGAGCGCGTCGGCCGGCGCGATCAGCAGCGGGAAGCCCACCCCGTGCGGCTCGTTAAGCCGCCCGTCCGTCTCGCGCCCGTGAGGCCGAAGCTCCTGCGGGTAGAACTTGGCGTACGAGCGCTCGGCGTACTCGTCCTGTACGTCGACGTCGCCGTCGTCCGTGATCGACTCGGCGGCGAGCAGGTAGTGCGGCTCGTCGCCGCCGTAGTCCGAGCCGCCGAACGCGTCGAGCCCGAGCGTGGCGGCGTAGACGCCGAACAGCAGCAGCCAGAGGGCGAGGGTGCGACGCATCGCGCGCCGCACCCTAGCCACGAGGGCCTATGCGACGACGGCGATCTCCTCCTGGTACATCGCAATGCCGCGACTGAGGCTCTCGCCGATCAGCGCGGGAACGATCCCGAGCCCCTCGACAATCAGGTCGGCGCGCTGCATCAGGCGCTGGAAGTCCTCGTCGCGCGAGACGGCGTCGATCTGATCCTCGCTCCCGCGTAGCAGGACATAGCCCGCGAGCTCGCCTCCATGCGGCTGAAGCAGGGCGACCTCGAAGTCCTCGATGCGTCCATCGGACTGCATCTGGCCGTAGAACTCGAGCGTCTCGTTGAAGACCGCGAGCGCGCGATCCTCGCGGCCACGTACGACCTGGCCCCAGCCGATGAACAGGCCAGCATCAGCCATGAGCTCCTCCTTGTAGTCGGGTTGCGAGGAACCTACGCCCGCGCGCCGCCCTGGCGCAAGTCAGGCGCCGAGTGCGCGCGCGATCACCATCTGCTGGACCTCGTCGGTGCCCTCGCCGATGGTGAGGATCTTGGCGTCCCGGTAGAAGCGGCAGACCGGGTACTCCTCGATGTAGCCGTAGCCGCCGTGGATCTGCACCGCCTCCTCGGTGGCTCGCACGGCGAGCCGGCCCGTCTTCAACTTCGCTTGCGCCGCGGTTAGGGAGAAGCTTCGTCCGAGGTCCTTCTCGATCGCCGCCTTGTACGTGAGCAGCCGCGCCGCCTCGATCTCGGTGGAGAGGTCGGCGAGCTTCGACTGGATCGCCTGGTATTTCGAGATCGGCTGGCCGAACGCGACCCGCTCCTTCGCGTACGCGAGCGCCTCGTCGAGCGCGCCCTGCGCGAGGCCGACTCCCATCGCCGACACGCCGATCCTGCCCCCGTCGAGCGTCTGCAGGAACTGCTTGAAGCCCTGCCCGCGCGGCCCCACCAGGTTCTCCTCCGGCACCCGGCAGTCCTCGAACGCGAGCGGCCGCGTGTCGGAGGCGTTCCAGCCCATCTTGCGATACGGCTCGCCGATCTCGTAGCCCGGCGTGCCGTTCGGGACCAGCAGATTTGACACCTCGTCCTCGCCGGTGCGTGCCGTGATCGTCACGAACCCGGAGATGTCCGTTCCGCTGTTGGTGATGAACTGCTTCGCGCCGTTGATAACCCACCCATCGCCGTCGAGCTCGGCGCGCGTTCGCGTGTTGCCGGCGTCGGAGCCGGCCTCGGGCTCGGTGAGCCCGAACGCGCCGAGCCGCTCGCCCGAGCAGAGCCGGGGCATCCACTCGGCCTTCTGGTCGTCCGAGCCGAACGCGTACAGCGGCCAGGTGCCGAGCGACGTGTGTGCCGCGACGGTGATTGCCACGCTCGAGTCGACCCTCGCCAGTTCCTCGATCGCGACCGTGTAGCTCAGGTTGTCCGCGCCGCCCCCGCCGTACTCCTCCGGGTAGGGAATGCCCATCAGGCCGAGCTCGCCGAGCTTGGCGACGATCTCGTATGGGAAGCGCTTCTCGCGGTCGAGCTCCTCCGCGACCGGGCGCACCTCGCCGTCGGCGAAGTCGCGCACGAGCCGCCGGATCTGCTGCTGCTCCTCGTTCAGATCGAACTGCATGGGGCGCCGGATGCTATTGCCCGCGCATGCGGTTCTATGCTGGCCGCTCGATGGGCTCGCTACCTCTGATCCTCGCGCAGGCAGGCGGCGGAAGCGGCGGCTTCGGCGGGGGAGGCGGTGGAGGAGGCGGCGGCTTCGGCGGCGGAGGGTCCGGATCCGGCAGCGGCGACCCGATCGTGGTCGTGGTCGTCTTCGGGCTGTTCGGGCTCTTCCTGCTCTACCTGGCGATCTACACAGCCCGCTACCGGCGCAAGCTGCGCGAGCGTGACGAGCGCGTGCGCACCGCCTCGGCGGAGGCAGCCGAGGACGATGCCTACTTCGCCTCCGACGAGCTCGAGCGCCATGCCATCGCGCTCTTCCGAGCCGCCCAGATGGCCTGGGACGCGCGCGACCGCGCCGCTCTCGCGAAGCTGGTGGGCCCCGACCTACTGGTGGAGTGGAACCGGCGGCTCGACGACTTCGACAGGAACGGCTGGCACAACCGGGTCGAGGTGATCGGAAACCCGGCGGTCCTTTACGTTGGGATCACCAACCGCGAGGACGACACCGAGGACCGCGCCGTGGTGCGCATCCAGACGAGGCTGCGCACCTACGTGCTCGACTCGGACGGCGACAAGATCATGCGCACCGGCGAGAAGGACGAGTTCGTGACGCTGGTGGAGTACTGGACGCTGGCGCGCCGTGACGGCGCGTGGATGGTCCAGTCGATCGAGCAGAAGGCGGAGGGCGACCACCACCTCGAGGAGGAGATCGTCGCCTCGCCGTGGTCGGACGACCAGCGCCTCCAGGACGAGGCGGTCACGGAGCTCGCCGTCGCGGACGCCCTGCCCGGTGGCTTCACGACTGCGGACCTCGCCGAGGTCGGGTTCGACGGTGACGCCCGGGCGCACGCTCTGGACCTCTCGGTCGCCGACGGCCGCTTCGCGCCCGACGTGCTCGAGGCCGCCGCACGGCGGGCCGTGGGCGCCTGGGCGGAGGCCGTGGACGGCGACGACGCCGATCTCGAGCAGGTGGCGTCGCCCGAGGCGGTGGGCGAGCTGCTCTACGGCGGCGACGCGAGCCGCAGCACGCGCCTGGTGGTGCGCGGGCCACGCGTGAAGCGGATCCAGATCGCGGCCGTGCAGGTCGAGCAGCTGCCGGCCACCATGACGGTCGACGTCGAGCTCGGCGGGAGCCGCTATGTGGAGGACCGCGACACGGCAGCGGTGCTGAGCGGGTCGAAGGACGGCACGACGACCTTCACGGAGCGCTGGACGCTCGCGCTCGACGGGTCCGACGACGCTCCCTGGCGAATCGTGAAGGCTTTGTAGCCCGCCGTTGCGCAAGCCGCGGGCGGTGCCCGCGGCGCAGCGATGCCCTTCCGTCCGGGTGACCCGCCAGTCTCGCTCCGTGCCCGACATCTCGGTCGCCGCCACCGCTCCGTCCGCGCGCTTCGCGCTCCCGTCGGACCGGCAGTACCTCGCGGGCCGGCACGTGTGGGCGCAGATCGAGGACGGGATAGCGACGATCGGGGTCACGGCGCCTCTCGGCGAGGTGCTCTGGTACACGCCCGAGGTCGAGTACTGGGCCGTCGACCGCGTGGATGTGGGCGAGACGCTCGCCACGGTTCAGGGTCGCTCGAGCCGCACGGTCGCCGTCGGCTCGCCGGTCGCGGGCACGCTTGTCGAGCTGAACCCGCTGCTCCGGCGGGCGCCGCACGCGCTGCTGGCGCAGCCCTACGGGCGCGGCTGGGTCGCACGGATCTCGGCCGATCGCTGGGAGCGCGACGAGACCGCGATGGTCTCGGCGCGCGCCTACCGCAAGATCCTCGACGCGGACCTGGCGCTGGGGCGCGAGTTCTGCTTCGGCGGCGCGCTCCTCGCGCCGCGGCAGCGCGAGTCGCCGGGGCCGCGCGGCGCCGCCGCCTAGCTAGGCGCCCTCGACTCGGGCGCTCACGACCTTGCCCTCGTCGTTGAAGCGATAGACCCAGCGCGACTGGGTGTCGGCGAGCCGGCCCTCGTCGATCGTCCTGACCCACCCGCTGACCACCACCGAGTCGCCCTCCTCGGAAATCGAGTAGGCGCCCGCCCGCATCTCGAGGCCCTCGTCCGCGAAGCGCGACCAGAACTCCCGCAGCCCGTCATGGCCGCGGATCTCGCGGCCCTGGGCCGCATGGGGCTGGAACACGACGTCTTCGGCCGAGTGTTTCAGGAGCTCCTCCGCCGCCCCGGGGAGGTCGTTCTTCTCCATCAGTTCGAACAGCCGGCGGATGAGCGCTACACGAGGCGAGTCCAATCGCCACCTCCAGAGGGGAAGTACAGCCAATGTGCCACACCCCAACCCGCCCCACAAGGGTGTCTAGACCGGAGCCGGTGCCCGCTCCCGCGGCTTCACCGTCGCCACCGCCACGCCCGCGATCACGATCGCCACGCCGAGCAGCTGGACAGCGGAGGGCGCCTCAGAGAGCAGGACCGCGCCGAGGAAGACCGTGCTCACCGGCTGCAGCATCAGGACGATCGACGTGAGCACGGCCGGGAGCCGCGGCAGTGAGACCGAGATGAGCAGCCAGCCGAGCACCTGCGAGGAGAGCGCGAGCAGCACGAGCCAGGCCTGCGACTCGAGGCCGGGCACCCAGTCGATGTCGCCGACCGCTATGCCGCCGATGGCGGAGAACACCGCACCGCTCAGAGTCGCGTCGAACAGCGGCCCCGCCGGCCTTCGCTCATCGCTGTTCCCGTGCCTCAGGATGAGGATGAAGAGCGCGTAGCTGATCCCCGTGAGGACGCCGAAGACCACTCCCAGGAGCGGATCGTCGCCGTAGGCGCCGCTCCCGATCACGCCGGAGATCAGGATCACGCCGCCGAAGGCGACCGGGATCGCGGCAAGCGAGCGGTTCTCGGGGCGCTCGCCGAGCGCGGCCCAGGCCAGCAGTCCCACGAGCACCACCTGGGTGTTGCCGAGCACGGTCGCCAGCCCCGCGCCCACCGCCTCGATCGAGTGATGCCAGAAGGTCAGGTCCGCGGCGAACATCACGCCCGCGCCCCAGGCGAGCCGGCGGTCGCGCCACGACCGCGCGCCATAGCGCCGCCGTTCGATCCAGGCGAGGAGAGCCAGCACCGGCAGCGCGTATGCGCAGCGGAAGAACGCCGCGGTGGAGGGCGACACCTCCGACAGCCGCACGAGGATTGCCGAGAAGGCGATGACGAGCGCGCCGAGCACGCCTGCAAGCACTGGCCGGTCAAACACGGCGACCGAGAGTAGCCGCGGGTATGGTGCGGCCCCGGTGGACCGCAACACGCTCCTCTGGACGCTGGTCGTCTTCTTCGGCGCATCGATCATGTTCGCCGCGATTCGCAATGCCACGCGCGACGAGGCCGCGGGCGTGCAGCTGCTCACGCAGCTCGGCGCTGGCCTTCTGGTGGTGGGGGCGATCGTCGTGTATCTCAGGCGCCGCCGATGAAGCTGGCGATCGCGGCTCTCGTCGCGGTCGCGGTGCTCGCGGTGCTGGTCGGGATCGGTTCGCTCACCCGAGCCGAGAAGCCACCCGAACCGGTCGTGCTCCTGCCCGGGGCGACGCAGGTCGGCGAGCTCGACAGGGCCGAGAAGCGGGAGCTCGCCCGCAGCTTCCGGCCGTACCTGTATTTCGACAGCCACGAGCCGTGGCGCCCGGTCGAGATCGGGAGCTTCCTGTCGGAGCGCTATCCCGACGGCGGAGGCCACCAGGTCTGCCCGACGTCCGACCGCAGCGGTTGCGTGCCGGTCACGAGCATCGACGAGCTCGTGGCGACCATCGCGATTCGCGACCCGGGCCAGGCGCTCCGCCTCAACATCCACGGGCGCCAGGCGGCGGGACGCGACTTCGCGAGCCCGACGCGAAGCGCGTGCTTCGAGGAGCGCCTCCGCGATTGCGACGCCGGCCCGGCGACGGTGATCTACGCGAACCTGCATCCGGCCGGCGACGAGCTCTTCATCGACTACTGGTGGTTCCTTCGCTACAACGACCTGGACCTGCCCGACGCCGGCCGCTGCGGGGGCCCCCTCAAGAAGGCGTTCCCCAAGCTGTGCGGCGACCACGAGGGCGACTGGGAGGGCATCACCGTGGTCACGGACCTGGCGGCGACGCGCGTGCGCTACGCGATCTTCGCCCAGCACGACGGCAGGATGCGGCTCGACCCCGGGCCTCAGGGGGACTTCGCGGCGCGCCGCTTCGAGTTCGCCGACCCCGAGCGGAGGCACGTCAAGGTGTACGTGGCGCAGGGAACGCACGCGTCCTACCCCTCGCCGTGCCGGCACAAGCGCGGCCGCTTGTTCTGCAAGCAGGGCAACGGCCTGCCGGAGGGCTTCCACGACGGCGAGCGCCCCTGGGGCCGCAACGACGAGGGCGACTGCGGGCAGGAGCCCGGGTGCGTGCTCCTGCTTCCGCGCATAGGCAGCGAGAATCCCGGCGAGCCGCTGCTCTACGCGGCGAGCTGGAACGCCTGGCCCGGGCTGTGGGGGTTCTGCGTGAAGGGCGAGGCTCCCTGCGCGCAGGGCCCCCGCTCGCCGGGCCTCCAGGCGCGCTATCAGCAGCCGAGCAACCGGCTCACGCCGGCGCTCGAGGTGCCCGACGCCGCGGTGCCCCTGCCCGCCCAGGAGCCGGCCCGGTGACCCGCTGGATCGTCGACGGGATGAACGTGATCGGGTCGCGTCCGGACGGCTGGTGGCGCGACCGGCCGGGCGCGATGGGCGCGCTCGTCGAGAAGCTCGAGGCGTTCGCCCGGCGGAGCGGCGACCCGGTCACCGTCGTGTTCGACGGCCGGCCGTTCGAGCTGGAGGGCGGCGAGGGCGTGACCGTTCTGTTCGCGTCGCGGCCCGGTCGGAATGCGGCCGACGACGACATCGCGGCGCGGGTGGAGAGCGACGACGAGCCGAGCTCTCTCTCAGTCGTGACCTCGGACGCCGACCTCGCTCGGCGCGTCCGCGCCGCCGGGGCGGCCGTTGTGGGCGCGGGCGAGTTCCGCCGCCTGCTCGACGGCTAGGTGCTCCTCGACAATCGCGCGGCAGCCGCGCCCCGGCACGACGGTCACGTGACGGACCACGCCGCGCTCGGGCCGCTGCGTCGGCGCGCGCAGTCGCACGCGGCGGAGCACCTCGCGCAGCACGGTCCGCATCTCCACCTGGGCGAACGACGCCCCGATGCAGCGCCGGATGCCGCCGCCGAACGGGATCCATGCGTAGGACTCCGGGGCACCGTCCATGAAGCGCTCCGGCCGGAACTCCGCCGGCGACTCGTACAGGTCCGGGCGTGCATGCAGCACGGCGATCGCGGGCAGCACGAGCGTTCCGGCGGGCAACCGCCAGCCCGCGACTTCCGTCTCGCGCGTGAGCTTCCGTGCCACGTCGACGATCACGGGCCGCACCCGAAGCGTCTCCTTCACCACGGCGTCCAGATAGTCGTCGTCGTCGAGCGATCCGGTCAGCCGCTCCAGCACGCGCGGAGTGCGGAGCAGGCGCTCGAAGGCCCATGCGAGCCCGGTCGCCGTCGTCTCGTGTCCGGCGGTGAGGAGCGTCATGAGCTCGTCTCGCAGCTCCTTGTCCGTCATCGCCGAGCCGTCCTCGTGCCGGGCCCGCAGGAGCAGCGAGAGCACGTCGTCCTGGTCGTCGTCCGAGGCAACCCTCCGCTCAGCGATCTCGGCGTAGATCAGCTCGTCCACCGCCGCCAGCGCCCGCCGGAACTTGGCCGCCGGCGTGAACCCGCCGAGGTCGCGGTCCATGAAAGGCAGCCAGTTCAGCACGCTGGTGGTCTCGCCGAGCGGCGGAATGCGCTCGCGGAACAGGTCCATCCGCCTGTCGTCGCGCACGCCGAAGACCGCCCGCAGGATCACGTCGAGCGTGATCGCCTGCATGCGCGGCCGCAGCTCGATCTCCCTGTCGACCGGCCAGCTCGCCACCTCGCGCTCGGTCGCCTCGGCCATGACCTCGGCGTAGCGGCGCACGCTCGCACCATGGAAGGGCGGCAGGAGCAGCTTGCGCTGGCCCATGTGGCGGTCCTCGTCGAGCGTGAGGAGCGAGTGCTCCCCGAGCGCGTCGCCGAGCGCGAGCGTGTTCGCCTCGCCGGCATGGAAGGTCTTCGAGTCGCCCGCGAACACCTCCTTCACGAGCGCTGGGTCGGCCACGTAGACCACGCGGCCGAAGATCGGGAAGCGCGAGGAGAAGACGTCGCCGTAGCGGCGCCAGCGCTTCAGCATCCAGCCGTACGGCGACGCGGTCACGAGAGCGGCCTGGAGAAGGCTCGGCAGCCGGGGCCCGGGGGGCAGTTCCACCCCTACAACTCTGCCAGGAACTTCCTGATCGCCGCATGCGTCTCGCGCGGCCGCTCCACCTGGGGCACGTGACCGCACGAGAGCTCCACGTGGCGCGCGCTCGGCAGGGCGCGCTCGACGTGCTTCATGAAGCCGATCGGGACCAGCGTGTCATTGCGGCCCCAGACGAACAACGACTCGCACTGGAGCGACTCGAGTCGCGTCCAGAAACCGTCCTCGCCGTGAGGCTCGTCCAGATAGATGTTGCGCGCCGCCGCGTAGAACGCCGCGCGGCCACTGCGGGTGAGATAGGCGCGCAGGAACTCGTCGATGCCCGCGGCGGTCCAGCCGCCATTGGAGGCGGGGACCAGCCGGCGCACCATCGCCTCGACGACCGGCCGGGGAGCGGGCTGGATCAGGCCGAGCTCGGGCCGGAGCGCGCGGAGGAACGGCGCCCACGGGCGTGACCGCAGCCACGCGAGCGCGGGGCTGAGCAAGAGCAGCGCGTCGGTGCGCTCGCGGTCGGTCAGGCCCGCCTCGATCGCCACCCGGCCGCCCATGCTGTTTCCGGCGATGTGAGCGTGGTCCACGCCCAGCGCATCCATCGCGGCGAACATGGAGCGAGCGAACCAGCGGGCGTCGTAGGGGGCGCCGATCGGCTTGTCGGACTCGCCGAAGCCCGGGAGGTCGATGGCGACGACCCGGTAGTCGTCGGCCAGCGCGTTCACGGTGGGGAGGAACGAGGCCTTGGTGCCGCCGAGCCCGTGCAGGCAGACGATCGTCTCGGGCCCCGTCCCCGCCGCGAGCACGGAGATGGCGCCGAACCCGCGCGTGCGCAGGGTGTCGAATTCGAGCCGCCCGGGCTCGTCGGCGCCGCTCGTGGCCGCCAGGAAGCCCACGCCGACGTGGAGGCTGCCGCTGATCCGGAGCCGGCCGGCGCGGAACGCGTCCATGCCCCCGCGCAGGTCCGCGGCGATGCGCTCCCAGGTGGCCGCGTCGGTGCTCAGGACCGCGTCGGGCTTGGCGCTCTCGTTCGGCCTGCGAAGCCGCAGCCTGCGCCCCACGATCACCGCGTCGCCGGCCCTGTCGCCGTTCACCTCGAGGCGGACGCGGGCGCGGCCGCGCGGCAGGTCGATCACGTCGGGATCGAACCGGTCGGCGAGTGCCACGATCGCGTCAGCCGGCGCGCTCCCCTGCGGGGTGGCGGTGGCCATCAGGTAACCCAATACCACTGAAATGCTGGCTGAACCATCGGTCGGTTGGAGATGGATAGGCCGAGCTTGAACAAATTAACGCCAAATTCATGGAAACTTCGGCCGAGGCCTTGACTAACCCACTTCGGGTCCGCGAGGATCGCCCGGATGGAGGACGAGCCGGGCGCACCGCCCTCTCTGCGCGCGTCCAACCGGCTGCGCGTAATCCAGGCACTGCAGGTGCTCGGGGTAACGAGCCGGGCGGATCTCGCGCGCCACACGGGCCTTTCGCGCTCGACGGTGTCGACCATCGTCGCCGGGCTCCAGGCCGAGGGCATGGTCGTCGACCGTGATGCCGACGGTCGCCCGGCCACCGGCGGCGGGCGCCCGCCCGCTCTGATCGCGCTCGACCCCGGCGCCGGCTTCGCGATCGGGATCGACTTCGGCAAGCGCCACCTGGCCGTCGCGCTCGCCGACCTCTCCCACCAGCTGCTCGCCGAGGAGTGGCGCGAGATGCCGGACGACTACGACGCCGAGGCGGGCATCGAGCGCGCCGCCGAGCTGGTGGAGCTGGTACTCGAGGCGTCCGGGGCCGACGCCGGCCGGATGCTGGGCGTGGGCATGGGGCTCCCGGGCCCCGTGCACCGCAGCGGCGTCGTAGGCTCCTCCGCGATCCTGCCGGGCTGGGCCGGCACGCACGCGGCCGAGCGGATGGGCGAGCGGCTCGGCATGGAGGTCTGGCTCGGGAACGACGCCAACCTGGGCGCGCTCGCCGAGTCCACCTGGGGCGCAGGCCGCGACGCCGCCGGGCTCGTCTACCTCAAGCTCGCCACCGGCATCGGCGCCGGCATCGTGATCGACGGGCGGCTGTTCGAGGGAGCCGGCGGCACCGCCGGCGAGATCGGGCACACGTCGCTCCACGAGACGGGCGACATCTGCCGCTGCGGGAGCCGCGGCTGCCTCGAGACCCACGCGAGCGGCGCCGCCATCGCGGCGCTCCTCAGCCGCAGCCTCGGAGAGACGCTGACCCCCGACGACGTGCTCGCGCGCGCCGTCGACGGCGACCCCGGCTGCCGGCGCGCCCTCGCGGACGCCGGCCGCCACATCGGCGCCGCGGTCGCGGATCTCTGCAACCTCATCAACCCCGAGCGGATCGTCGTTGGGGGCAGCATGGCCGTCGCCGGAGACGTGCTGCTCGATCCGCTCAGAGAAGCAGTCGGACTGCGGGCCATTCCGAGCGCAGCCGAGGACGTGCGGATCGTCCCCGGCGAGCTTGGGGAGCGCGCCGAGTTGCTCGGCGCGGTGGCGCTCGTGCTCCACGAAGCCGGTCCCGCGTGGAGCGGGCCGGCACCGGCGGTTAGGCAGTCAACGGCAACAAGGTAGGAGGAGGACAGATGAGCAGGATCAGATTGCTTGCCGTCATCGCGGCCCTCGTGGGCGCGATGGCGCTCGCGCTGGCCGCATGCGGTGACGACGACGACGATGGCGGCGGCGGAGGCGGCGGCGGTGGTGGTGGCGGCGGCGGAGGCGGCGGCTCGATTGCGCTGCTGCTGCCGGAGACGAAGACCGCGCGCTACGAGTCGCAGGACCGGCCGCTTTTCGAGAAGAAGGTGAAGGAGCTCTGCTCCGACTGCGACATCATCTACTCGAACGCGGATCAGGACGCCGCAAAGCAGCAGCAGCAGGCTGAGGCGGCCATCACGAAGGGCGCGAAGGTGCTCGTGCTCGACGCGGTTGATGCCGCATCGGCCGGGGCGATCGTGAACCGGGCGAAGCAGTCGCAGATCCCGATCGTCAGCTACGACCGGCTGGTCACGGACGCGGACATCGACTACTACATCTCGTTCGACAACGAGAAGGTCGGCAAGCTCCAGGGCGACGCCCTCGTCAAGAAGCTGAAGGACGACGGCGCCAAGGGCAGCATCATCATGATCAACGGCGCCCCGACGGACAACAACGCCAAGCTGTTCAAGCAGGGCGCGCACAGCGTCATCGATGGCAGCGGCTACAAGGTGGCGAAGGAGTACGACACGCCCGACTGGAGCCCGGACAAGGCGCAGCAGGAGATGGAGCAGGCGATCACCGCGGTCGGGAAGGACGGGTTCGTGGGCGTCTACGCGGCCAACGACGGCACCGGCGGTGGCGCCATCGCGGCCATGAAGGGCAACGGGATCGACCCGAAGACACGTCCGACGACGGGACAGGACGCGGAGCTCGCGGCCATCCAGCGGATCCTGGTGGGCGAGCAGTACATGACCGTCTACAAGGCGATCAAGCCGGAGGCGGAGCAGGCGGCGGAGCTCGCCGTGACGCTTGCCAAGGGCGATACCCCGCCGGCACCGAAGGACAAGGTCAACAACGGCATGAAGGACGTGCCGTCGATCCTGCTCCAGCCGATTGCGGTCACAAAGGACAACGTCAAGGACACGATCATCAAGGACGGGTTCTGGTCGGTGGACGAGATCTGCACCGGCAAGTACGCGGCCGGCTGCAAGGAGGCTGGCATCCAGTAGGGCCTGTGGGGAAGAATGGGGGCGCCCCGATCGGGGCGCCCCCAGCTTCACACGGAAAGGAGTCTCGGAGTGAATGACAACGGGAGCACTCCCGTCCTCTCCCTGGAGGGGGTGAGCAAGAGCTTCGGGCCGGTACAGGCGCTCAGCGACGTCGATTTCGAAGTTCGCCACGGCGAGGTCGTCGCCCTGGTCGGCGACAACGGCGCCGGCAAGTCGACGCTCGTGAAGACCATCGCGGGGATCCACCCGGCCGACGAGGGGACGATCTCGTTCGAGGGCCAGGAGGTCACGATCACGAACCCGACGGACTCGGTTGCGCTCGGGATCGCGACCGTCTACCAGGATCTCGCGCTCTGTGACAACCTCGACGTGGTCGAGAACCTCTTCCTAGGGCGCGAGGAGACCGGCGAAGGCCCGGCCGCGGTGGTCCGCCAGCTCGACGAGGTCGGGATGGAGAAGCAGACCGGCGAGCTGCTCGAGAACCTGGCCGTGACGATCACCGACGTGCGGGCCGAGGTCGGCACGATGTCGGGCGGGCAGCGCCAGCAGGTGGCGATCGCGCGCTCGCTGCTGGGCGAGCCGAAGCTCGTGATGCTCGACGAGCCGACCGCCGCGCTGGGCGTGCGCCAGACGGCTCAGGTGCTCGAGTTGATCAAGCGGCTGCGCGAGCGCGGCTACGGGGTGCTCGTGATCAGCCACAACCTTGCCGATGTGTTCGAGGTCGCCGACCGCATCTTCGTGCTGCGGCTCGGCAAGAAGGCCGGTGAATTCGGCCGGGAGGCCAACCAGGACCAGGTGGTTGCCGCTATCACCGGCGCCACGGGGAACGGAGCAAAGCGATGAGCACGGCCGACGCCACAGTCGACGAGGATGTCGAGGTCCGCAGTCCCCAGCTCGAGCTGCTGCGGCGCTTCATAGCGGGCGACCTCGCGGAGCTGCGAGTCGTCCTCGCGCTGGCCGTGATCTGGCTCGTCTTCTACCTCCAGGAACCGCGCTTCATGAGCTCGGTGAACCTGTCGAACCTGGTCCTGCAGATGACGGCGGTCGGCCTGGTGTCGGTCGGCGTCGTGCTCGTGCTGCTGCTCGGGGAGATTGACCTGTCGGTAGGCGCCGTGAGCGGGCTCGCGGCCGCGATCATGGCGGTGCTCAACGTGAAGCACGGCTGGTCGCCGTACCTGGCGATCGCGGCGGCCGTGGCGGCCGGCATGGCGATCGGGCTCTTCCAGGGCTCCGTGTTCACGCGCTTCGTCGTGCCGTCGTTCGTGGTTACGCTCGCGGGGCTGCTCGCCTGGCCGGGGGCGCAGCTCAAGGTACTTGGCGAGACGGGCACCGTGAACCTCAATGACCCGAAGATCCTCGGGCTCACGAACACCTTCTACAGCGACACCGTCGGGTGGATCCTCGCGCTTATCGCGATCGGCGTGTACGCGGCGCTCGCCCTGCGCACGCGGCAGAGCCGCGTGTCCCAGGGTCTCTCCGCGCCACAGCTCGGCCTCGTCGTCCTGCGGATCGCGCTGGTGACCGTGGCCACCCTGGTCGCGGTCTGGGTGCTGAACGACGATCGCGGCGTGCCGCTCGCGGCGCTGATCCTCGTCGGGTTCTGCCTGTTCTTCTTCTACCTGACTACGAGAACGACGTTCGGCCGCCACATCTTCGCGGTCGGCGGCAACGCCGAGGCGGCCCGGCGAGCGGGCATCCACGTGACGCGCGTGCGGGTGATCGTGTTCATGATCGCTTCGACGATGGCCGCGATCGGCGGCATCATGGCGGCGTCACGGCTGTTGGCGGTGAACCAGTCGTCGGGCGCGGGTGACTTCCTGCTGCTCGCGATCGCGGGGCCTGTGATCGCGGGCACGAGCCTGTTCGGAGGTCGCGGCAGCGTCTGGCACGCGCTCCTGGGCGCGCTCGTGATCACCTCGATCTCGAACGGCATGGACCTGCTCGCGCTGGAGTCGTCGGTGAAGTTCATGGTCACCGGTGCGGTGCTGCTCGCAGCCGTCGTGATCGACGCGATCGCGCGCCATCAGCGAGAAGCCGCGGGACGGATCTGACCCCGCTCCGCGTCGGCCTCATCGGATACGGCCTCGCCGGGTCGGCGTTTCACGCGCCGCTCGTCGAGGCCGTGCCCGGGCTGACGCTGTCGTCGATCGTCACGTCGAACCCGGAGCGGGTGGCGCAGGCGCGCTCCGCGCATCCGGGCGCCGAGATCCTGCCCTCGGCCGAGACGCTGTTCGACGCCGCGGATGCGCACGACCTCGTCGTGGTAGCAGCGCCGAATCGCCAGCACGTACCGCTGGGGCTGGCCGCCGCCGAGGCCGGGCTGCACCTGGTCGCGGACAAGCCGCTGGCGGCGAGCGTGGCCGACGCGGAGCGGCTTGCGGAGGCGGTCGCCGCGAGCGGCGTGGTGGCGAGCGTCTTCCACAACCGGCGCTGGGACGGCGACTTCCTGACGCTCCGGCGGCTGATGGAGGCGGGGTCGCTGGGCGAGCTGCGGCAGCTCGAGTCGTGCTTCGAGCGCTGGCGGCCTCAGGTCGACACGGGCAAGTGGCGCGAGGGGGGCGGCCCGGAGGACGCCGGCGGTGCGCTGTTCGACCTCGGGCCGCATCTGATCGACCAGGCGCTCGAGCTGCTGGGACCGGCACGCTCGGTGTACGCCGAGGTGCGGAAGGTGCGGCCGGGCGCGAGGGTCGACGACGACTTCTTCCTGGCGCTGGAGCACGAGTCCGGCGCGCGCTCGCGCCTGTGGGCGACGATGGTGGCCGCCCAGTTCGGACCGCGCATGCGAGCCCTCGGTTCCGAGGCGGCGTACGTGAAGTGGGGGGCGGACGTGCAGGAGGAGGCGCTCCGCTCGGGAGGCGGCCCGGGCGACCCAGGCTTCGGTGAGGATCCAAGCGAAGCCTGGGGCACGCTGGGGACCGACGAACGGGCGGAGCCCGTCCGGACCGAGCCGGGCCGCTACGTGGCGTTCTACGAGCAGATGGAGAGAGCGATCCGAGCGAGCGCAGAAGCCCGCCGCGCTCCCGCCGAGCGGGCCGGCGTGGAGCCGCCGCTTGCTGAGCCCCCTCCGGTCCCCCTCGCGGCCGGTATCGAAACGCTCCGCGTCATCGAAGCAGCGCGAGCAAGCTCAGCGGAGCGCACCGTCATCCCCCTGTAGCACCCTCGTCACCTCGCCGCCCCCACGCGTGCGCCGCGTCGCCCTACGTTCGGCCGCATGCGCAGCGAGCGCGGGCAGGCGACGGTCGAGTGGATCGGGATCGTGCTGCTGGTGGCCCTGGCTCTGGCCGCCCTGAGCCGCTTCGCGCCGCGAGCCGAGGGCCGGAGCCTGGCCGCGACGGTGCTCGGGTCGGTCACCCATCCGGCTCGCGCGGCCGATCCCGCTCGATTGGCCCGCCCGGCTGGTCCGGTCGGCCGCCCGCCTCGGCCGGCATCGCCGCCGATTCCGCGGCGGGAGAGCTTCGTCGTGCCCCCACTCGTTCCGAGGCCGGGCCAGTCGCCGCCCCGCCTGCGGATCCGGCTGCCGGAGGCGCCGGCCCTTCTCGAACGGGCGCGGCGCGGCGGTGGCACTGCCTGGCGGCGTGCCTGGATCGCGTGCCTCGTCTACGAGCGCTTCAGGTACGCGTTCCTCCATCCGGAGAGCCGCTTCCCGGGCCACACGATCCCGCCCTCCGAGGTGCTGCGGATGGCGAACGACTGCATCAGCCCGGTCGACCTCGTGCGCGACTGGCCGCTGGTGAGGGGTCGATGACGGCGGAGCGCGGGCAGGCCGCCGTCGAGTTCGTCGCTCTCCAGTTGATCTGCTGTCTCGCCCTTGGTGCGCTGTTGGCGTTTGGGCAGGACTTTGACGGGCGCTCGTTCGGCGGGTTTCTCGCCCGGCACGTCGTCTGCGCGGTGAGCGGCCGCTGCGATCGCGACGAGCGCCGCCTGGCCGCCGCCTACGGCGAGCGCGATGCGTCCCTGGTCCGCGCGCTGGCGCCGAACCTCGTCTATGAGCCTGGTGAGCGGGAGCTTCCCGTCGATTGGCGGCGCTGTCGCCGGCCGCAGTGTGCCGGCGAGCGCGACGATCGCTCTCTCGACACGCACGTGAGCGAGGGAGGGGCGCGCGCGACCGCCTTCACCCGCCTGATCCGCCGAGGCGGCCGGCTCTACGTCCAGTACTGGCTCTACTACCCGGACTCCAACACCGCTCTCGCCGGGTCGGACAAGCTTTGGGAGCGCTCCTGGCTCCTTCCGCGGATTCGCGACCTGATCAGCGGCACGCCCGACTATCCGGGCTTTCACAAGGACGACTGGGAGGGCGTCTTCCTTAGGGTCGACCCGGACGGCAGCACTTGGATGCGCGCCAGCTCGCACGGCCACCTCCAGGGCTGCAAGTGGCGCGCCTGCCATGACCGCTGGGTCCGGAGCACCGGCTGGGTGCGGGTCTCGCGCGGGAGTCACTCCGGCCACGTGCCCTTCCGGAGCGAGCCGCGCTGGCGGAGCCCGGGGCACCCGGTCTCCCAGCGCTACATGCCGCTGAGGGGCCTGCCTCGCCGCATCCCGCTCCTGCCCGGCCGCGACTTCGACGAGCGCAGCACCACCGGCGAGGGCCTCCGCCTGGTCCCGCTCGAGACCCGCGACCACCGCCGCTACGGGCCGCTCGACCCCGAGGTGAAGCCGCCCTGGCGCAAGGAGGCGTACGCCGACCCCGAGAGCAGGGAGTCCTGAAGACGAGCGCGCAGCGCTCACCGCGGGTAACCTGGAAGCGGTTATGGATTCGTGCCGGTCGGCGTTTGCGGCCGACATTTCGCGGGGAAGCCCGTCTCTGTGAAGGTGGGGCTGGTGCTCGGGGCGGGAGGCGTGCTCGGAGGCGCGTGGCTCGTCGGCGGGCTCAGCGCGCTCGCGCGCGAGACGGATTGGGATCCCGGCAGCGCCGATCAGATCGTCGGCACCTCCGCGGGGTCGATGATCGGCGCGCTCGTGGCGGGCGGGGTGCCGCCCTGGTTCATGGTCGCCCACTCGCGGGGCGAGGTCTTCGATGGCCTCGTCGGACCCGACGGACGCCCAGCCGCGGACGCGGACCGCTCCGCCGGCGCGAACTTCCGCCTCCACCGCGGCCTGCCCGCGATCGGCCCCGGCTCGCTGCGCATGGCCTTCACGGCGCTGTCGAACCCGCTGCGCCACACCCCGCTCCAGATGGTGGCCGGCTGGCTGCCGTCCGGATTCGTGTCGACCGACCCGCTCAGGGAGACGATCACGCGCGCCGTGCCCGGCGACTGGGTCGAGCACGCGAACTACTGGGCCGTGGCGTGTGACTACGAGTCCGGCCGCCGTACTCCGTTCGGCCGGCTCGGGTCGCCGCGGGCGGACATCGCGGACGCCGTCGCGGCGTCCTGCGCGATCCCGGGCTTCTACCGGCCCGTGAAGATCGGTGGCCGGCGCTACGTGGACGGCGGCGTCTGCTCGGTGTCGAACATGGACCTCGTCGCCGGCCGCGGCCTCGACCTGGTCATCTGCCTCAACCCGCTCACGAGCCGCTCGGAGCGCCAAACCCGCTCCCGCGGCGGCGTCACCAAAATCGCCACCGGCGCGATCAACGGGGCGCTCGACTTCGTGCCCTCGATAACCCGCCGCGCCTCGCGCGGGCGGCTCGAGCGCGAGGAGCGCAAGGTGCGCCGCTTCGGCGCCGAGGTCGTGATAATCGAGCCCACCGCCGAGGACCACGCGGCAATGGGGCACAACTGGATGAGCGCGGAGCGCCGCCAGGACGTGATCGACACCGCGGAGGAGACGGTCGCCAAGCAGCTGAGGAGCCCCGCGCTCCGGGAGCTGCTCAGCGGCCTTCCGCGCGGGGAGCCGCACAAGATCAGCCGCCCGTCCGGGCCGCCGTCGAGCTGGCCCGAGATGCGGGCGAGCCTACGGCGAGCCGCATGAGCCGGGAGCCGTGAGCACCTCCACCGCCCACGGGTCGTCGAACGGGGGAGCGCCCGGGTCCGGGGCGCCACCAGGCCCCGGCTCGATCGTCCAGTTGGTCAGCCGCGTGATCGGCGCGATCGCGGAAGAGGCCCAGCGCCGGGTGCCGAGCGCCGACCTCGACGAGCGCGACCCGGACTACATCCGCGAGACGCTCCCCGGGCTATGGATGCTCGCGAGCCTCTACTTTCGGGCCGACGTCCGCGGGCTGCAGAACATCCCAGAGGAGGGCCCGGTGCTGCTCGTGGGCAACCACTCCGGCGGCAACCTCACACCCGACACCCACGTCTTCACGCTGGCGTTCACCACCTACTTCGGAGTCGAGCGCCGCTTCCACCAGCTCGCCCACAACCTCGTGCTCTCGATGCCCGGCCTCTCTAGCCTGCGGAAGTACGGCACCGTGGCCGCGACGCCGGAGAACGCGGCGAAGGCCCTCGACGTGGGCGCCGCGCTCCTCGTGTACCCCGGCGGCGACTACGAGGTCCACCGGCCGAGCTGGGAGTCCGCGCGCGTTGACTTCGGCGGCCGCAGGGGCTTCATCCGCCTGGCGCAGGAGCGGGAGGTCCCGCTCGTGCCGGTCGTGGCGATCGGCGGCCAGGAGACCGCGCTGTTCCTCTCGCGCGGCGAGCGCATCGCCAAGCTGCTCGGACTCGACCGCATGTTCCGCCTGAAGGTGCTGCCGGTGTCACTGGCGCTCCCATGGGGGCTGAACGTGGGCGACATGCTCGGCCACATCCCACTGCCCGCGAAGATCACGATCCAGGTCCTGGAGCCGATCGACGTGTCGGGCATGGATGTCGACGAGGCGTACGAGCTCGTGACCGGGCGGATGCAGACGACGCTCACCGGGCTCGCCGAGGAGCGGGCACTGCCCGTGCTGGGCTGATGCGGGTCCAGCGCGACATGCTGATCGACGCGTCGCCGGAGGAGATCTGGGAGCTCGTCTCGAACCCGGACAACTACGACCGCTTCTGGCACGGGCTCACGCGGCTCGAGCGCAAGAACGATGAGAAGGGCCTCGGCGCTCGCTTCGCGCTCCGCATGCGGATCGGCTCGGCCGACCTGGGCGGGCTGATCGAGATCGTCGAGTGTGACGAGAACGCGGACATGGCCTGGACGAGCATCACCGGCATCGACCACCGCGTGCGCTGGCGGCTGCGCGAGGCCGATGACGGCCGTACGAAGGTGGTGCTCCGGCTCTCGTGGGACTCGCCCGGAGGACTGCTCGGCAGCGTCGCCGACCGGGTCGGCGCGCCGATGGTGGCGACCACGCTCGAGCGAACCCTGAAGAATCTGGCTCTTGAGCTCGAGGACGAGGAGGTCCTGGAACAGGTGAGCGGCGACGACGGAAAGAGCCTGCCCGGGAGGGTGGCGTACGAGCTCGGCAGCGCGAAGGTGCTAATCGAAGCGGGCGTGATCCGGCCGATGCGGCCGGACCGCCTCTGGGGCGTCCTCCGGACCCTCCAGCGCTGGGGCCGCAGCCCCGCGGCCGGGGCGATCTCGCTCGCGGAGCGCTACCCGGAGGGGACGATGATCGTCGATGAGCTCGGCACGCTGAGCTACGGCGAGGTCGACACGCGCACCAACGCGCTCGCGCACGCCCTCTCCGACGCCGGCCTCGTCGAGGGCGACGGTGTGGGGGTCATGTGCCGCAACCACCGCGGCTTCATCGAGGCGACGATCGCGCTCTCGAAGCTCGGCGCCGATGCGCTCTACCTCAACACCGCCTTCGCCGGGCCGCAGCTGGTCGAGGTCGTGCAGCGCGAGAAGCCGAAGGCGCTGATCTTCGACGAGGAGTTCTACGGGCTGCTCGAGGAGGCGGGCCATCGCCGCAAGCGCTTCGTGGCGTGGCACGACGAGCCCTCGTGCGACGACCCCACGCTCGACGAGCTGATGGCCGACGGCGACCCGAGCCCGGTCGTGCCGCCGGAGCGCGAGGGCCGGGCCGTGATCCTCACCTCGGGCACGACGGGCACGCCAAAGGGCGCCTCGCGCGGCAACCCGGAGTCGATCGACCCGGTGGTCGCCTACCTCTCGAAGATTCCGCTTAAGAGCCGGCACGTGATCCACGTCGCCGCGCCGCTCTTCCACTCGTGGGGCTTCGCGCACTTCTCGCTCGGCCTGATCCTCGGCATGACCTACGTGCTGCGCCGGAAGTTCGACCCGGAGGCCTGCCTCGCCGAGGTGGCGCGCTCGCGCGCGGACGCGCTGGCGGTGGTGCCGATCATGATGCAGCGGATCCTCGACCTGCCGGAAGAGACGCGCTCGAAATACGACACGTCGTCGCTGAAGGTGGTGGCCGCGAGCGGCTCCGCGCTACCCGGCGACCTCGCCACGCGCTGGATGGACGAGTTCGGCGACACGCTCTACAACCTCTACGGCTCCACCGAGGTCGCGTGGGCGTCGATCGCGACACCGGCCGACATGCGCGCGGCGCCCGGCACGGCCGGCCGCCCACCGCGGGGCACCGTCGTGCGGCTGTACGACGAGAAGGGCGTGGAGGTGAAGCAGGGCGAGACCGGCAGGATCTTCGTCGGCAACGAGATGCTGTTCGAGGGCTACACGGGCGGCGGCTCGAAGGACGTGATCGGCAACCTCATGGCAACCGGCGACGTGGGCCGCTTCGACGACGGCGGTCGCTTGTTCGTCGAGGGTCGAGACGACGAGATGATCGTGTCCGGCGGCGAGAACGTCTTCCCGAAGGAGATCGAGGACCTGCTCTCACGCCATGCCGCCGTGAGCGACGTCGCGGCCGTGGGCGTCGAGGACAAGGACTTCGGCCAGCGCCTGCGCGCCTTCGTGGTGCTCGAGAGCGGCAAGAAGGCGACCGAGGACGAGCTCAAGGGCTATGTGAAGCAGAACCTGGCGCGCTACAAGGTGCCGCGCGAGATCGTCTTCATCGACGAGCTGCCCCGCAACGCCACCGGCAAGGTGCTCAAGCGGGAGCTGGTCGAGGAAGAGGAAGAGGAGAAGGCGGCGAAGTAGGCGTACCGGCCCGCTTTTTGGGTACCCCTCCCGAGACCCAGATGGGAGGACTAGAGATATGAGTACCGGAGCCATCATCGCCATCGTCATCGGCGCGCTGATCGTCTTGGCGCTCCTGTGGCTACTCGCCCGCGCCGGGCGCAACCGCAGGCACGAGACGCGTCGCGTCGAGGCGCGCGAGATCCGTCGCGAGGCCGAGGTTGGTCGCGCGCAGGCGGACAGAACCCGCGCCGAAGCCGAGGCGCAGGCCGCCGAGGCCCGGCGCCAGGACGCGCTTGCGCGCGAGCGCGCCGCGAGCGCCGAGGAGCAGCACCAGGAGGCGCGCGAGCGCCACATCGAGGCTGCCAAGAAGGATCCCGACGCGGATCCGGACGAGGCCGCGGCGCAGTTCGACCGCGAGCATGGCCGCGCCGACACGACGGCCGCCACCACGGGCCCGACGAGCTCGGACGCGGACGACGACCAGAGCGTCCAGCACTACGAGCGGACGAGCGACTCCGACGCGGAGCGCGAGCGCCGCTTCGAGCGCGACGAAGAGGGCGAGGTCGTACGCGACGAGCAGTACGAGCAGCCCCGCACGAACCGCTAGCCGGGAGGCACGGCAGAGCGCCGACGGGCGCGCGCATGGACCGCGCGCGCCCGCCGCTTGTCGCTCTGCGGCTAAGCCGCTTCCGGGCAGCTAGCCGCAGACCGGCCAGTGGCCGCTGCCGTGGTTCTTCAGCAGCACCCAGGCCCTCCAGGTCTGCTCGGAGCGCGGCGCGGCGGCGGGGTCTCCCGATCCGCCCACAACTCCCCAGGTGCTGAAGCTGAACTGGTAGAGGCCGCGGTAGGCACCGCCGCCTCCGATCGCGCGCGGGTTGTTGCGCGACTCGCACCACGCGATGGAGCGCAGGTGCTCGCGGCCCCAACTCGGGATGCGGCGCACCTTGAAGCGGTGCATCGTCGCCCGGCCCTCGTAGGTCCGGGACCAGTTCGCAAAGCGGCGCTTCATGCGCCGGATCGAGCGACGCAGCTCGCGAGCGGTCGGCTCGCGGTCGTCGCTCGCGGCGGCCCGGACGAGGTTCCGTCCGCGCCAAACGCCGTAGCGCTCGAGCTTCTGTCGCCAGCGGTGGTAACGCGCCTGAAGGCGATTACCGGCCGCCTGGGCCTGTGGCTCGGAAGCCCGGGTAGCTGTCGTGTCCGTCGTATCAGCCCGCGACGGCGCCACGGCCACCGCAGTTGTCGCAACTGCCAGCAGCGCGCAGGCGCATGCAAGCAGCAGTGCTGCCTTCCTCAAAAAACCACCTCCGACGGTGGAACTGCCTGACCTGCGCGTTGTGCTGAGGCAGGACCAGGACTTGCCGAGTTCGCACGCGCTCCTCCCCCAGGCGCGAACACGGCCGGTTTCCGGCTTACGGCGTGACCGTAACCACCGAAAACCGAACCTAAACGGCTATGTGATCTATGTCACAGACCGTGAAACCCAGTTTCACGCAACAGGGTGAGCGAGTCGCGGTGAACGCCGCCCAGTCCGGCATACCAGCCGTCACTCCGGCGGGCGCGGCCGTAAGGCACGCGCGGCCGGCCGGCTGCCCTCCTCGGTCGCCTAAGCGCCCGGAGTAACGCTGCTGTAGGACAGGTCACCGGGCGGTAACGGCTGCCAGGTCGCTCGTTCGGGTGGCAGCGATACGTAGCGGAATACGCACCGATTCTCTGCCACCTCGATTGGCGGCAGGGGCCTCTGTTACGTCAGTCACCGGACGGTTACCGAATATGAACCGCGTGACGTTTGGCGCGCGCGCCGCGGCTTGGTCGGACCAGTTAGACGATCGACGCCAGCGCGCCGCACGCAATCCCCAGCGCGATGCCGGCCGCCCATGAGATGTAGAAAGGCCACGGCGTCTTCGCAGACGGTTTGGCTGAAACCCGTCAGTCCAGTCTCATTCAAATCACAACCCAGCCACAGAGCCCACCCGCCGACGAGCACGAAGGGGAACGTCGTGCCGGCGGGCGATGAGGATTCGGCCGTAGCTGGGGCGGTGGCTGCTTTCAGTCAACTAGCGGCAGCGCGGCGTGCCAGCTCGATCAGCAGGCGGGTTCCGAAGCCGCTTGCTCCCTTGCCCACGTAGTTGCGGCTCGTTCCCCAGGCGGTTCCGGCTATGTCG
This sequence comes from Actinomycetota bacterium, assembly GCA_046726915.1. Taxonomy (GTDB): domain Bacteria; phylum Actinomycetota; class Thermoleophilia; order Solirubrobacterales; family Thermoleophilaceae; genus JACVRW01. The sequence continues at coordinate 23,132 of JBKPBS010000008.1, forward strand.
ATGTGGACCCAGGGGTGGTCGTCCACGAACTGGCGCAGGAACTCGGCGGCGTAGCTCGACATCGCCACTCGCTGCTCGGCGGCGTTCGTTAGGTCCGCGTACTGGCCCTTCGTCAGTTCGAAGTACTCGGGGTGAAGCGGCATTCGCCAGCCGATCTCGCCGGTGGCGTCGCAGGCGGCGGTCACGTCCCCGCACCAGTCGTCGTCGTTCGAGAAGAGGCCGGCGTAGGTGTGGCCCAGGGCCACGAGGATCGCTCCGGTGAGGGTCGCGAGGTCCACGATCCGCTCGGCGCCCTGCTCGACCGCGTAGCAGAGCGCGTCGGCCAGGATCAGCCGGCCCTCGGCGTCGGTGTTGTTCACTTCGATCGTCTTGCCGTTCATCGCGGTGACGATGTCGCCCGGCTTCACCGCGTGGCCGCTCGGCATGTTCTCGGTGGAGGGCACGACCGCGGTGACCGTCACGGGCACGCCGAGCTCGGCGATCCCGGCCATCGACTCGATGACCGCGGCGCCGCCGGACATGTCGAACTTCATCTCCTGCATCTTCGCCGAGGGCTTGATCGAGATCCCGCCGGTGTCGAACGTCACGGCCTTTCCGACGAACCCGAGGTGCGGCCCGCTCGCGTCTGGCGGCCGGTAGCGGAGCACGATCAGGCGCGGCTCCACGTGGCTCCCCTGGGCAACGGACGCGAACGCTCCCATCCCGCGCGACACGATCGCGTCCCGGTCGAGCAGCTCGACCTCGAGCGTCTCGTGCTCGTCGGCTATCTCGGTGGCGCGCTCCGCGAGGAAGCTCGGCGTGGCTACGTTGGCCGGCAGGTTCTGGAGGTCGCGCGCGGCGTTGGCGGCCGCCGCCGCGACGCGGCCTCGCTCGATCTCGTCGTCGGATACGGAGTCCCCGGCGATCTCGACCGACTCCACCCCGCCGTTCCCGCCGTTGTCGTTCGACTCCGACTTGAAACGGTCGAACGAATACAGCTTCAGGAGCGTTCCCTCGACGAGCGCGCCGTCCACGCCCTCACCTCCCGGGGACGCCCACGAGAGCGACACCGCTCCGAGCTCCTTCGCGCGCCCGGCCGCAGCGGCGGCAGCCACGCGTGCCTCCTCGGGCCCGAACTCGTCGCGCGGGCCGAGCCCCGCGATCAGCACGCGGCGCTGCCCGCCGCCCGGGGCGTCCTCGTGGGCGAGCGCGACCTTCTTCAGCCCGCGCTTGGCCTCGCCGAGCTCGATCAGCCGCTGCAGGGCCGGGTCGGCGAGCGAGTCGCCCTCGAAGACGCCGACCACTCGCGTGTCGGCGGCGGTCTCCTCGGGTGCGCCGGAGCGCGCGCTGACAGTGATTGGCGCCATCCGCCGCGCCAGTCTAGGAGGTCCGGATCAGCCGCGCCGGCAACCCTTCGCCTTGAAGTCGCCCGGACCGGCGAGGTACTCGCCGCTCGGGTAGTAGTCACCCATAGTGTCGAGCTCCGCTCCGGGCTGGGGCACGTTCTGGATCGCCTGGGCGAACGAGGGGTCCGGGAGCATGTGCCTGTAGATCAGGAGGCCCTGCGTCTGCGGGCCCCACGGCAGCCACGTCACGCCGCACTCGGTCCGCGCGCTCGCGGGGCGCTTATCCGCCGTGGACACGACGATCGTGTAGCGGCCATCCGGTCCGACCGTGACGCGATCGTCCGAGCGGCAGTCGAACACCCGCTGCGTTGCCGGCTCGTACTGGCAGAACGACCAATAGCGAAGCTGCTGCCCGCTCGGCATGACGGCCGGGCCGGGACGCGTGTCGGCGAACGTGGGCGCGCGCCCGCGCAGCACGAGCAGCTCGCCGAAGCCGCGCGACGTCGGCGCGAAGACGTAGGCGATGTCCCGGTTCGAGAAGAAGCCGGGACCGTTGCCGCAGCGGTCGCGAGCGCCCGGGTGGAACGGCTCGCCCGACTCGTTGTCGAGCATGATGTCCACGGCCGCGCTGCAGAAGTTCTCGAAGAGCCGCCAGTTCGGCGGGTTGCGCCCCGGGTAGCCCTCCCCGTCGGCCGTCGGGTCCGGCAACCCCGGCGAGCCCGCGATGAGGTCGTTCAGCGGCTGGGCATACGGCGCTTGGAGCTCGCGGCACTGCTCGACGGTCAACGGCGTGCCGCTGCCGTCGGCCGGCTCGAGCGTGACCGTGGGCAACGGCACGCCGCCCTTCGCGTCGCGGCCGGAGTCCGGCACGTACACGCGGTAGAGGAACGTCCCGCCTTGCGAGTCGCCCGTGTAGAGCGTGTTGGGCGCGGGCTGGGCGGGCGCTGGGCCGACCTCGATGAAGGCCGTATACGACCGCGCCGTAACCGTTCGGTCGGCGCCGGGCAGGAACGGGTTCGAGCTGCCCGGGTCGGGGGCGAGCTCGTAATCGCTGAGCGCGTCGATCGGCCGCGCGGCGGCGTCGTAGACGTTCCAGCTGATGTAGCGCGAGTGCGGGTACTGCCCCTTGATGCGGATGCGCGTGCCGGGCAGCGTGGCGTACGTGCCGCCCCAGTAGACGGCGTTCGTGTCGACCGCGAGGACGTTCGTGGTCGTCGAGTCGAGCCTGGTGAGCGCGAACTGGCAGGTCGTGTCGGCGCCCTGGGCGGCGGCGCTGCCGGGGAGCGCCACAAGGACGCACAGCATGGCCAACAGCACCCGTGCCCGCATGCCGCACCCTTTACCCAGTCGGTAGCTTTCCGCACATGCCAAAGACTGTGATTCTCGGCGCCGCGCGGACGCCGTTCGGGAAGATGGGCGGGGCGCTGGCCTCGCTTGACGCGACCGATCTGGGGGGCACGGCGATAGCGGCCGCGCTCGAGCGGGCGGAGGTCGCGCCGGACCAGGTCGAGCACGTGGTGTTCGGCCAGGTGCTCCAGGCGGGCCAGGGGCAGATCCCGAGCCGGCAGGCTCAGATCAAGGGCGGCATCCCGAAGGAGGTTTCCTCGGAGACCGTCAACAAGGTCTGCGCGTCGGGCATCCGCTCGGCGGGCATGGTCGACCAGTCGATCCGCGCGGGCGACCTCGACATCGCCGTCGCCGGCGGCATGGAGTCCATGTCGAGCGCGCCCTACCTGCTGAAGCAGGCGCGCTTCGGCTACCGGATGGGCGACGCGAAGGCACTCGACGCGATGGTGCACGACGGGCTCACCAATCCCTTCACGGGCAAGCACATGGGCGAGGAGGCGGACGAGGTCGGCGAGGAGCTCGAGATCACCCGCGCCGACATGGACAAGTTCGCGTTGCGCTCGCACGAGCTCGCGGTGCAGGCCACCGACGAGGGGCGCCTTCCGGAGGAGATCGTGCCGGTAACGATCAGCTCCAGGAAGGGCGACACGACGGTCGAGATCGACGAGGCGCCGCGGCGCGACAGCTCGCTGGAGTCGCTCTCGAAGCTGCGTGGCGCGTTCCACAAGGAGGGCGCGCACACCGCCGGGAACGCTCCAGGCGTGAACGACGGCGCCGGCGCGCTCGTGCTCGCCTCGGACGAGTGGGCGCGGGCGAACGGACGCCCGGCGCTCGCCACGATCGTGGCGCAGGCCGCGGTGGCGGACGAGTTCCCGTACCTCGCCCGCACCCCAGCGAACGCCGCCACGAAGGCGCTCGAGAAGGCCGGGCTGAGCGTCGACGACATCGACCTGTTCGAGATCAACGAGGCGTTCGCGTCGGTCGCGCTCAACTCGATGCGGATGCTGGGCGTCGACGAGTCGAAGGTGAACGTGAACGGCGGCGCGATCGCGCTCGGCCACCCGATCGGCGCCAGCGGCGCGCGCATCCTGATGACGCTCGTCAACGAGCTGCGTCGCCGCGGCGGCGGGCTCGGCTGCGCGGCGATTTGCTCCGGCGGCGGGCAGGGCGACGCGGTGATCGTGGAAGTGAACGGGAGCTAGAGCCCCCACTAGCCTGGGGGCCATGGCAGCAGCAGCCTTCTTCGACCTGGACAAAACCCTCATGGAGGGTTCCAGCGCCTTTCACTTCGGCCGGGCCGCCTACCGCGCCGGGATGGTCTCACGGCGCCAGCTCGCCCGTGACGCCTGGGCGAACCTGAAGTTCCGGCTGAACGGCTCGACCGATGCCGGGACCGACGAGCTGCGCCAGCGCATCCTCGACTCGATTGCCGGGCAGCGGGTCGTGGACCTGTCGCGGATGGGCCCGGACGTGCTCGCCGGGATCCTGCCGCTGCTCTACCGCGAGGTGCTCGACGAGGCCTATGCGCACCAGGACGCGGGGCGGCGCGCCTACATCGTCACGGCCGCCTCCCAGGAGCTGGCCGACGTCCTCGCCCACGTGCTGGTGCTCGACGGCGGCGTCGGGATGCGGAGCGAGGTGCGCGACGGCGTCTACACCGGCCGCCCCGCCGGGCCGTTCACGTACCGCGAGGGAAAGGCCGAGGCGATCCGCCAGCTCGCCGCCGCCGAGGGGATCGACCTGTCCGAGTCCTACGCCTACTCGGACTCGGAGTCGGACCTGCCGATGATGCACGCCGTGGGCCACCCGGTGGCCGTGAACCCCGACCGCGCGCTCGAGCGGGTCGCGCGCGAGGAGGGCTGGCGGATCATGCGCTTCGACAAGCTCGGCCGGCGCCTCAGGTGGGGCGCGGCCGTGGCGAGCGTGGCGCTGGTGGGCGGGGGCGGCGGGTACGTGGCCGCGCGGGGGCGCCGCCCGCGGCGCCGGCTGTTGCCGCGCCGCTAGGCGGAGCCCCCACGCCGCGAAATCGCTAGTGCACGCGGGCGACCCGTACGCGGCTGTTGCCGGCCACGTGGTCGGCGTCGCCGTTGAAGTGCACGCGGTATGCCCTGGTCCTACGCGGGCGCAGGGTCCTCGCGTACGACGAGCAGGTCTCGCCAGGAATGTCCTTGAGCACCAATGTCCTCAAGCTGCGCCACTGGTTCGGTGCGACGCGGACCTGGAGCGCCACGGCCGTGCCGTCATGCTCCGGGCAGAGCCGGCCCGAGAAGAGGACGCGCTGGCGGACGGCCGGCGTCCGATCCGAGAGCGTCAGGCTGATCGCGGGCCGCACGTTCACGTCCACCGTCTTGCTCTCCGAGTCCGCGGAGCGAGCCCGGTAGTGCGTGTTCACCGTGGGCTTGTCGGCGAACGACCAGTCGCCCGACGCGTTCGTCTGAGTGGTGCCGGCGGTCTCGAACGTGCCGAACGGGAACGGGTCCTTCTCGACGGTGACGCTCTGCCCGCTGTTGTTCTGCCCGGTGAGCTTCCCCGACAGCGTGGCGGTGCCGCCGAACCTGACCTCGGCAGTGTTCGGGCCGATCTGGAGGTTCTTCGGCTGCGGCTGGGCTGACAGCACAGCCGGCATCGCCAACACGGCGACTGCTGCGATTGTGATGGCTGTTCGCTTCAAGTCGATTCCTCCCTGATGCCGCTAGTGGACGCGCGCGCGCTTCACGCGGCTGTTGCCCGCCGCGTGGTCCGTGTCCCCAAGGAAGCGGGCCCGGAAACGCCCGTCGCGGCGGACGCGCTTGACCACCGAGTACGACGAGCACGCCACGTTCGGGATATCGGCGAGGACCGGGCTGGCAATCGTCTTCCAGCCGGTGCTCGAGCGCCGCTGGAGCGCGATCGTGACGGTGTCGTGCTCGGGGCAGACCCGGCCGGAGAAGGTGACTCGCTGCCCGCGGCGGGGCGTGCGGTCGGACAGCCTGAGGGAGACCGCTGCGCGGACCGTCACGTTCACCGGCGTGGAGTCGGTGTTGCCGACGCTTGCGCGGTAGCGCGCGTTGGCGTCCGGCTTGACCGCCAGCGACCAGTCGCCCGTCGCGTTCGTCGTGGCGGTGCCGGCGTTGTCGAACGAATCGAGCGGCAGGACGTCCCGCTGGATGCGCACGTTGCGGCCGTCGACGTTCGGGCCGCTCAGCTTCCCGGATAGCGTGATCGAGCCGCCGAACTTCACCGCGGTCGGGGCCGCGGTGAGCGTGAGCGAGCGTCCCTGTTGCTGGGCTGACGCGGAAACTGCGAGGGCAGCCATGCAGGCCACCACGATGGCGAAGGTGCGCTTCATGCAGATTCCAACGCAGGAAAGGCCCGGAAGTTGCAGTGTTAGGCCCTGCCCTGAACGACCGATGCGAGAGGGAGGATGCACGCGACGGTGCCCCCATTCCCAGGCAGCGACCTGAAGACGGCCGCAACGAGCGTGCTGCGGGCCAATGACACCGGGCGCTACACGCTGCCGTCCCGCACGACCTACCCGCACCAGTGGAACTGGGACTCCGCGCTGATCGCACTGGGCTGGGCCGAGCTCAATCCGGCCCGGGCGTGGACCGAGCTCGAGGCGTTGGCCGGCGCCCGCGACGCTCAGGGGATGATCCCCCACATCGCCTTCCGGAAGGGCCTCATGCCGATGCTCCCGGGGCGGTATCTCCCGGGGCCGCGCTGGTGGGGGAGGCGCACGAGCGCGGACGGCCGGCGGATCTCCGGGATCACCCAGCCGCCGCTCGCGGCTACGTGTATGCGGCTGGTATTCGAGCGCCATCCGGACGAGCGGCGCGCCCGCGGCCTGCTCGGCCATTTCCACGCCTGGCACCGCTTCCTCGTCGACGAGCGCGACCCGCACGGGCGCGGCGAGCCCGTGCTCATCCACCCCTGGGAGTCCGGGCGCGACAACGCGGTCGAGTGGGACGGGCCGCTCTGGCGGGTCGTGCCCGAGGTCGTGGTCGTGCGCCGCAGGGACACGGACCACGTGGACGCCGCCGAGCGCCCCAGCCTCCAGCACTACCGCCGCTTCCTGACGCTCGTGCGCCAGGGCACCGCGACCCGCTGGAACCAGCGCGAGCTCGCGCGGAGCGGGCGGTTCCGCGTGCTCGACGCCGGCTTCTCGGCGATCCTCGCGCGGGCGTGCATCGACCTCGCGCACGTGGCCGAGCGGCTCGGCGAGCATCGGGTCGCGAGCGAGAGCCGCGCCGCCGGCGAGCGCGTGGCCGCCGCGCTGCGCGCCCGCGCCGACTCGGACGGGCTGATCCGCGCCCTCGACGCGACCGACGACTCTCCGCTCTCCCTGACGAGCGCCGGCTCGGCGCTCGCGCTCCTGAGTCCCGACCTCGGCGACAAGGAGATCGCCGCCGCCCGCGCGATGCTCCAGGGGCCGCTCTCCTCGCGCTACGGGGTGCGCTCGCTGGACCGCGCGCACCCCGAGCGCTCGCCGCGCAACTACTGGCGCGGGCCCGTGTGGGCGAACATCACCTGGCTGACTGCGCTCGGGCTGGCCACGCACGGCGAGGCGCGCGCGGCGCAGACGCTGCGAGACCAGATGATGGTCGCGATCGAGGGCGGCGGGATGCGCGAGTACTTCGCCCCGGAATCGGGCCGTGGCCTGGGCGCCACCGACTTCGCCTGGACCGCCGCGCTGTGCCTGCGTGAGCTCGGTTCGGCCGCGGGCGAGCTCGCCCTGGCGGCCTGAGCGGCTAGCCGCGGACCTAGACTGTGAAGGCGATGGCAGTCGAGCCGCGCCAGATGACCGACGCCGAGCGCTGGTACAGGGAGCGCTTCCAGCGCACGCCCGAGCGCGAGGCGCTGTTCTCCACCCTGAGCGGCGAGCCGGTCGAGCCGCTCTACACGCCCGGCGACGTTGGTCCCTTCGACGAGCGGATCGGCTTCCCGGGCGAGTATCCGTTCACGCGCGGGGTCTACCCGTCCATGTACCGCGGGCGGTTGTGGACGATGCGCCAGTTCGCCGGTTTCGGCACCGCCGAGGAGACGAACGAGCGCTTCCGCTACCTGCTCGACCACGGGCAGACCGGGCTCTCCACCGCATTCGACATGCCGTCGCTGATGGGCCATGACTCCGACCATGCGCGCTCTGAGGGCGAGGTCGGCCGCGAGGGGGTGGCGATCGACACGCTCGACGACATGGAGAGGCTCTTCGCGGGGATCCCGATGGGCGAGGTCTCCACGTCGATGACGATCAACGCGCCCGCGGCGGTGATGCTGGCGTTCTACGTGGTCGCGGCGGAGCGCCAGGGCGCGCCGCCGGAGCAGCTGGGCGGCACGATCCAGACAGACATCCTCAAGGAGTACATCGCCCAGAAGGAGTGGTGCTTCCCGATCGATCCGGCCATGCGGCTCGTGACCGACATGGTCGAGTTCTGCGCACGGCGCATGCCGCGCTGGCACCCGATCTCCATCTCGGGCTACCACATCCGCGAGGCCGGCTCGACGGCGCACCAGGAGCTGGCGTTCACGCTGAAGGACGGGTTCACGTACGTGGAGCACGCAATCGAGCGCGGCCTCGACGTTGACGAGTTCGCACCGCGGCTCAGCTTCTTCTTCAACGCGCACATCGACTTCTTCGAGGAGGTCGCGAAGTACCGCGCGGCCCGGCGGATCTGGGCGCGCGAGCTGAAGGAGACCTACGGCGCCCGCGACGAGCGCTCGCTGCTCATGCGCTTCCACACGCAGACGGCCGGCGTGTCGCTCACCGCTCAGCAGCCGCTCAACAACATCGTGCGCACCGCCACCGAGGCGCTGTCGGCGGTGCTGGGCGGGACGCAGTCGCTGCACACGAACTCCTACGACGAGGCGCTGGCGCTGCCCACCGAGGAGGCGGTCCGGGTCGCCCTCCGGACCCAGCAGATCATCGCCCACGAGACCGGCGTGACAAACACGATCGACCCGCTCGGCGGCTCGTACTTCGTGGAGGCGCTGACCGACCGGCTGGAGGAGGCGGCCTACGCCGAGTTCCGCAAGATCGACGAGCTCGGCGGGATGGTCGAGGCGATCAAGCAGAGCTACCCGCAGCGGGAGATCGCCGAGGCGAGCTTCCGGCTCCAGGGGGAGATCGAGCGCGGCGAGCGCGTGATCGTGGGCGTGAACCGCTACGAGCAGAAGGACGACCGCGACCTCGCGATCCTCCGCATCCCGGAGGAGCTCGAGCGCAAGCAGATCGGCCGCGTGCGGGCCGTGCGGGCGCGCCGCGACGCGCAGGCCGTGGAGAGCGCCCTGGCCGAGCTTCGGGAGGCCGCCGCAGGCGACCGCAACCTGATGGCGCCGCTCCTCGCCTGCGCCCGCGCGCACGCGAGCGAGGGCGAGATCGTGGAGTCGCTTCAGCGCGTCTTCGGGACCTACACGGAAACCCCGGTCTTTTAAGGGCTTTTCCCCCGTCCACCGGGGGCGCAAGTTTTCAAGAAGTGCGGTCTCCGAGCCGATGCAAAGGGCAGTTCCCTCCGTGCCGCGGGAAAGGAACCCGTGACACCTGGCTTCACCCGAACCGCCTTCTGTGCAGTGACAGTCGTGCTGGCCCTGGCCCTTGCTCCGGGAGCGTTCGCCGCGCCCGAGGTCGGGGACGCCGGCGATCTGCGCGCGACGGCGAACGACATGGGCGCCGGCGCGGTGACGACGATTTCGGGCAGCTTCACGGACGCCTCCGACGCCGACCTCTACCGCATCTGCCTCTCGGACGGCGCCTCCTTCTCCGCGAGCACCGTCGGCGCGACCACGCTCGACACGCAGATGTTCCTCTTCGACTCGCAGGGGTACGGGGTCTACGCGAACGACGACTGGAACGGTTCGCGCGGATCCATGCTGCCGGCGCAGCACCGATTCTCGCCCCGCGCCGGCGGCGAATACTTCCTCGCCATCAGCTCGTTCAACCGCGACCCCCAGAGCGTGCAGGGCGAGATCTTCCAGGACAACTTCAGCCGCCCCCTGTACCCGGACAGCATCGTCGACGCCAACGGGTTCGGCGCCGCCGAGACGCTCATCGGCTGGGCCGGACGGGCGTCAGGGCCCCCAGGGCTCTACGAGATAACGCTGACCGGGACGGCTCCATGCGACACGACGCCTCCCACCGTCGACCTGCGCAGCCCGGTCGACGGCGCCCACGTGAAGCAGGGGGCCGAGGTGGTCGTCGACTTCTCGTGCGCCGACGAGGAGGGCGGCTCCGGCCTCGCCTCGTGCGTGGGCACGACGGCCGACGACGCGCTGCTTGACACGAGCGAGCTCGGCGCGGTGCCGGTGACGGTCACGGCGCGCGACCACGCAGGGAATCGGACCGTGGTCACCCACACGGTCACCGTCATCGACGAGACGAAGCCGGAGGTCACGCTGGCCACCCCGCCGAATGGGGCGGTCTACGACCGCGGCGAGCACGTCGCCGCCGACTATTCATGCGCGGACGAGCCGAACGGCTCGGGTATCGAGTCCTGCGTCGGCGACGTGGCGGACGGCGCCGACATCGACACGAGCACGCTCGGCGAGCACACCTTCAAGGTTGAGGCCACGGACCGGGCCGGGAACACCGGTTCGAAGTCGGCGACCTACACGGTCGTTGACGCGACCGCGCCGGACATCGCGGTTACCACCCCTGCATCCGGCGCGGTCTATGGCCTCGGCGACCACGTGACAGCGGACTACGCGTGCGCTGACGAGCCGGGCGGCTCGGGCCTCGCGACCTGCACAGGCAGCGCCGCTAACGGCGGCGCGGTCGACACCTCGAGCGTCGGCGAGAAGACGTTCACGGTCGAGGCCATGGACAACGCCGGGAACGCGGCCTCGAAGAGCGTCACCTACACGGTGGTCGACCAGGCGCCGCCGGTGATCAGCCTCACCGCGCCGGCCGACGGGGCGGTGTACGAGCTCGGCGAGCACGTGGTTGCTGCCTACTCGTGCGAAGACCAGCCGGGCGGCTCGGGCGTGGCCGGCTGCGACGGAACGGTGGCGAACGGCGCGGCGATCGACACGTCGAGCCTCGGGGAGCACAGCTTCGAGGTGACCACCTCGGACCGGGCCGGGAACACCGCGTCCAGGGTGGTCACCTACCGCGTGGGCTACGACTTCGACGGCTTCATGTTGCCGGTCAAGAACCTGCCGAGCATGAACAGGTGGAAGGCCGGCCTGCCGGTGCCGATTCGCTTCTCGCTGAACGGCTTCCGGGGCGCGCGCCCCGAGGCGGACGGCTACCCGCGCTCCATACGCTGCGGTGGCGGGGACGCGGAGCAGATCACGCGCGCCCGCGCCGCGCAGAAGGCGCCCGTCTTCAGGTACGAGCGCCGCTCGGACGAGTACGTGATGCTCTGGAAGACCGCGCACAGGTGGATGGGAACCTGCCGCGAGTTCGTGCTGCGGCTGGAAGACGGCAGCGTCCACAGCGCGCGGTTCCAGTTCATGAAGAAGCGCCCGGACAGCGGCCGCGATCGCGGCGACGACAGCGACGACAGCGGAGACGGCGGCGACTGAACCACCGGTGCGAGGCGCGCGTACCCACTAGCGTGCCCGCCTCATGAAGCATGTCGCCCTGCTCGCATCGATCTATGCGCTGATCGTTGTCCTGGTACTTCCTGGCTCGATCCTCGCGCAGGAAGAGGCCGCGCCTACGGCGACCGAGACGACGCCCGCTGAGGCTGCACCCGCTGAGCCGGCTCCCGCCGAGCCGGCGCCGGCCCCTGCCGAGGCCACGCCCGCCGAGCCGGCCCCGCCTGAGCCGCGGTTCCTCGCCGACGAGGGCGCCGACTCGCCGGATCCTCAGCCCAAGGCCATCGCGGCCGCGAGTGGCTCCGTCACGATCGCGGACTTCAGCTTCAGCCCCGCCACGATCACCATCAACCAGGGCGACACGGTCACCTGGAACAACAACGGGCCCACGCCGCACTCAGCCACCGCGAGCGACGGGTCGTTCGACACCGGCATTCTCAAGAAGGGCGGCAGCGGCTCGCACACCTTCAGCCAAGCGGGCAGCTTCTCCTACTTCTGCAAGCCGCACCCGTTCATGAAGGGCACGGTCGTGGTGCAGGCAGCGCAGACCGGCGGTGGCGACACGAGCGGCTCTGGCAGCGGCGACACCGGCGGCGCGGCCGGCACGGGTGGCACCGGCGCCGAGGCTGCCCAGTCGGACGGCGGTCCGACGCTGCCGAACAGCGGCAGTGACTCCGGCGCGCTCCTGGTGCTGGGCGCCCTGATGCTCGTGCTGGGGATCGCCGTGCATCGCCGCACGGCTGAGCACGAGCCGCGCGCCGCTGGGCGAATTGGCTGGTAAGCGGCGTAGCCGCGGTTACAGCGCCCGGACGGCGCCGCTGCCATCAGATGTGCGGGCAGGATGCCCGCACGGGGTAACCTCCCGCCGCGATGAGCAGTCGAAAGATCCGCGTGGTCGTGGCCAAGCCCGGCCTGGATGGACATGACCGCGGAGCGAAGATCATCGCTCGCGCCCTGCGCGACGCGGGCATGGAGGTGATCTACACCGGCCTCCACCAGACCCCGGAGCAGATCGTCGAGACCGTGCTCCAGGAGGACGCTGACGCGGTCGGGCTCTCGATCCTCTCGGGCGCGCACATGACGCTCGTGCCGCGGATCGCCACGCTCCTGAAGGACGAGGGCGCCGAGGACGTGGTCCTCGTTGTCGGCGGCACGATCCCGAACGACGACATCGACGAGCTCAAGAAGCTCGGCGTCGCCGAGGTGTTCACGCCCGGCGCGCCCGTGCAGGGGATCGTCGACTACATCCGCAGTGCGGTACCGGCCTGAGCGCCGCAGCGCAAGCACCGGGCGGTGCCCGGTGCGCCGCGATGCCGTTACTCAGGCGGCGGCGCTTCGGCGCCGCCCGGCGGTGACGATCTCGCGCTCGGCAGTCGCGATCCGCTCGGCCGCCTCGCGCAGGCCCGCGAGCAGCTCCTCGCCGAACTCCTCGGCCCATTCGCGCTCGATCTGGGCGAAGATCCGCCGGCCGTTGAGGCAGGCCTCGAGTCCGCGCGGCGTGAGCCTGATGATCTTCGCCCGGCCGTCCTCCGGGTCCGGCACGCGCTCGACGTAGCCGAGTCGCTCGAGCTCCGCGACGGCCTCGCCCACGGCCTGCTTCGTCAGCCCCGCGCGCTCGGCGAGGTCGGTCAGCCGCGAGCCGTGCTCGAGGTCGATGAACCCGAAGACGCAGCCGTGCCCCTCGCGCACGTCGTTGAAGCCCTTGTCGCGGAGGCGCGCGAACACCTTCTGGACCGCGGCGACCTTGACCTCCATCAGGAGGGCGGGGAGCGGGCGCTGCGTGGGGAGCGGGTCGACCGTCATGTTGAGTTCATGGTAAGGGGGCTTGACTATATCGTCAAGTTACCTTATAAAGTCTCCTGACAAGGTGACCTGACCAATTGTACCGGAGGATTCACATGCATCGGAAGTGGTGGACGCTGATAGCGGTCAGCGTCGCGACATTCATGCTTCTGCTCGACATCACGGTCGTGAACACCGCGCTTCCGTCCATCCGAGAGGACCTCGGCGCGAGCTTCACCGACCTCCAGTGGGTGATCGACGCCTACACCGTCTCGCTCGCCGCCCTCGTGCTGACCGCCGGGGTGCTCGCGGACCGACTGGGCCGCCGGCGCGTGTTCGCCGCCGGGCTGGGCATCTTCACCGTGGCCTCGCTCCTCGCGGGGCTGGCCACCGATCCAACCTTCCTGAACGTCGCTCGCGCGGTGCAGGGCGTCGGTGGCGCCGTGATGTTCGCGGTCTCGCTTGCCCTGATCGCTCAGGAGTTCGACGCCGGCCGCGAGCGCGGCGCCGCCATGGGCGTGTACGGCGCGACGATCGGCGTGGCCGTCGCTTTCGGGCCCCTCGTGGGCGGCGCACTCACCGAAGGGCTCGGCTGGGAGTCGATCTTCTTCCTCAACGTCCCGATCGGGATCGCGGCGATCGCGATCACATACACCAAGCTCCGCGAGACGCGCGATCCGAACGCGTCGCGGATCGACTGGGCCGGACTGGTGACGTTTTCGACCGCGCTGGTCCTGCTCGTGCTCGGGCTTCTACGCGGCAACGACGAGGGTTGGGGCTCGACGCTGATCGTCTCGCTGCTGGCCGGCTCGGGTGCCCTGATGGCGCTCTTCCTCGCCATCGAGGCGCGCGTGAAGGAGCCGATGCTGCCGCTGCACCTGTTCCGCAAGCCTGCCTTCACCGGCGTGCAACTGGCGGCGCTGGCCGTGTCGTCCTCGATGTTCGCGCTGTTCCTGTACATGACGTTCTACCTCCAGGGATACCTCGGTCATGAGCCGCTCGAGGCGGGGCTGCGCTACCTGCCGCTCACCGTGACGAACTTCTTCGTCGCGGCCGCGACGGGCGCGTTGCTCTCGCGGGTGCAGGCGCGCGTGCTCATCAGCGCCGGTCTTGCGATCACGGGCGTCGGCCTGCTCTTGATGGGCGGCCTCGACCCGTCCGACAGCTGGACCGCGCTGCTCGGCGGCTTCATCCTGGCCGGGGCCGGCGTGGGCCTCATCAATCCGGCGATCGCGGATGTCGCGGTCTCGGTGGTGCCGAAGGAGCAGAGCGGCATGGCGTCGGGGATCAACGACACCTTCCGCCAGGTGGGCATCGCGATCGGGATCGCCGCCTGGGGTGCGATCTTCCTCGGACGCGGCGCCGCGAAGGTCGAGCAGCTCGCTGCCGGCACGCCGGCTGCGACGGGCGACCGTCCGCGTCAGCTCGTCGAGGCCGTCTCCTCGGGCAACCTGGACAGTGCCCTGGCGAACGTGCCTGCGGGTGCGCGCCCGGGCGCCGCCGACGCCGCGCGGGACGGCTTCCTGTCGGGGATCAACGACATATTCATGCTCGGCGGCATCCTCTCCATCGCCGGCGCGCTCGTGGCGCTCTGGCTGATTCGCGAGCGGGACATCGAGCGGGAGGCCCCGATCGAGGTCGAGCCCGCCTTCGAGCCGCGGCCGGGCGAGGCTCTGCCCGAGCCGATCGCCGCCTAGCGGACGCTCTCCTCGGTCTTCGTTACCTACCCCGATTGACTCATCAGTCAACGGGGTAGGTAACATCCGCCGCCTGCGGGGGCAAGGCGTTATCGCGCCCCGCTAAGGAGACCAAGGAGAAGCATTCGTGAAGATCTGCGTCCTCGTGAAAGAGGTTCCCGACGCCGCCGTCGAGAAGCGCATAGACCCCAACACCAAGCGCCTCGACCGCTCGGGCGAGACCACGCTCAACCAGTTCGACACCCACGCCATCGAGGCCGCCATGCAGATCCGCGAGGGCGGCGCGGCGGAGGTGGACGAGATCGTGGCCGTGACGATGGCCCCCTCCGAGGCGGGCCGCACGCTCAACAAGGCAGTCGCCCTGGGCGCCGACCGCTCCGTGCACTTGACGGACGAGTCCCTGGCGGGCTCGGATGTCGCCGCCACCGGCTACGCGCTCGCAAAGGTGCTCGAGGCCGAGTCGCCGGACCTGGTGCTGCTGGGCCAGCAGTCGGCGGACGGCGAGTGCTACACGATCGGCGCCGTCGTGGCCGACCACCTGAAGATGCCCTCGCTCACCCAGGTGATCAAGCTGGACGTCGAGGGCGGCAAGCTCCGCTGCGAGCGCCAGGCCGAGTACGGCTACGACACGGTCCAGGTTGAGCTGCCCGCCGTGATCTCCGTCGGCGACGCCATCAACGAGCCGCGCTACCCGTCGCTCAAGGCGATCATGGGCGCGAAGAAGAAGCCGCGTGACACGAAGTCGGCCGGCGACGTCGGCATCGAGGCCGACAGGGTCGGCGAGCAGGGCTCCCGCACCGAGGTCCTCGCGATCAACCCGCCGCCCGAGAAGGAGGCCGGCGAGATCATCGAGGACGAGGACACGAACGAGACGGTCGAGAAGATCGTGGCCTGGCTGGAGGAAAGGAAGCTGCTGGCATGAGCATCCTCGTTTACGCACTTCACTACGAGGGCGAGTTCAACAAGAACTCGCTCGGCGCCGTCTCGCAGGGCGCGAAGCTCGCGAAGGAGATCGGCGGCGAGGCCGCGGCCGTGGTCGTCGGCGGCGACGACCTCACCGACGAGCTGTGCGGCACGCTCGGCAAGTACGGCGTGTCGAAGGTCTACCGCGCGAAGGGGCCCGAGGGCCTCGCCCAGCCGGTGGTCGACGCGATGGCCAAGGTCATCCAGGACGAGGGCTTCAAGTACGCGCTGTTCGGCGGCGGCCTGCTCGGATTCGAGATCGGCGCCGGCCTGACCGCGCGCCTCGGCGCCGGCGTCACCATGGAGGTGACCGCTGTCAAGGCGCAGGACGGCAAGCTCGTCGCCGAGCGGCCGATCCTCCAGGACTCCGCGATCGTCGACGTGGGCTACGTCGGAGAGCCGGGCATCATCATCGGCCGGTTGAACGCGTTCGACATCGACGAGTCCGGCGACGGCTCGGCCGAGGTCGTGGACGTGGACGTCCAGTTCGAGGACCACTCGACAAAGGCCGTGATGATCCAGCGCGGCGAGCAACGCGGCGCGGACGTGAACATCGAGGACGCCGACATCCTCGTGGCCGGCGGCCGCGGCCTCGGGAAGGCGGAGGGCTTCGAGCTCGCCGAGGCGCTCGCCGAGGCGCTCGGCGGGGCGGTCGCCGCCACGCGCGCCGTGGTCGACGCCGGCTGGTACCCGTACGCCGCCCAGATCGGCCAGACCGGCAAGACCGTCGCGCCGAAGCTGTACCTGGCGGCCGGGATCTCCGGCGCGATCCAGCACAAGGTCGGTATGCAGAGCTCCGAGAACATCGTCGCGATCAACAAGGACCCGAACGCGCCGATCTTCGAGTTCTCCGACCTCGGGATCGTCGGCGACCTCAACAAGATCATGCCCAAGCTCACCGAGGCCGTGAAGGCCAAGAAGGGCTAGCGCGGATGCCCACCGCCCCGATCGAGTTCCCGCCGCCCGTGGACTCCGCGCAGGAGTTCGTCGGCCCGCCGACCGATCCCGAGGACGAGCGGATCGAGGTCGGCGTCGTGATCGTGGGCGGTGGCCCCGGCGGCCTCGCCTGCGCGATCCGGCTGACGCAGCTGCTCGCCGAGGACGAGGCGCTGATGGAGTCGCTGGGCGAGGTGCCGGTGGCGCTGGTGGAGAAGGGGAAGAGCCCGGGGTCGCACCTGCTGTCGGGGGCGATGATGAACCCGTCGGCGATGCGGCGCTTGTTCCCGGATCTCGACGAATCCGAGTGGCCGACGTACGGCGCAATGAATAAGGACTCGGTCTACCTGCTGCCGAACGGTCGGCGCGCGGTCCCGCTGAAGCCGATCCCGCCGCCGTTCCGGAACCACGGCAATCACGTCACCTCGGTCGCCCAGCTCGGCCGGTGGCTCTCGCAGCAGGCGGAGGAGGCGGGCGTCTACATCCTCGGCGAGACCTCTGCCGACAAGCTCTTGGTAGAGGACGGCCGCGTGGTCGGCGTGCGCTCGGGAGACAAGGGCCGCGGGCGGGACGGCCAGGAGCTGTCGAACTTCGAGCCCGGCTCCGACCTGATCGGAAAGGCGACGGTGCTCGCCGAGGGCACGGCGGGGCACCTGACGGGGGCGGCGATCCGCCACTTCGAGATCGGCTCCGAGGACCCGCAGCAGTGGGAACTCGGCGTGAAGGAGATCTGGGAGGTGCAGCAGCCGCTCGACCGGGTCATTCACACGATGGGCTGGCCGCTCCACTTCGCGGCGAAGTACCGCGAGTTCGGCGGCTCGTTCATGTACCCGATGGGCGAGGACCGCGTCTCGCTTGGGTTCGTGGTGGGCCTCGACTACCGCGACGCGCGCTTCTCCGTGCACGACGCGCTCCAGCAGATGAAGCAGCACCCGCTGTTCGCGAAGCGGCTCGAGGGCGGCAAGCGCGTCGGCTGGGGCGCGAAGACGATCCCCTCGGGCGGCTACTGGGCGCGGCCGCGGAAGCTGTGGGCGCCCGGCGTGGCGATCGTCGGCGACGGGGCGGGGATGGTGAACGTCCCGACCTTGAAAGGCGTGCACTACGCGATGTACGCGGGGATGTTCGCGGCGGAGGCGATTTTCGAACGGTTGAAGCACGGCAGCGATGAGGTGTCGGATCTGTCTAATTACCAGGACAAGGTGCAGGGCTCCGAGATCGAGAAGGACACCTACCGCTCGCGCAACATGCGCCAGCCATTCGGCAAGGGCTTCTTCGTCGGCGGCGCGATAGCCAGCATGATGGAGCTCTCGGGCGGGCGGATCCCCGGCGGCCGCTGGCAGACGCACGACGACGCGACCATGCCCGTGTTCATCGGCCCGGAGCGCGACTACCCGAAGCCGGACGGCAAGACCACCTTCGACAAGCTCTCGTCCGTCTTCGCCACGGGCAACGCCACCCGCGACGACGCGCCGAACCACATCCGCATCCAGGACAAGGTCCCGCTGGAAGTGGCCCTGATGTGGCAGAACATGTGCCCCGCGCAGGTGTACGAGGTGCCCGACGAGGAACTGGAGGCGGCCAAGGCCGGCAGGAACGGAAAGCTGGACGGCAAGCGCGAGGTCAAGGTGCAGATCACGCCGTCGAACTGCGTGCAGTGCGGAGCCATCACGGCGAAGGGCGGGCGGCTGACGCCGCCGGAGGGCGGCGACGGGCCGAACTACCAGGTGACGTAGGTGGTTGCTCGTCCGCCCGAGTCCTCGCCTGCGCGGACGAACGACGGCATTGAGGGGGTGGGCTCGAGGCGACGATCCTGTCTAGGGCTGCTATACGCCGCCTAGGACAGGACAGCCGCCGAGAGGCCGCACTCCTTCACCGCTGCCGTGCGCCGGAGGAGGCGCCGCCGCAACACAGGCGGCATCGGCGTAACCCAGCCAACCGAGCCGTTACCTTCTCCGCCCATCCGCTACCCCGGCCAGCATCCGCGTCGTGCGACGGTCGTCGGGGCCGGCTCTTTCGGCACGGCCGTTGCCGTGCTGCTCGAGCGGGCCGGGATTCGGACGACGCTTCTGTGCCGCACGGCTGAGCAGGCGCGCGAGCTAGCGGGTGCGCGCGAGAACAAGCGCTACCTGCCGGGCGTCGAGCTGCCGCGCGACCTCAGGGTGCATCCCCTCGGTGCCGATCGTGAGCACCTGACGCGCACCGACCTCATCCTCCTCGCCGTCCCCTCGAAGGGCATAGGCGAGGCCATCACGGAACTGGGCCGCCTCGGCGTGTCGGATCGCGCCGGCATCGTCTCGCTCGCCAAGGGACTGGTGCCGCCCGACGGCGCCACACCGACGGCGCTCCTCGACGTGGCCTTTGGACCGGAGCGCGTGGCGTGCGTGGGCGGTCCCGCGCACGCGCGTGAGATGGTGGAGTCGGGAGCGGGGCTCGTGTGCGCGTCGCGCTCCGAGTCGCTTGCACACCGGGTGGCCGAGGCTTTTCAGCGGGCGGGCGTCGTGTGCGAGGTCTCGGACGATCCGGTCGGGGTGGAGCTCGCGGGCGTCGCGAAGAACGCCGCCGCGGTGGCGGTGGGCGCGACCCAGGCCCAGGGTCTCAACGCCGCCGGCATGGCGGCCGCCGACATCTTCCTCGAGGTGCTCTCGCTGTCGTCCTCCAGCGGCGGCCAGGCGCGCACGTTCGTGGGCCGCGCCGGCACGGGCGACCTGGTGGCCACCGCGCTTGCCCCGATGTCGCGCAACCGCAGCGCGGGCGAGCTGCTCGCGGAGGGCGTGCCGGCCGCTGAGATCCCCGAGCGAGTAGGCCAGGCGGTCGAGGCTCTCGAGACGGTGCCGGTGCTGGCGCGCGCGATCGAGCGGGCCGGCGTCGAGGCGCCGGTGACGTCCGCGCTTGCCAGGCTCATCGAGGGCACGCTCCCGGTCGACGACTGGGTGGCGCTCGTGAGGGCCAAGCAACCGCCTCCGGCGGGCTTCGGGCGCCCGAGCACGTGGTGGACGCGACTCAAGGCCTGGTTCGCCCGGAGGTTCGGAAGCCGGCGGCTAGACTCGTAAGAGCAATGAAGGCAGACATTCATCCCGAGTACGGCCCCGCACACGTCCGCTGCACGTGCGGCAACGAGTTCTGGACCCGCTCCACCAAGCCGGAGCTGCATGTCGAGATCTGCTCGAACTGCCATCCCTTCTACACGGGCCGCCAGAAGCTCGTGGACACAGGCGGCCGCGTCGAGCGCTTCCGCCGCCGCGCAGCACGTTCGCGCCGGGGCTGACAGCCGTCGCGCAAGCGGCGGGCGTGCCCGCCGCGCCGCGATGTTTTGCCCGCAACTTAAGCGTTCGGCAGGCGTTCACACGACGCATGCGCCGTGCGCTTCTGACAGCCGCACTCGCCGCCGCCGCTCTGCCGGCGGCGGCCGGTGCCGCGCCCGCTCCGGCGAGCGTCAAGCTCGTGAAGTGCTCCATCGAGGAGCACGAGGCGGCGTTCTACGCGCGAATGCAGCAGATCGCCGGCGCGAGCCGGATGGCGATGCGCTTCACGCTGCTCGAGGAGACGGGCGGGGACAGCTTCAAGCGCCTCAACGCGCCCGGGCTACGGCGCTGGCGCTCGTCCAAGCCCGGCGTCAAGGCCTTCGGCTACCGCCAGGGCTTTCGCAACTTGCCTGAGAACGCCACCCATCGGGTGAGGGTGGACTTCCGCTGGTATGCGCAGGACGGATCCGAGGTCGCGCGCGCCAAGCGCCGCTCAGCGCGCTGCCGCCAGTTCGTGGCGCTCCCGAACCTCGTGGCGAGGATCACGGCGGTCCTGCCCACCACGGTGGACGGCGTCGTCCGCTATCAGGCTGTCGTCAGCAACACCGGCAAGGCCGCGGCTACGGGCGTGCCCGTGCGGCTGACCGTCGACGGCGACGTCGTGGACACCGTGACGTTCGCCGCGCTCGCCCCCGGGGAGCAGCGCTCGATCGTGATCCGCGGACCGGAGTGCCACCGCCTCGTGAAGCTCGAGGCGGATCCCGGGCAGGCCATCGCGGAGAGCTCCGACTTGGACAACCTCCACGAGCTCACCTGCGCCGCGCTCAGGTAGACCGGCGAACCGCCGATACGATGGACACGGTGAAACCGAGGGAGGCCAAGAAGGACGCGCCCATTGGCGGCCAGGCTGTGCTCGAGGGTGTGATGATGCGCGGCATCTCCACATGGGCGGTGGCGGTCCGCAAGCCGTCGGCGCTGCAGCTCGTCCAGGGCGGGCCGAACTCCAGAGAGGGCGCGAAGGGCGAGATCGAGGTGATCTCCGAGCCGCTGGTCTCGTGGACGAAGCGCCACCGCCTCCTGCGGATACCGATCGTGCGCGGAGTCGCCGCGCTTGCCGAATCGCTCAAGATCGGCTTCCGCGCGCTGGGCATCTCGGCCAACGCCCAGATGCCCCCCGACGAGCAGGGCAAGCAGCAGGATATCGGCGGCGGCGCCTGGATCGGGACGATCGCCTTCGCGCTGCTGTTCGCGATCGGGCTGTTCTTCCTGTTGCCCGCCGGCCTCACGAACATCTTCGCGGACGACATCCCGAACTCGGTCGTGTTCGTGATCATCGAGAAGCTGGTCCGGATCACGATTTTCCTGGCCTACCTCGCGCTGATCTCGCGGATGCCCGATCTCCAGCGCGTGTTCGAGTACCACGGCGCCGAGCACAAGACGATCTCCTGCTACGAGGCAGGCGAGGAGCTCACGCCGGAGAACGCCCAGCGCTTCTCGCGCTTTCACCCGCGCTGCGGAACTAGCTTCCTGCTGCTCGTGATGATCGTCGCCATCGTGGTGTTCGCGCCCCTCGGCAAGCTCGACTGGCACTGGCTCTTCATCTCGCGCGTGCTGGGCATACCGATCGTGGCCGGGCTCGCGTTCGAGCTCATCAAGTGGTTCGGCAAGAACCGGACCAAGCGCTGGGCGCGCGTTCTGATGTGGCCCGGCATCCAGCTCCAGCGCCTCACGACGCGGGAGCCCGACCTGTCCCAGCTCGCGGTGGCGATCGCCGCGCTCGACGCCGTGCTGGCGGTGGAGAACCCGCGCGCGGCCACGGAGGAGGACAAGGTCGGCATGGAAGTCGTGGCGTAGGTTTAGCCCGGCGGCCGTTTCGAAACGCTAATTCCATGGGCGCCGTGTTCCTGACCGGCGCCACGGGATTCGTGGGAAGAGAGATCCTGTCGCGCTTTCTCGCACGCGACGATCGGCTCGTTTTCGCGCTCGTGCGCGCCGCCAACGACGACGAAGCCGCCGGCCGGCTGCCGGCGCATGACCGCCTGACCGCCGTGGCGGGCGACATCGAGCAGAGCGGCCTCGGGCTCTCCGAGGCCACGAGCGAGCGGCTGCGCCGCGAAGTGACGACCGTGGTGCACTGCGCGGCATCGGTCTCGTTCGACATGCCGCTCGACGAGCAGCGGAGCGTGAACGTCGAGGGCACGCGCCGCGTGCTGGACTTCGCGCGCAACTGCGCGCGGCTCGAGCGCCTCAGCTACGTCTCGACGGCCTACGTCGCCGGTGAGCCCGGCCGCCTCTTCCGCGAGGACGAACTCGCGGTGGGCCAGCGCTTCCGCAACCCCTACGAGCGCTCCAAGTTCGAGGCTGAGCTGGC
Organism: Actinomycetota bacterium; assembly: GCA_046726915.1. Classification (GTDB taxonomy): domain Bacteria; phylum Actinomycetota; class Thermoleophilia; order Solirubrobacterales; family Thermoleophilaceae; genus JACVRW01. The sequence continues at coordinate 45,306 of JBKPBS010000008.1, forward strand.
GCTTCGCAGCGAGGGCGCGGACCTTCCGCTTCAGATACTGCGTCCGAGCATCGTCGTCGGCGACAGCGCCACCGGGCGCACGTCCTCGTTCAACGTCCTCTATGGACCCCTGAAGGCGTTCGCGCGCGGACGCGTACCGGCTATTCCCGCGAAGCGCGACGCGCCGGTCGACATCGTGCCCGTGGACTACGTGGCGGACCGCGTCCACGATCTCGCCACGCACGGCCCGAACGGGACCTTCCACCTGGTGGCCGGCCGGAACGCCACGACGGTCGGGCGGCTGCTCGAGATGTCGTCTGAGCAGCTCGGCCGCGCCGAGCCGACCGTGTTGCCACCGCGCCTGTACCGCCGCTGGGTGCATCCGTGGCTGCGGCGGAAGTACCGGGGCCTGCGGCGGATGGAGGTGTATTTCCCGTACTTCGCGATGCGGGTGCGCTTCGACGACCGGCGCCTGGGACCGGGTCCGCGGGTCGAGTCCTACTTCCACAAGCTCGTTCGCTACGCGGAGACGGTGGGCTGGGGCCGCAAGTAGCCCTACCCTTGTCTGCGTGATCGAGAAGCTCGTCGAGCAGATCGAGGGCCGCTTCGCCGAGCTTTCGGAGCAGATGGCGGACCCCGAGGTGATCTCGGACCAGCGGCGCTACGCCGACGTGGGCCGCGCCTACCACAGCCTCGAGCCGGCGCACCTGCTCGCGCAGGAGTGGCGGCACGCGACCGACGACGCCGCGGGCGCGCGCGAGCTGCTCGCCGAAGACGGGGACGACCCCGAGCTGCGCGAGCTGCTGCGCACCTCCGAGGAGCGGCTGGCCGAGCTCGAGGAGGAGATCCGGCTCGCCATGGTCGAGCCCGACCCGAACGACGAGAAGGACGTGATCGTCGAGATCCGGCCGGGTGCGGGCGGGGAGGAGGCCGGGCTGTTCGCCGGCGACCTCTACCGGATGCTCGACCGCTACGCCGACCGGCGCGGCTTCAGGACCGAGCCGATCGAGGTCGGCGACGGCCATTTCACCTTCGCGGTGAAGGGCCGGGGCGCGTACAGCGTCTTCAAGTACGAGGGCGGCACGCACCGGGTCCAGCGCGTGCCGGAGACCGAGTCGCAGGGACGGATCCACACCTCCACCGCGACCGTCGCGGTGCTCCCCGAGGCGGAGGACGTGGACGTGCACGTGGATCCGAACGACCTGCAGATCGACGTCTACCGCTCGTCCGGCCCAGGTGGCCAGTCGGTGAACACGACCGACTCGGCGGTGCGGATCACGCACAAGCCGACCGGGCTCGTGGTTTCGATGCAGGACGAGAAGTCGCAGCTCCAGAACCGCGACAAGGCGATGCGCGTGCTGCGCGCGCGGCTGCTGGAGCGCGAGATGGCGGCGCAGCAGGCGGAGGTCGCGGCGGCGCGACTCGCGCAGGTGGGGAGCGGCGAGCGCGCCGAGAAGATCCGGACCTACAACTTCCCCCAGGATCGGGTGACCGACCACCGCGTGGGCCTCACCAAGGGCAACCTGCCCGGCATCCTCGGCGGCGAGCTCGACGACTTCACGGCGGCGCTCGAGGCGGAGGAGAAGCGCCGGATGCTCGAGGCCGCGGAGCCGGTGGGCTGATGACCGCCGCCCCGCGAGCCAAGCTTGCGCTGCGGCGATGACCGCGCGCGACGCCCTCGACGCCGCGACCACCGCCCTCGAGGCGGCCGGCTGCATGACCCCGCGTCTCGACGCGGAGCTCCTGATCGCGGACGCGCTGGACGTGCGCCGCGAGGACCTCTTCCTCGACCCCGACATGGAGATCCCGCCGCCCGCCGCGCGCGTGATCGCCGGGCACGTGCGGCGCCGCAACGAGCGCGAGCCGGTCGCCTACATCCTGGGGAAGAAGGGCTTCCGCAACATCGAGCTGAAGGTCGACCGGCGCGTGCTGGTGCCTCGGCCCGAGAGCGAGCTGCTCGTGGAGGCCGCGCTCGACCTTCCCGAGGGCGCGCGCGTGCACGACGTGGGCACCGGCTCGGGCGCGATCGCGCTCGCCCTGCTCGACGAGCGGCCGGACCTTCAGGTCACGGCGTCGGAGGTCTCGCCCGAGGCGGCCGAGCTCGCACGCGAGAACGCGGAGCTGCTGGGCCTGCCGCTCGAGGTGGAGATCGCCGACGGCCTCCCGCCGGGCCACTACGACCTCGTGATCGCGAACCTCCCGTACGTGCGCGACGACCGCTGGGACGGCCTCATGCCCGAAATCAACCGCTACGAGCCGCGCGTCGCGCTCACCGGTGGCGAGGACGGCCTCGACCGGGTCCGCGAGCTGGTCGCGGCGGCGCCGTCGGGCACGCGGGTGGCGCTCGAGCACGCCGACGACCAGGCGGAAGCGGTCCGCGAGATGCTGGACGACGCCGTCTCGTACCCCGACCTGGCGAACTGGGATCGCATCACCGTCGGCCGCGCGCCGTGACGCCGGAGGACGTCCAGACCTTCGAGCGGTGCATATCGGTGGGCGGCGTGGCGATCTTCCCCGCCGACACGGTCTACGGCCTCGCCACCGAGCCGGACTCGCGCGAGGGGATGGACAGGCTCTACCGGCTGAAGGGCCGCGCCCCTGACAAGCCGGCCGCCGTGATGTTCTTCCAGCTCGGCAGCGCGCTCGCGGCGCTGCCGGAGCTGGGCGAGCGCACGCGCGCGGCCGCCGAGCGCCTGCTTCCGGGCGCGCTAACTCTGTTGCTGCCGAACCCCGCGCGGCGCTTCCCGCTCGCCTGCGGGCCGGAGCCCGAGCGCATCGGGCTGCGCGTGCCGCTGCTCGAGGGCGCGCTCGGCCCTCTGGCGACGGTCGGTTGGCCCGTGCTCCAGTCGAGCGCGAACCGGGCCGGCGAGCCTGACCCACGCCGGGTCGCGGAGATCGACGAGCGCGTCCGGGCCGGGGTGGACCTGGTGCTCGACGCGGGCGAGCTGCCCGGCACTCCCTCGACGGTCGTGGACCTCACCCGCTACGAGCGTGACGGCGAGTGGCGGGTTCTGCGCGAGGGCGCCGTGCCGTCCGGGGAGATCGACGTACTACTGGTGTGACCTTCCAGCAGCGCCTTCAGTGCGGCGAAGTTGGCGTCCACGCCTCTCTTGACCGCCGACCGAGCAAGCTGCGGCAGGAGGGCCGCGGGCCGCGGCAGCTCGACCTCCGCGCTGAGATGCACGACGGTCTCGCCGTTCTCGGCGGAGAACCGGTAGCGGTAGTGGAATGGCGTCGGGCCTTCGCTCGCTCGGACCACGAGCTCGCTGGGCCGCTCGATCGCCACGATCTCGAGTTTGTTCACCGCGCGGCCATTCGGAAGCTCCCGCACCATCGAGTACGTCGACGCTGCGCCGGTATCGCCCGCTGAGGTCTTCCGCACGTCCCGGACGGCTGAGTTCCAGCGCGGAAAGTTGAGCGGGTCCGACACGTAGGAGAAGACCTCCTCGATTGGGCGACTGATGCGCGTGCCTGTCTCGAAGCTGATCACACCGCCACCTCCCCGGGGACCGGATGGACGAGCCGCCGTTCGGCGAGGCGGGCGCCCGTCTCTGGGTCGTGGGCGACGAGGTAGACCGTGGCGTTCGCCGCGGCGAACGCGCGGATCCGCTCGTGCGTGAGCAGCTCCGCCTCCTCATCGGCGCCGACGCCATCGGCCTTCCCGCGGAGCATGAGCTCCTGCGTGTAGGAGCTGTCACCGGCAAGGAAGACCGAGCGGTCGCCGTTGTCGACCACAACACCGATCTGGCCCGGGGTGTGGCCGGGAACCGGCACCAGCGTGACGTCGCCGGCGTCCGTGAGGCGCAGGCTCTGCGGGAACGGCCCGAACGGCTCCGGTTCGAGCTCGATCGCGTTCGGCCTGAACCACTCCGGCCAGCGCTTGTTCGCGACGTATCCGCGGACGCGGCCGCGCAGCCCTGACGCGAACTCGAGTTCTGTGCGAGTGACGAGGATCTCGTTGTTGGGGAAGTGGTGCAGGCCGCCGGCGTGGTCGGTGTGCAGGTGGGTCATCAGCACCCAGCGGACGTCCCGTGGCCTGATGCCGAGCCGCTCCAGCTGTGGGCCGATCTCCTGCTCCGGCTCGACCCACTCGCGAAAGGCGCGCAGGCCTGGGTGCCAGCGCGCAAAGTAGCTGCGCTGGGATGCGCGGGCGTCCTCGCCGGTGTCGACGACGATCACCCCCTCCGGGTGCTCGATCGCGAAGGCGTAGATCGGAAGCGGCTCCGTCCACTCGCGATCAACGATCGCGTTCAGCAGGCGGCGCCTGCCGCGGCCGACGCCCTCGCGCCAAGCGGTGGTGATGGCGACCGTTCCTGTCTGGATCGCGTGGATCTTCACTTTCGTCCTTCCCCTCGTGTCTTGGTGGCCTTCGTACGGCGGGACTCGCCCGGCGAGAAGCCGCGCAGCATCAGGTCGGCGACGCCCGCTGCGAGCGGCTCGTCGATCGGGCCGCCGGTGATCAGAAGCCGGTAGAAGAGCGGCCCGCCGAGCAGGTCAAGCGCCAATTCGAAATCGAGGTCGGGACGCAAATCCCCGCGCGCAACGCCCCGGCGAAGCACTTCGCTGAGCGCCGCGCGCCGGGGGACCAGGAACCCCTCCCTGACGGCCCTGGCCAGCTCCGGCTTGCGGGCCATGGCGCCGATCAGGTTCGGCATCAGCCGGCCCGCGAGAGACCCGCCGCGGTAGAGCTCGACGGCCTCCCGCATCAGGACCAACAGGTCCTCTCGGGTCGAGCCCGTGTCCGGCACGACGATCTCCTCGCTGACGAGCGCGGCGATCGCCGCCGTGACCAGCTCGTCCTTCGAGCCGTACCGGCGGTAGATGGCGCCCTTGCCAACGCCGGCGCGGGCGGCGACGTCCTCGGTCCTGAACTCGTATGCGCCGAGTTCCGCGATCAGCTCGAGCGTGGCCTCGAGAATCGCGCGGTCGGTCCGCGCGTCACGCGGCCTTCCCATCGCACGTTCGGCTTCAGCGTGACTCTGCAAATCGGCTTCCCTTTGTAGAACTGATGAGTACCGGATATGACTGTAGCACACTTCCGGTACGCACAAGTCTCATAAGTCGAGACGTGTGACGCCGGTGGTACGGTCCCTCCGATGAGCGATCTGAGCCCGGATTACTTCACCAAGCCAGTCGCCGAGGTCGATCCGGAGATCGCCGAGGTGCTCAAGGACGAGGCCGCGCGCCAGGAGCGGACGCTCGAGATGATCGCGTCCGAGAACTTCGTGCCGCAGTCGGTGCTCGACTGCCAGGGGTCGGTGCTCACGAACAAGTACGCCGAGGGCTATCCGGGCAGGCGCTACTACGGCGGCTGCGAGCACGTGGACGTGGCCGAGCAGCTCGCGATCGACCGCGCCAAGGCCCTGTTCGGGGCCGACCACGTGAACGTGCAGCCTCACTCCGGCGCGCAGGCCAACTCGGCCGTCTACATGGCGCTGCTCGACCCGGGCGACCGCATCCTCGGCATGAAGCTGGACCATGGGGGCCACCTGTCGCACGGGATGAAGATCAACTTCTCCGGGCTCTACTTCGACATCGTGGCCTACGGCGTGCGCGAGGAGGACTCGCGGCTCGACATGGACGAGCTCGCGCAGATAGCGGAGGACTCGAGGCCGAAGCTGATCATCGCCGGCTGGTCGGCCTACCCGCGCCAGCTCGACTTCCAGCGCTTCCGCCAGATCGCGGACTCGGTCGGCGCGATCCTGATGGCCGACATGGCGCACTTCGCCGGGCTCGTCGCGGCTGAGGAGCACCCGAGCCCCGTGCCGTACTGCGACGTGGTCACCACCACCACGCACAAGACGCTCGGCGGCGGCCGCGGCGGCATGATCCTGTGCCGCGAGGAGTACGCCAAGAAGATCGACTCGCGCGTGTTCCCCGGTCACCAGGGCGGGCCCCTGATGCACAACATCGCCGGCAAGGCGGTGACCTTCAAGATCGCGCAGTCGGATCTCTTCCGCGAGCGCCAGCGCCGCACCCGCGAGGGCGCCGCGATTCTCGCGGAGGAGATGGTCGCGGCCGGAGTGAATGTGCTCACCGGCGGCACCGACGTTCACCTGGTGCTCGCCGACCTGCGCGAGTCGGAGCTCGACGGCAAGCAGGCCGAGGACCGGCTGCACGAGATCGGGATCACGGTCAACCGGAACGCGGTGCCGTTCGACCCGCGACCGCCGGCGGTCTCGTCAGGGCTGCGGATCGGCACGCCGGCGCTCGCCACGCGGGGCTTCCAGGCGGACGACTTCCGCGAGGTCGGCCGGGTGATCGGAGAGGCGCTCACCGGCGAGTTCTCCGACTCGCACCGCAGCGAGCTCGCCGAGCGGACCCGCGCACTGTCCGACAAGCATCCGCTCTACCCGCAGCTGGTCGAGCCCGCCGTCGCGTAGGGCCATCTTCGAGCTCGAGGGGATCAGTCTGGCGCGCGACGGGCGGCCGGTGCTTCGCGACGTGTCGCTGTCGATACCGCGGGGATCGACCGCCCTGCTCGGGCCGTCGGGCTGCGGCAAGTCGACGCTGCTCCGCTTGCTCAACCGTCTCGCCGACCCGGACGAGGGATCGGTCCGCTTCCACGGCACGGATGTGCGGGAGCTGGACCCGCTCGAGCTGCGGCGCCGCGTGGGGCTGGTTCCGCAGCTGCCCGCGCCGGTCCCCGGCAGCGTTGCCGACAACGTTCAGTTCGGTCCTCGCCTGGACGGCCGCGAGGCCGATCCCGGGGAGCCGGTCAGGTTGGCGGGCTTGGATTCCTCGTTCCTGGACCGGGACGCCTCGCGCCTGTCGGTGGGGGAGCAGCAGCGCGTGATGCTCGCTCGGGCACTCGCCCTGCAGCCCGAGGTGCTGCTGCTCGACGAGCCGACCGCGTCGCTCGACTCCGCCGCCACCGCCGCGGTGGAGGAAGCCCTCCGGGCCCTCGGTGGGGTCTCTCTCGTCCTCGTGACCCACGATCGGGGTCAGGCCGAGCGGCTGGCAGAGCGGACGATCGAGCTCGAGGCGGGAAGGCTGAAGAAGTGAGCATCGCGGCGAGCACCGTCTCGATCACACTTGGCGAGGTCGCCGCCTCGCTTGTGCTGATCGCGGTCGCGATCGCCGTCTCCTTCTGGCGCCGGGCGGAGCTGGAGCAGGACATCGCGGTCGCCGTGCTGCGCTCCTTCGTCCAGCTCACGGCAGTGGGCTACGTGATCCAGGCGATCTTCGACACCGACAGCCTCTGGCTCGTGGTCGCGCTGCTCGCCGGCATGGTCGCGTTCGGCGCCTGGACCGCGCGCGGGCGCGCGAAGGCCGTGCCGGGCGCAACGGGCCCGATCCTGTTGGCCCTCGCCGTGGCCGCGGCCGTCACCCTGGGGCTCGTGCTCGCACTCGGCGTGTTCAAGGCGGAGCCGCGCTACCTCGTCCCGGTGGGCGGGATGGTGATCGGCAACTCGATGACGGCGGTGGCCGTGGCGCTCAACCGGCTGGCCGACGAGATGCACGAGGGCCGCCGCCAGATCGAGGCGATGCTGGCGCTCGGCGCGACCTCGTTCCAGGCGGCGCGCGGCACGGTGGCGCGCAGCCTTCGCTCGGGGATGATCCCGCTCATCGACTCCACGAAGACGACCGGGATCGTCTTCTTCCCCGGCACGATGGTTGGGATGCTGGTGGCGGGCGCGGAGCCGGTCGACGCCGTGCGCCTTCAGCTGGTGCTGCTTTGGGTCCTGCTGGGTGCCGTCGCGCTCGCCGCATTGATCGCCGTCTCGCTGGGGTACCGAGGTTTCTTCACGGATGCCCATCAGCTCCGCGAGAGTTAGCCGGGTGAGGATCTGGATCGACATCACGGCGCCGGCGCATGTCCTCGTGTTCCGGCCGATCATCGAGGTCTTCCGGGCTCGCGGGCACGACGTGACCGTGACGGCGCGCGACTATGCCCAGACGCTTCAGCTGCTGGAGCTCCACGGTATCGAGCACACCGCGTTCGGGCGGCACGGCGGCGCGTCGCGCGCGCGGAAGCTCACCTCGCTCGTCGAGCGCACGTGGCGCGCGCGGCGGTTCGCGCAGCAGGGCAATTTCGAGCTCGCCTTCGCTCATGGCTCGAATGACCTGGCGCTCGCCGCGGCGTCGCTCGGAATCCCTGCCGTCAACATGTTCGACTACGAGTTCGCCGTGCAGCAGCACAACATCGGCTGCAGATTGGCGCGCCGGGTGATGACCCCGGACCGGATTCCGCCTGAGCGCCTGGCAAGGTACGGTGCCGGGCCGGAGAAACTTGCGCAGTTCCCGGGCCTAAAGGAGGAGTACTACCTCGCTGACTTCGAGCCGGACCCCGCGATCATGGAGCGCCTCGGCGTCGATCCGGAGCGCGTCACCGTCGTCATCCGGCCGCCCCCGGACGTCTCGCTCTACCACCGGCGTGCCAACCGGCTGTTCCCCGAGGTCGTGGCGACGCTGGGGACGGACGAGGGCGTTCACGCGATCGTGGTGCCGCGCACGGAGGAGCAGCGGACGTTCGTGAAGAGGCTCCGCCTCCCGTCGCTGATCGTCCCGGACGGTGCCGTCGACGCCCAGAGCCTCATCGCGGCCGCCGACCTCGTGGTTTCGGCCGGCGGCACGATGAACCGCGAGGCCGTCGCGCTCGGGATCCCGGTCTATACGACCTACGGCGGTCGCCTCGGCGGGGTGGACGAGGCCCTGATCCGCGAGGGCCGGCTCCGCCCGCTTACGAGCGCCAACGCGATCGAGGTGAAGAAGCGCCCGCCCAGTGGCGAGCGCGAGCGCCGCGACCCGGCGCTGCTCGCGGACCTCGCGCTCGAGGTGGTGAGCTAGATGGCGGTCAGAGACCGGCTGCGGGCGCGCCGCCTTACGCGCCTCGTCGCTCCGCCCCCGGAGGCCCGGCCTCACGAGGGTGAGACGCTTGCCGAGCGCTACAGCCGGATGGCTCACGAGGGCTGGCGGCCGGCGCGGGTCGACTTCGCGCTGCGCGCGCTCGACGTCGTCATCGCGGCGATGGCTCTGCTCGCGCTCTCGCCGCTGCTGGCAGTGGTCTGGATGCTCGTTCGGCTCGACTCGCGGGGGCCGGCGGTGTATCGCGGGCTTCGCGTGGGCAAGGCGGGCCGCGTCTTCACCATGTTCAAGTTCCGCACGCTCCGGGTCGACGCCGAGTCGCGGCTGGGGCCCTACCTGGGAGCGGAGCTGACGCGCCTCACGGAGGACGAGACCACGAGGATTGGCCGCCGGTTGCGCGGCGCCCATCTCGACGAGCTCCCGCAGCTCGTCAACGTCCTTGCGGGAGACATGAGCATCGTGGGCCCGCGCCCGATCCGGCCGGCGTTCTTCGAGCAGCTCTGCGAGCGCATCCCGCAGTACTGGCAGCGGCTCGTGGTGCCGCCCGGCATGACCGGCTTCGCCCAGCTGCGAATGACGCGCGAGATGACCTGGGAGGAGAAGGTCGCCCACGACCTCGAGTACATCGCCGACCGCTCGCCGCGGCTCTACCTCGGCGTGATCGCCGAGACCGCCGCCGCGATCCCGCGTCGCGCGCGCGCCGGCTGACCATGTGCGGCATCTGCGGTATCGCAGCCGGGCGCGGCGGCGCGCCGGACCCGGAGGCGCTCGCGGCGATGAGCGCCACGCTCGTGCACCGTGGGCCGGACGACGACGGACAGCTCGTCGCGCCTCCGGTCGGCCTGGCGGCCCGGCGCCTGTCGATCATCGACCTCGCCGGAGGCCACCAGCCGATCGCGAACGAGGACGGGCGGGTCGTGGTCGTCCAGAACGGCGAGATCTACAACCACGAAGAACTGCACCGGGAGCTCGCGGCGGCCGGGCACGAGTTCCGCACGCGCTGCGACACCGAGGCGATCGTGCACCTGTTCGAGGAGCTCGGCGACGGGTTCGCCGAGCGCCTGCGCGGGATGTTCGCCGTGGCGTTGTGGGACGGGCGGCAGAATCGCCTCGTTCTCACGCGCGACCGCTTCGGCATCAAGCCGCTGTTCTACTGGGAGTCGCCCGACGGCGGCCTGGCGTTCGCCTCCGAGCTGAAGGCACTCATGGCGCTGCCCGGCTTCCCCACGGCGCTCGACATGCGCGGGCTCGAATCGCTGCTTGCGTTCAACTCGATTCCGCGGCCGCTGACGATCTTCGAGGGCGTGCGAAAGCTCGAGCCCGGCCATCTGCTCTCGTGGAGCCCCGACGCCGGGGCGCACGTCCGGCCGTACGCCCGCCCCGCGCCGGTGCCCGTCGAGCGCTTGCGGCGCGAGTCGGGCGCCAGCCTCGCGGCCGAGCTACGCGAGCGACTGCGCGATTCGGTCAGGGCCCATCTCATCGCTGACGTCCCCGTGGGCGTGCTGCTCTCGGGCGGCGTCGACTCCGCGACCCTGGCCGCGCTCGCCGCGCAGGAGAGCGGCGAGCGTGTCCGGACGTTCTCGATCGGCTTCCGCGAGCGCTCGTTCGACGAGCTCGAGCGCGCCCGGCTCGTGGCACGCCGATACAACACCGACCATCATGAGCTCGTCGTCGAGCCGGACGTGGCAGAGCTGCTCACACGGCTGGCGGAGGTGTTCGACGAGCCGCTCGCCGACTCGTCCGCCGTCCCGACCTACCTCGTCTCCGAGCTTGCGTCTAGAAATGTGAAGGTGGCGCTGTCGGGCGAGGGCGGCGACGAGCTGTTCGGCGGTTACTACACATACGTGGCGGACTCGCTTGCCCCGCGGCTCGGCCGTCCAGCGGCGGCGCTCCGGCCGCTGATCGAGCGACTCCCTAGCTCGTCCGCGCGTGTGAGCTTCGACTACAAGGCGAAGCGGTTCGCGCGCGGTGGCGCGCTCCCGCCGCTTGAGCGGCACCACGCGTGGAAGGAGATCTTCTCGGCCGATCTGAGGGCGGAGCTGCTCGCGGCGCCCGCAGCCGCGGGATTCGATCCGCTGGACGTGTACCGGGAGCGTTACGCCGCGACCGCGGGCGCCGAGCCGCTCGCGCGCCTTCAGGACGTCGACCGCGACATCTACCTCGTCGACGACCTGCTCGTGAAGACGGACCGCGCCAGCATGGCGCACTCGCTCGAGGTGCGTGTGCCGTTCCTCGACACGATGGTCACGGACCTCGCGCTGGCCGTGCCGAGCAGCCGGCACCTGCGCGGCTTCCAGAGGAAGCGGCTGCTGCGACGTGCTGTCGCGCCGCTCTTGCCGCGGCGCGTTCTCCACGGACGGAAGCGCGGCTTCTCGATCCCGGCGGCCGCCTGGCTCCGGGGCGAGCTGCAGCCGTTCGCGCGCGACGTGCTGGCGCCGGAGACGGTGCGCCGCCAGGGTCTGTTCCGGCCCGAGGTTGTGGAGCGCCTGCTCTCGGAGCACGCGGCGGGCCGCGTCGACCACAGCCGCCAGATCTGGTGCCTCATGACGCTCGGGCTCTGGCTCGAGCGCTATGGGGCCCGCCGGGAGGTCCCCTACCCTCTGGCAGGGTGAGCGAGCTCGACAACGCTCTGGGCGGCTTTGCGCTGGCGCTCGTCGTCGCCTGGATCGTCACACCCGTCGCGGTTCGCGTGGCGTGGCGCCTCGGCGCTATCGACACGCCTCGCGCACGCGGTCTGCACACGTTTCCGACGCCGCGGCTCGGCGGTCTGGCGATCCTCGCCGCGGTTGCAGCTTCCGGTCTCATCTTCCTCGACCCGAACGACGAGACCCGAGGGATCCTCGGCGGGGCGCTCGTCATAGCGGTCGTCGGAGCGGCCGACGACCTACTCGATCTGTCGCCGGACGTGAAGCTGCTGGGACAGATCCTGGCCGCGGTCATCCCAGTCGCCTCCGGTGTGCGGGTCGAGGACTTCACGCTGCCGTTCGTCGGCCGCGTCGAGCTCGGCGACCTGTCGTATCCCGCAACCGTCGCCGGGATGGTCGCCGTCATGAACGTCGTCAACTTCATCGACGGTGTCGACGGGCTGGCGGCGGGGATCTGCACGATTGCTGCAATCACGTTCGGGGTGATCGCGCTGTCGCTCGATCGCGGCCCGGCGGGCATCCTCGCGGCGATCACGGCCGGCGCCGCGCTCGGGTTTCTCCGGCACGGGTTCCATCCGGCCACGATCTTCCTCGGCGATTCCGGGTCCAACCTGCTCGGCTACCTGCTCGCCGCGATCGCGGTGCAGGGCGCTCTGAAGACGAACGCCGTGATCGCCCTCGTGTTCCCGTTGATCGTGCTGGCCGTGCCGATCCTCGACGGAGGCTTCGTGATCGCGAAGCGGATCAAGTACGGACGGCCCGTTTACCTGGCGGACCGCTCGCACTTCCACCACCGCTTCTCGAACATCGGGTTCTCGCCGCAGCGGACGGTGCTCTACCTGTACGCCTGGAGCAGCGTGCTGGCGCTCCTAGCCCTGGCGCTTCGGTTCGTGCCCTACTCCGACGACCACGGTCATTTCGACACCGGGTGGACGCTCGTCCTGCTCGCGTTCGGGCTGCTCGCGCTCGGGGCGAGCGTCTATCTCGTGACGGTGCTCGAGATCCTCAAGTTCCGCAGCTTCCGCGAACGCGAGATCAGGCGCCAGGTCGAGACGGGCGAGATGCCCGCTCTGACCAAGGAGGAGATCGAGCGCGAAATCGACCGCGAGGTCGAGACCGGCGAGTTCGACGCGATTGGCCGGCCCTGAATTCGGGCACCGACAAGAAATGGCCGAACCAACCGAGGAGATCCAAGAGGTTCTGAACTTCCTGCTCCCCCGCGCGGAGCGCATGCTCAACGAGGACGGCGAGTTCTACCCCTACGCCGTGGCGCTCGACCGTGCGGGCACGATCGAGGCCGTGGCGCCCGCGGTCGAGACCGACGACCTCGACGTCGGCGACCTCCTTGTCGCGCTCCACAAGGATCTGCGCGAGCAGGCGGCCGAGGGCTCGATCCGCGCATCGGGAATCGCGGCCGATGTGATGTTGACCGATCCCGACAGCGGCGAGACGACCGACGCGGTCCAGCTCGAGCTCGACCACGCTGACGGCGACGCCGTGGACATCTACGTGCCCTACGAGAGCGCCGACGACGGCGTGAAGTTCGGCGAGCTGGTGTCGGCGGTGGGACGCGAGCCGGTGTTCGACTCCTCGCCGGCCTAGAAGAGCTTGGTCTGAGCGGGCTCGCGCGGGGGCCGGGGCAAGGGGAGGGTGACCGGGTCCTGCTCCGGAGCCGACATTCGCATCGACCGAGTCCCGGAGCCCGGCCGCAGCAGCGCCTGGATACGCTCGCGCTCCGCCTTGCCGACGTACGCGCCGCGCGCATAGAGCTGCTCGTACCGAGGCACCAGATCCGGCCGGTATGAGCGAAGCCACTCGAAGAAGATGTCGCGCACCTCACCGCGCAGGTGGAGCGGAATGCCGCCGATGTTCACGGCGCCCGCCTCCCCGCAGAGCTCGAGGATCTCCTCGACCTGCTTCGGTGAGTCGTTGATGCCGGGCATCAGCGGCGCGATCAGCACGCCGGTCGGAATCCCGGCCCGGTTCAGCTCGGCCACCGCCTCGATGCGCTTGCGCGGATGCGGCGTGTGCGGCTCGCTGGCGCGCCAGGCCTTCTCCTCGAGCGTCGGGATCGAGAGGTTGGCCGCGAAGCCGGCCACCTCGTGAATCTGCTTGAACAGCTCGATGTCGCGAAGTAGCAGCGGCGACTTGGTGAGCACGGACGAGGGCGTGCCCGAATCCCGCATGGCCTCCCAGATCCCCGGCATCAGCCGGTAGCGCCCCTCGACCCACTGATACGGATCCGTATTGGTCCCAAGAGCAACGTGCTCCCGCTTCCACGACGGCCGCATCAACTCCGCCCGGGCAACCTCCGGAACGTTGACCTTGACGACGATCTCCTTCTCGAAGTCACGGCCGGCGTTGAAGTCGAGATAGGTGTGGGTGGGCCGGGCGAAGCAGTTGTGACTCACGACGCCGTTCGCGATGAAGTCACCCGTACCGGTTGTGATGTCGTAGAGGCGATAGCCGCGTCCGAGAGGCTCGATCTCAGCAACCCTGAGCTTCGCCGGGTTCTTAAGCGCGACGGTCTCTATGTCGCGCTTGCGTGTGATCGCGGGGTCGACCGTGTGGAAAAAGCGCAGCTTCTCGCCCAGGCCTCCGAGCAACCGAACCACGCGCAAACCGTTCGTCCGCCCGTAATCCTCGACCACGTGGCGAAAGCCAAGTGCACGCAGCGACCAGCACGTCCAATCGATGATCTGAGGATCGGTGTTCGAGATCCGGATCGCGCCGCCGTGGTGCCCCTCCGCATCGTAAATGCCAGCGAGGAAGCCTTTGCACCACTCGGGCCGCACCCCGCGGGGCCATTCGATCATCTCTGTAATCGCCGCGATGTCCTGCTGTCCGCCGGCGACGAGAGCGCGCATTGAGCGTCGCCCGGCCGAGGCAAAAGCGGACTCCCGCGCGCGTACCCCCAGTGCTTCGTCGAGGTATTGCTTCGTCCGGTCAAGCGCCTCGTAATCCGTCAGAGCGAGCCGGAATCGGTTGAATCGGTGTCGCCGACCATCCGATCCTTCGCGGATCCCTGATGCGAGGTGCGCGTCGCCGCGGATAATTCCGCAGAGGTAGCCCCGGCGGTAGTCCAGCCAGTGCTCCGGTTGCTCCGCGAACGCCCCGGTCCCGATGAGCTTGTCGTTCAAGGTCAGGTGGGCCCGATCAGGACCGCGGGCATTGTTCAGTACGTGCTTCCAGCCGCGCTGGGTCAGGAAACGGTGGTCGCCGCTCGCGATCAGTTCCGTCCCGTCTTCGAGCGTGACCCGGTACGCGGGCTTGATCGTGGACCAGTGATCGAGGACCTCGGTCACCCAGTAGCGCCTGTATCGCCCTCGCCGAACCGTCCCGTAGACGAAGTCGCCAGGTCGAACCTCGGCGATCGGCTTCGTCCTGCCATCACCCATAAGGATTGGGGTTATACCCCATACGCAGTACAGGCAGGAATGGGTGCATCCTCTGTACGGGTTGATCGTCCAGCGGAAGGGCATCCGGGATGCGTTCGGAACCCTGTTCAGTGCTGACTTCGCCCTGACTTCGTAGAAGCGGGTGTCGAGGGCCTCGGGTGCGTCGAAGGTGCGCACGGTCGCGGGCTCGCGGTAGCCCGGAAGGGTGCGGGCGTCGTCGGCGTCGACCTTCAGGTTGTCCCAGCGCACGAACACATGTTCGCACATGGCCAGGACGGTTGCCGGGACCCGCTCAGCGCTCTTCGCCGAAGGCCGTGAAGACGACCCGGCGCGGGCCGCCGTGATTCCGGTGCTCAGCCAGGTAGATGCCCTGCCAGGTGCCGAGTGCCAGCGCCCCGCGGGACACCGGGATCGTCAGTGAGGAGCCGGTCAGCGAGGCCTTGAGGTGGGCCGGCATGTCGTCGGGTCCTTCGAGGGTGTGGGCGAAGTAGTCGGCGCCGTCGGGGACGGCTCTGTCGAACCAGGTGGCGAAGTCCCGGCGCACGTCGGGTGAGGCGTTTTCGTTGATCGTCAGCGACGCGGACGTGTGCTGCATGAAGAGGGTCGCGATTCCCACCTCGAGACGGCCGAGATCGGGCACCGCGTCAACGATTTCGGAGGTTACGAGGTGGAACCCGCGCGGTCGTGCACGGAGCTCGATCTGCTGCTGGATCCACATCGCGCGCATTCTGGCGGTAACGGCAAAGCGCACATATTGTGACGCCAGGCCCGAAGGCTCGTAGACAGGCCAGAGGAGGAGCATGGATCCGCCCCTCCGCGAGCGGTTGCGCTGGCGGAATGCGACAGGATACGGTGTCGGGCCGGCCGTCAGGCGGGCGCCGCTGGCTCCTACCGCCGCCCTCCTGTTCGGGGCCGCCGCACTGATCTGCCTGACGGGCCTGCTGGTGCCCGGCGACGCGCAGCTCGACGACGACGTTCTGCTCGCCACGGCCGCCGCAGCGGCGCTCGGCTCCGCCTTCCTGCTCGTCGTCAACGAACGCGTGCCCGAGTGGACCTACCACCCCATCGGCGTGTTCGGCACCGCGGTGTCGACGGCCGCCGCGTACGGATGGGGCTCCGGAACCGCCTACGGACCGCTGCTCTACGTGTGGGTCACGATGTTCGCGTTCTACGTCTTCACCCGCGGCGCCGCCCTCGTGCATCTGGCGCTGATGGGCGTCGCCTACGCGTTCGCGCTCGTCCTCGAAGACCCGGCCGAGAACCCGCTCGACGGCTGGATCGCCACGGTGGGAACGCTGCTCGGCACCGGGCTCTTCGTCGCGTTCGTGCGCGACCGCCTCAGCAACATGTTCCACCGCCTCCGTGAAGCGGCCCACCGGGACGCGCTCACCGACCTCCTCAACCGGCGCGGCTTCCAGGGCGTCTTCGACACGGAGCTCGAGCGCGCCCGGCGAGCCGACCAGCCGCTCAGCCTGATCGTCGGCGACATCGACCGTTTCAAGCGCGTGAACGACGCCCACGGCCACGCCGCCGGCGACGCCGTGCTCACGCGCGTGGCCGACGCCATCCGCGGCGCCAAGCGCGGCTTCGACAGCGCAGCCCGGGTCGGCGGAGAGGAGTTCGCGGTGCTCGCGCCGGACTGCGACGCGCATGGCGCCTACATGCTCGCGGAGCGCATCCGCGCCGCGGTGCACGAGGCGCTCTCCGCGAACGTCGAGGGCGGGCCGCTCACGATCAGCTTCGGCATCTCGACCTTTCCGCTGCACGGCCAGTCGGCGGACGGCCTCCTGAGCACAGCCGATCAGGCGCTCTACGCCGCCAAGCGCCTCGGCCGCAACCGTTCGGTCATCTCGAGCGCCGAGGTGCCGGGCATTCTCGCGCGCGCGTCGCGTTCCCGCGACGGCGACGCGCACGTCGAGCTCGCCGCGCTCCTGAACCTCGCCGAGGCGCTCGACGTGCGCGACACGGGGAGCGCGTCACACTGCCATCGCGTCGGGCGCTTCGCGGAGCTCGCCGCCCGCGAGCTCGGCCTGCCCCCGGAGATCGTGGAGCGCGTTCGGCTTGCGGGCATCCTCCACGACGTGGGCCGGGTGGCGCTGCCCGATCACGTCCTCGCAAAGCAGGGGCCGCTGACCGACGACGAGTGGGCCTGGATCCGAGCCCACCCGGCGGTCGGCGCGCGGATGATCGAGACGACCGAGTACGAGGACATCCGCTCATGGATCCTGTTCCACCACGAGCGCCCCGACGGCCGCGGTTACCCCGAGGGCCGCGGCGAGGACGACGTGCCGCTCGAGTCCGCGATCATCGGCGTGGCGGACGCTTACGAGGCCATGACGAGCGAGCGCCCGTACCGCTCCGCCCTCCCCGCCGAGGACGCTGCCGACGAGCTCCGCCGCGAGGCCGGGCGGCAGTTCCGTTCGGACGTGGTCGAAGCGCTGCTCCGGGGCGTGTGAGGATCGGGGTAGCCCCTTTAAGGGACAGAGCCTTCCCGTCGATAACAACTGGGAAATGGAGCCGGCAGGCACCCTCGCTCCGCTTCTGCCCTCCGTCTGCGCGATCGTGCTGGCGGGATTCGTGCTGCACCAACGCAAGCGCATCGCGGGCCTGCGCGCCCGCATCGCCGGCTCGAACCGCACCGACCCGCTCACCGGGCTCTTCAACCGTCGCGCCTTCGAGGAGCTGCTCGAGCTCGAGCTCGAGCGCGCCACGCGTGCCGGCCGCCCGATGTCCGTGATCGTCGGCGACATCGACGGCTTCCGCGCGGTCAACGAGCGGCACGGCCACGCGGCCGGCGACACGGCGCTTCAGGCCGTGGCCCAGAACGCGCTCAAGTGGAAGCGCCGCATCGACGTCGCGGCGCGGATCGGCGGCGAGGAGTTCGCGCTGCTGCTTCCGGAGACGGACGAGCGCGGCGCCTTCATCGTGGCCGAGCGACTGCGCCGAGCCACCCACCGCAGCTTCAACGAGGCGGCCCCCGGCGTCACGTTCAGCTTCGGGGTCGCGACCGCACCGGCTCACGCCACAGACGGAGTCGGCCTGCTGAGAGCGGCCGACAGCGCCACCGCCGCCGCCAAGGACCTGGGCGGCGACCGCACGGTCATCTACAGCGACGAGATTGCGCGCATGCTCGCCGAGGCGGGTGCGGCCGCCGGCGGCGAGCTCCAGCTGGCGACGGTGATAGCGCTCGCCGAGGCACTCGACATCCGCGACACCGGCACGGGCCAGCACTCGCACACGGTCGGCCGCTACGCGGAGCTGATGGCGCGCGAGCTCGGGTTCGAGGAGGACCGCGTCGAGCGCATCCGCCTCGCCGGCGTGCTTCACGACATCGGCAAGATCGGCATCTCGGATCGCCTGCTCTCGAAGCCCGGCCCGCTCGACGCGGACGAGTGGCAGGAGATGTTCACGCATCCGGAGATCGGGGCGCGCCTCCTGTCGCGGCCCGAGTTCGACGACCTGCGCGCCTGGATCCTCGCCCACCATGAGCGCCCCGACGGGCTCGGCTACCCCCACGCCCTCAGGGCGGGCGAGATCCCCCTGGAGTCGCGCATCCTCGCGGTCGCGGACGCCTACGAGGCCATGACCGCGGACCGCGTCTACCGCCCAGCCCTAGGCGAGGATGCCGCGCGCGCCGAGCTCGAGGCCGGCGCGGGCACACAGTTCGACGCGCGGGTCGTCGAAGCACTGCTGCGGGTACTCGACGCGAGCCGCGCCCGCCGCCTGCGCCGCGTGGCCTAGGTGTCCTGCTCGCGGACCTGCTGGACGCGGCTGATCGGGGGTCGGCCGCGGGCGGCTGAGTGCGGGCGCCTGCGGTTGTAGAAGCGCAGGAACGATGACAGCGC
The DNA here is from genome assembly GCA_046726915.1 of Actinomycetota bacterium. GTDB lineage: Bacteria > Actinomycetota > Thermoleophilia > Solirubrobacterales > Thermoleophilaceae > JACVRW01. Next base: position 63,981 of record JBKPBS010000008.1, read on the forward strand.
GCGGTCGCGCGTAGCGGAGTCGGACCAGATCTG
>JBKPBS010000009.1:0-11278 GCA_046726915.1 Actinomycetota bacterium
TCATGTTCCTGGGCGCCCTCAACTGGGGCATCGTCGGCATCACGGACGGCGATACCAACGTGCTGTCCGAGATCTTCGGGACGGGCACGCTGACGAACATCGTCTACGTGATCATCGGCGTCGCCGGTCTCGTGTCGGTCCCGCGGCTGATGGACGAGTTCCATCTCACCCGCGGCCCGCACCCCCGCGGCGTCTGACGCGCCGAGGAGAGAGGTGCAGAGCGAGCCGGGCGTGACGCCCGGCTCGCTTCGTATTACGGTGAAACGAGTGGACATGCTGCTTTCGCTCCTGCGGCCGCTCACCTAATACATGGCCGTAAGTACCTCCGAGATCCGGCTCTCGACCCGCGGCGACGCCGACATCATCGACATCACCGACGAGGTGGAGGCGGCCGTTGCGGCGAGCGACATCGACGAGGGCCAGGCGAGCGCGTTCGTCCGCGGCTCGACCGCGGCGATCACGACGATGGAGTTCGAGCCCGGTGGCGTGCACGACCTTCGCGCGCTGCTCGACCGTCTGATCCCGGTCGAGGGCGACTACGAGCACAACCGGCTCAACCGGGACACCAACTCGCACGCCCACCAGCGGGCCTCGATCGTCGGGGCGTCCGAGGTGGTCCCGATCCAGCGGGGCCGGCTCAGCCTCGGCACCTGGCAGCAGCTGGTGCTGATCGACTTCGACGACCGGCCTCGCGAGCGCACCGTCGTCGTGCAGGTGATCGGCTAGGAATCGACGCCCAGCGCTTGCCGGACCGCCTCGGCGCCGGGGGCGGTCTCCGCGTCCAGGCGGGCGAGCAGATCGCGCCAGCCCGTATGGGCCTCGATCGCGCGGCCGACGAGCGCGGCCCCCTCCTCGACGTCGCCGTGCTGAGCCCTGCCGAGGCCGCCCCAGAAGACCAGCTCGTCGTTGTCGGGGGCCAGCTCCAGTGCCCTGCGGTAGCGGTCCGCGGCCTCGTCGTAGCGGCCCGCGCCGGAGAGATCATCGGCCTCGTTCGCCAGCGCGTACGCATCGTGCAGATCGAGGAGCCGCTCGAGCTCGCCCAGGGGATCGGCATGGTCCTCCACCCTGAGCTCGACCGAGCGCCGCCACGGCTCCCCCGACTCGGGAACGACCACCATCGCAGCGGACTGGCGGCCTCGCACATCGCCGCCCGCACCCTCCCCGGCCTGGAGCGCTGCGAGGAGCCGCCTCGCGAACGTCCCCTCCGCGCCCTCGAATGCGGCGGCCATGGCCGGCCACACATCGGGTGAGGCCATCATGTTCGCCTGCACGCTGAAGCCCTGCCCCGCGACGTCGCCGGCGAAGCGGATGCATCCGTCGCCTGTGTGCGCGGCCGTCTCGCCGTTCGCTGAGGCCACCGCGACTTGGCGAAACCGGGCCTGATCGTCCTCGGAGACCAGCCGGTCCAGCGCCGAGCCTGCCGATTCGCCCGCCGCGATCGCATCCAGCAGCCGCGGCCCGTAGGCGGGCTCGGCGAATGACTGCGTCGCCACCGCCCCAACCCCCGCCCGTGCCCAGCTGACGATCGACCCGACCGAGAACCAGTGCGACTGCACCGCCACCCCGAGCTCGCCGGTCTCCGCATCACGGGCGACGATCGAGTAGGTGCCGCGGCGAGGGCTCACGGGCCGACCCGGACCCGCGACTTGAGGTCGTCGACCTTCCAGGTGTCGTCCTCCTGCACCAGCTTGACGTCGATGCGCTCCCCGCTCGACGGTCCGCCGTGGGGTACCGCGACGGCCGTCGCCTGATCACCGTGCACCTCGACGTCTTCGACGCCGGCTGAGTTGGCGACGCCCCCGGCGGCCACGGCCGCCTCGCAGCCAGCCTCGCTTCCGTAGTTCTCGCCCACGTAGTCCTCGCTGACGAAGTCGTGGCACGCGGTGGCGACGTCGCCCGTCAGGACCGCCTTGACCACCGAGGCGGGGTCCGAGGCCTCGACGGTGGCTTGGGGGCTCGCCGACGAGCCTTCCCCGCTCTCCCCGCCCCCTCCCCCCGATCCGGCAGCTACGCCCTGGGCGCCGGTGGGGCCGCTGGCCCCGCTCGCCGCGGTCTGGGTCTCGTCGTCCCCGCACGCCGCTCCCACGAGGCAGATCGATGCAAGGAGGATCGTCATCGCGCTCCGCACGCTACTCAGGCCTCCGCCTGAACTCGATCTCGCGGATCACCATCGCCGGGGCGCCGGCGGCGATGACCCCCGCCGGGATGTCGTTGGTGACGACGGAGTTGGCCCCGATCACCGCTCGGTCGCCGATCTCGACCCCGCCGGTGACCACACAGTTGACCCCGAACCACACGTTGTCCCCGATCCGGACCGGCCCGCGCGGCTCGAAGCCCTGCCAGGTAATCGGCTTGTCCGGGTCGTCGTAGCGGTGGTCGCCGTCGCCGACGAAGCACCCGTTGGCGAACATCACGTGGTCGCCGATCTCGATTCGCTCGACCGAGGCGAGCATCGTCTCGCGGTTGAGGAAGCAGCCCTCACCGATCACGATTTGCGCCTCGGGCCCGAGGGTCAACCAGCAGCCGGGCTCGAGCAGGGTTCCCTCCCCCACCTCAAGCCGGCCCGAATCGAGCGCCTCCAGGACCTCGCCCTCGACCGGATAGCGGATGAAGAAGCCACCCCGGGCGGCGTGACGGGTGATGCGCCAGCGGCGCCGCCAGCGCCGGTTGCGCTCGTACCAGCGGCGCTTCACCCACCAGGTCCGCCAAGCGGAGAGCTCGCCCATTTCCGCGGGGCAGCTTCTCAGACCGAAGGCAGGCGGTAGGGTGGCGCGGACACCACCAGAGGGGAGTCCGAGGATGGGCATGCTCGACATCAGCGAGGAGACGGCGGCGGAGTACACGGAGAAGTCCGCCGCATGGCCGAGGAGAAGGTCGGCGAGCAGGTGCTCGCCGTGGGGCCGTTCCGCCGCGGAGGCGCCGCATCCTCCTTCGCGATCTCCAAGGGCCAGCTCGGGGGCCTCGTCTACGCCGCCAACGCCCTGCGCAACAAGAAGAAGGCCGGCGGCCTTCCGGCGAGGCTGCTCCTCGCGGTCACGCCGACCAAGCTCCACGCCTTCAACTGCAAGCAGAAGGGCCGGAACTACGCGATGAAGGACGAGGCTGCCGTCTGGGACCGCGCGGGGCTCGAGATCAGCACGGATCCGAAGCTGGGCCTGACCATGCTGACCATCAGCTCGCCCGCAGAGGGCGAGAAGGCGACCCTGGCACCAGGCGGCGTCAAGGACGATCCGTGGACCCAGGAGGTCATTCGGGTCCTCCGGGAGGGCACCACGCAGGCCCCCGCGTCGGGATGACCATCCACCGCCAGCGTGGCGGCCGCTACTGGTACCACTCTGTCGTGATCATCGGCGGGTCGATCTTCGTGATCGCGGCGGCGGCAACCGACATGTTCGGGCTCGGCGCCTGATGGCCGATTCGATCCGGCCGCTGGTCAAGTCGGGCGACGACATCGCGCGGGCGCTGAACGAGGCGGGGTGGCTCCCCGGCGTGGTCAAAGGAGCGACGATCCTGCGCCAGGGCCACTCGCCCTCCTACCTGGCGGCGACGCTCAGCTTCGGCCTGATGGTGTTGAAGCCCCGGGCGAGCAAGACGCTCCCGCGCACCTTCGTGCTCGCCGTCACCGACAACGAGGCGCGCGCCTTCAAGGCGCGCGGGGTGACGATCGACGACACCGACTACTACGTCACGATCTGGCCCGAGGCGGCGGCCTCGTGGCCACGGGATCAGGTCCGGGTCGAGCCGGCGAAGGCCGGCATCACCGAGAACGTCGACATCCGGATCGAGGGCACCGGCGAGACGATCCCCTGCGCCTCGCAGGCGGACGAGACGCTGGAGGCCGTGCTCGCGGAGCTCGGCCCGCGCTAGGGCTCGGGCGTCGCGTCGGCAGACGGCGGGCGCCCCTCGACCGCGTTCTTCAGGTGCCCAAGGCCCTCGTCGAGGCTCTCCTGGAGGGTCCTCGTCATGCGGCCGCGAAGCAGGCGAGGAAGCAGCCCCGTCCACGATTCCTCGGTGCGCACGCCCGTCCCTCGCGCGATGGGCTCCAGATGCCAGGCGTGGATCGCGTGGATGCCCATCGTGCGACCCGTCCAGACGATCGATCGCGGCGGATCGACCTCGCGGATCGTGGACGTCAGCGTGCTCGCCCCGGCCTTCCAGGTGAAGCTCGTGCCCGGGGCGACCGGGCCATCGATCGAGACCGTCTTCACGGCCGGGTTCCAGCCCGGCCACCCCTCGAAGTCGGTGAACACGTCCCAGACGGCCTCGGGCGTCGCCGCGACCTCGATCTCGCTCCCGGCGATCGCCGGAGCCGCGCGGTCGATGTCCATCAGGCCGCGACCGGCTCGCGCTTGCGGGGCTTCGCCCGGCGCGGCTTCGGCGCCGGCTCCGAGGGCTCGACGAGGTCGCGCAGGAACCGGCCCGTGTACGACGCGGGCTCGGCGGCCACCTGCTCCGGCGTGCCCGTGGCGAGCAGCTCGCCCCCGGCCTCGCCGCCCTCGGGCCCCAGGTCGACGATCCGATCGGCGGACTTGATCACGTCGAGGTTGTGCTCGATCACGACCACGGTGTTACCGGCGTCCACGAGGCGGTCGAGCACCTCCAGCAGCCGCTCGACGTCCGCGAAGTGGAGACCGGTGGTCGGCTCGTCCAGGATGTAGAGCGTATCGCCCGTGGCGACCTTGGAGAGCTCGGTGGCCAGCTTCACCCGCTGCGCCTCGCCGCCGGAGAGCTCGGTCGCCGGCTGGCCGAGCCGGATGTAGTCGAGGCCGACGTCATGCAGCGTCCGCAGGCGGCGGGCGATCTTCGGGATCGCGTCGAAGAACTCGACCGCCTCGGCGACCGACATCTCGAGCACGTCGGCGATCGACTTGCCCTTGAAGCGCACCTCGAGCGTCTCGCGGTTGTAGCGACGGCCGTGGCACTGCTCGCAGGGGACGTAGACGTCGGGCAGGAAGTGCATCTCGATCTTGATCTGCCCGTCGCCGCGGCACACCTCGCAGCGCCCGCCCTTGACGTTGAAGGAGAAGCGGCCGGGCTTGTAGCCGCGGGCCCGCGCCTCGCGGGTGCTGGCGTAGAGCGCCCGGATGTGGTCGAAGACGCCGGTGTAGGTCGCGGGGTTGGAGCGCGGGGTACGGCCGATCGGCGACTGGTCGATGTTGATCACCTTGTCGATCTGGTCGATGCCCTCGATCCGATCGTGCGCGCCAGGCCGCAGCCGCGCCCGATGCAGGCGGTTCGCCACCGCTCGGTGGACGATCTCGTTGACCAGGGTCGACTTGCCCGACCCCGAGACCCCGGTCACGCAGCAGAACACCCCGAGCGGGAAGGGCACGTCGATCGCCTTCAGGTTGTGCTGGCGCGCGCCCCGGACCAGCAGCTCGCCTCGTGGTTCGCGACGGTCGGGGGGCACGGCGATCTGACGCGAGCCCGAGAGGAACTCCCCGGTCAGCGATTCGGCGGCCGCCGCGATCTCCGTCGGCGTGCCCTCGGCGACCACCTCGCCGCCGTGCTCGCCGGCGCCGGGGCCCAGGTCGACCACATGGTCGGCGGCGCGAATCGTTCCCTCGTCGTGCTCGACGACGATCACGGTGTTGCCGAGGTCGCGCAGACGCTCGAGGGTGCCGATCAGCTTGCGGTTGTCGCGCTGGTGCAAGCCGATCGAGGGCTCATCGAGGATGTAGAGCACCCCGACTAGGCTGGAGCCGATCTGGGTCGCGAGCCGGATCCGCTGCGCCTCGCCACCCGACAGGGTCGCGGCCGCGCGCTCCAGCGAGAGGTAGCCGATGCCGACGCTGTCGAGGAAGCGCAGCCGCTCCGCCACCTCGCGCACGACCAGGCGGGCGATCGCCCGCTCGGTCTCGGTCAGCTCGAGTCCCTCGATCCACTCCAGCGCGGCTCGCGCCGACATCTGCGTGTACTCGTAGATGTTCAGCCCGCCGACGATCACCGAGAGGCTCTCGGGGCGCAGGCGGGCGCCGTGACACGCCGGGCACGGCCGCAGCGCCATCAGCCCCTCGATGCGCTCGCGGGTGTTGTCCGAGTCGGTGTTCTCGTAGCGGCGCTCGAGGCTCGAGAGCATGCCGTCGAAGCGCACCGTGTAGGTGCGCCGACGACCGAAGCGGTTGCGGTAGGAGACGGTGTGGCGCTGGTCGCCCGTGCCCTCGAGGAGCAGCGCCCTGTCACGCTTGGGCAGGTCCTGCCATGGCACGTCGACGTCGATGTCATTCGCCTCGGCGACCGCCTCCAGCAGCCGGCGGTGGTACATCGACGCCGCCTTGGTCCAAGGCTCCAGCGCGCCCTCTGAGATCGACAGCGTGGGGTCAGGGACGATCAGCTCGGGATCGATGACCCGCTGGAATCCGAGCCCGTGGCAGCGCTGGCAGCAGCCGTGCGGCGAGTTGAAGGAGAAGATGCGCGGCTCTAGCTCCGGCATCGACGTGCCGCAGTTGAGACAGGCGAACTTCTCGGAGAAGACCAGGACCTCGCCGCGCTTGCCGGCGCTCGGCCCGGACAGCACCTGAGCGCCGGGGCCCTCGGCCGCCTTGCCGTCACCGGATCCGCCGCCGTCCATCAGCTCGATCTCGACGATGCCCTCGGCGAGCTGGGAGGCCGCCTCCAGCGACTCCGCGAGCCGCTTGCGGATGCCCTCCTTCATCACCAGGCGGTCGACGACGATCGAGATGTCGTGCTTGTACTTCTTGTCGAGCTCGATCCGCTCGTCGAGCCGGCGAAGCTCCCCATCGACCACGGCGCGGGCATAGCCCTGCGAGCGCATCTCCTCCAGCATCCGTCCGTATTCCCCCTTGCGCTCGCGCACCACCGGCGCCAGGAGCATGAACCGCGCGCCGTCCTCGAGGGTCAGCACCCGATCGGTGATCTGCTCGAGCGACTGGCCCGCGATCGGCGCACCGCAGTTGAAGCAGTGGGGCTTGCCGATCCGCGCCCAGAGCAGGCGCAGGTAGTCGTAGATCTCGGTCACGGTCCCGACCGTCGAGCGCGGGTTGCGCGAGGTCGTCTTCTGGTCGATCGAGATCGCCGGCGAGAGACCCTCGATCGAATCGACGTCGGGCTTCTCCATCTGCCCCAGGAACTGGCGGGCGTACGCCGAGAGCGATTCCACGTAGCGTCGCTGGCCCTCGGCGTAGATCGTGTCGAAGGCGAGGCTCGATTTGCCCGAGCCGGAGAGGCCCGTCACCACGATCAGGGCCTCTCTGGGCAGGGTCAGATCGATGCCCTTGAGGTTGTGGGCGCGTGCACCGGAGATGACGATCTGACCCGCCGCGGCCATGGGCGAACAAGTGTACGAGGGGCCCCAGAGCACAAACTCCGGCGGCGTGCTCCGCTTCGCGTCCGCCGCCGCCGGGCTAGGGCCTGTTGCCTGACCCGGCAGGCCGTAAGCGCCGACGACCGGTTATTTACCGGTCTTGGCCAGGACGTCGTCGATCAGGCCGGCGGTGTCGTCGAGCTGATAGCCGTCGGCCAGCGCCCGTTCGATCTCCTCGCGAGAGGCCCCGTCCAGGGCCATGTTCATCGCCACCAGGCGCGCCGCGACGGCGTCGCCGGACTTCGCCACGCCGTTGCCGGCGGACGGGGGCGTGCCCTCGTCGGGGGGCGGGGTCGGCTCGGGCACCGGCTCGGGCGTCGGCTCCGGGACCGGGTCCGGCGTCGGCTCGGGCACGGGGTCGGGCGTGGGCTCCGGGACCGGTTCGGGACTCGGCTCCGGGACGGTCGCCGGCCCGGGGTCGACCTCGGACTTCGTGCCCGGAACGGCCACGCCGAGCTTCCCCTGAAGCTCGTCCAGCGCCTTGCGCACGTCGTCGAGCCGCTCGCGACCCTCGGCCTCGGCCCGCTCGCGGATCCGCTTCGCCTCCTCCTCCGCCTCGCTGACGATCTCGGCCGCCCGCCGCTCGGCGTCCGTGACCAGCTCACGCACCCGCTCGGCCACGTCGCGAACGATCTGCTCCGCATCGGTCATGGGATCGAAGCTTAGACCTCGCCGCGCGGCGAGCGCACGGTTCGCCGGCACCGAGGCGATTTGCAAGCGCGATTACCTCGGGCGCCGTGAGGCGATCCGGCCCCGCGTGGCATGCATGGCGCTCGGGGCCCATCCCCAGCGGGAGAGGCCCTCAGGCGCGAAGCGCCTCGAGGTCGCGGCGCAGCTCCTTCAGCTCGTCGCGGATCCGGGCCGCCTCCTCGAAGCGAAGGTCCTCGGCCGCGACCAGCATCTCCTCCTCGAGCTCGACGATCACCTTCTCGAGCTGCTCCGACGTCATCGGCTCGTTCCCGTCGCCGGTGCGCACTCGCCGCCGCCGCGAGGGTGCGGCGCGAGACTCCATCGCCAGGAAGTCGGTCAGGTCGGAGATCCCCTTCTGCACGGTCTCCGGGGTGATCCCGTGCTCGTGGTTGTAGGCGAGCTGGATCGCGCGCCGGCGGTCGGTCTCCTGGATCGCCTTGCGCATCGCCTCCGTCTCCTTGTCCGCGTACATCAGCACCCGTCCGCGGACGTTGCGGGCGGCGCGGCCGATCGTCTGGATCAGGCTCGTCTCGCCGCGCAGGAAGCCCTCCTTGTCGGCGTCGAGGATCGCGACCAGCGAGACCTCCGGGAGGTCGAGGCCCTCGCGCAGGAGGTTCACGCCGACCAGCACGTCGTACTCGCCGAGGCGCAGGTCGCGAACGATCTGGATCCGCTCCAGCGTGTCCACCTCCGAGTGCAGGTAGCGGACGCGGAATCCGTGCTCGAGGAGGTAGCCGGTTAGGTCCTCGGCCATCTTCTTGGTGAGCGTCGTCACCAGCACGCGCTCGCCGGCCTCGGCGCGGCGGCGGACCTCGTTCATCAGGTCGTCGATCTGGTTCTTGGTCGCGCGCACCTCGACCTCGGGGTCGACGATCCCGGTCGGGCGGACGATCTGCTCCACGATCCGCGATGAGACGTTGCGCTCGAACTCGCCGGGCGTCGCCGAGACCATGACCAGCTGGCCGATCCGGTCGAGGAACTCGTCGAATCTGAGCGGGCGGTTGTCGAGCGCCGAGGGCAGCCGGAAGCCGTGATCCACGAGCGTCTGCTTGCGTGAGCGATCGCCCTCGTACATGCCGCCGAGCTGGGGGATCGTCTGGTGCGACTCGTCGACGAAGACGACGAAGTCGTCGGGGAAGTAGTCGATCAGCGTGTGCGGCGGCGATCCCGGCGGGCGGCCGTCGAGGATCCGCGAGTAGTTCTCGATCCCGGAGGTGAAGCCGAGCTCCTTGAGCATCTCGAGGTCGTACTCGGTCCGCTGCCGCAGGCGGTGGGCCTCGAGCTCCTTGCCGCGCTCCTCGAAGTAGGCGATCCGCTCGTCCATCTCCCGCTTGATCTCGACCACCGCCCGCTCGAGCGTCTCCTCCTCGGTGACGTAGTGCGACGCGGGCCACACCGCGACGTGGTCGATCTCGTCGAGCACCTCGCCGGTCAGCGGGTCGAAGTGCTGGATCGCCTCCACCTCATCGCCGAAGAGCGCGATCCGGTACGCGGTCTCCGCGTAGGCGGGGAAGATCTCGAGCACCTCGCCCCGGGAGCGAAACGTGCCGCGGGTGAGCACGGTGTCGTTGCGGCTGTACTGCATCCCGACGAGCTTGCGAAAGAGCTCGTCGCGATCGATCCACTCGCCGACCTTGAACAGCTGCATCTGGCGCTTGTAGAGCTCGGGCGACCCGATCCCGTAGATGCACGAGACCGAGGCGACGATGACCACGTCCCGCCGGGCGAGCAGAGCGGCCGTCGCGGCGTGGCGAAGGCGGTCGATCTCGTCGTTGATCGAGGAGTCCTTCTCGATGTAGAGGTCCTGCGCCGGGACGTAGGCCTCAGGCTGGTAGTAGTCGTAGTAGCTGACGAAGTACTCGACCCGGTTGTCGGGGAAGAACTCGCGGAACTCGTTGCAGAGCTGTGCGGCCAGAGTCTTGTTGTGGGCGATCACCAGCGCCGGGCGCTGCACCGCCTCGACCACCCCCGCCATCGAGAACGTCTTCCCCGTCCCGGTCGCGCCGAGCAGGGTCAGGAAGCGCCCGTCGGCCTCGAGCCCCTCGGCCAGGCCGGCGATCGCCTTCGGCTGGTCGGCCGTGGGCGAGTAGGCGGGGTTGAGCTTGAACTCCGGCATGCCAGTTGAAGATACTGGCGAGCGATGACCACGCCTCAGCGCGTCGGCGCCGCCTTCGTCTTCGCCGGGACGATGCACTTCCTGCGTCCCCGCGAGTACGAGGCGATCGTCCCACCGTACGTCCCGAATCCGCGCGAGGCCGTACAGGTGAGCGGCGTCGGCGAGATCGTCGGTGGGTTGGCGCTCCTGAGGCCCCGCACCCGGCGATTCGGGCGCTGGTGGCTGCTCGCGCTCCTCGTCGCCGTCTTCCCCGCCAACGTGTACATGGCGCAACGGCCCGAGGAGGTGGCGGGGCGCGGCGTGCCCGCCGACCGCATCCCCCGCTGGCTGCTCTACGCGCGCCTGCCCCTCCAGCCGCTGTTCATGTGGCAGGTCTGGCGCGCCACCAAATAAGACGGCGGCTCGTACCCGGCGGGATTCATTCGTTCGGCGGGCCCCAGCGTCCGAGCGGCCGGTTTCGGGTGATCCGACCTACAGCAAGCCTTCGAGCAGGTCCTGGCCGCCCTCGAAGACCTCGCGGGCGTCGTTGATGAGCGCGATCGCCTCGTCGACCGGCAGCTGGGCGATCGCCGCTCGTAACCCCGAGGCGACGAGCGGGTTGAGGGCTCCGGCGCGCTCGGCGTCGTCGACCGCGCGCTCGAGACCCGCCCGCACCGCGGCCTCGAGCTGCGCGTCGTCGATCCCGTACTCGGCCGCGAATCGCCGGCGTGCCTCGGGGGTCGCGAGCGCGAGCGCGAGCCGCTCGCGGGTGACGTGGAGCTCGCAGGCGGCGCCGTCGAGCGCCGAGAGCGTGAACTGCTCCGCCGACTCCTCGATTCCCTCGGGCGAGCGCCACTCCCGCGGCTGGCATGGATCGGCCACCGGCGTCGGCTCGTAGCTCGCTCCGCCGAGCGCGAGATAGAGGGAGACCAGCGCCGCCGAAACCGCGACCGCGGCGCCCACGCTCACCCTCGCGCTCACAGCTCGACCCTCCGCCGGACGATGGCGATGGGCAGCAGCGCCGCGAGCGCGAAGCCGGCGGCGAGCAGAAACGAGCGGCTGAAGGCGTGGGTCGCCGCGGCGTCGACCTCGTCCTGGATCGTCGTCCGTAAGTCGACCGTCTCGGCCCGCTCCGCCTCGTCCTCGGGCAGCGGCTCGAAGGCGGGGGC
>JBKPBS010000010.1:0-11286 GCA_046726915.1 Actinomycetota bacterium
AGCGCCCGCCTGAGCGCCAAATTTCCGGGCTGGCCGCATGATCTAGCCCACGCGGACGAACGTCCGCTCAAGCGGGGGACGTCCTGGCCCGACAAACCCTGAGACATGACCGCCGCCGCCCCAGCGCCTATGACAGGCCGCCGGCGTCTCGCCGCGCTCGGCGCCGTAGCACTCGCGGCCTGCGCCGTCGGCCTCGCGGCGCGTGAGTCCGGCGCGCTCGAGCCGCTCGAGCGTGAGGCGCTCAAGGCGCGCTTCGACGTCCGCGGGACCGAGCCCGTCAAGGGCCTGCTTGTCGTCGGGATCGACGCAAAGACGTTCGGCGACCTCAACACCGGGTGGCCGTTCCGGCGGTCGCTTCACGGCCGCGTGGTGCGCCGCCTCCACGCCGCGGGAGCGCGCGCGATCGTCTACGACGTCCAGTTCACCGAGGCCACGCGGGCGCGCGAGGACCTCGCCCTCTACGACGCCATCGGGGACGCCGGCGGGGCCATCCTCGCCACCAGCGAGAGCGACGGCCACGGCCACACCAGAGTCCTCGGCGGCGACGAGAACCTGCGCGCCGTAGGCTCGCGCGCCGCGGCGTCCGACCTCCGCAACGACACGAGCGGCGCGATCGCCAGCTTCCCGCAGGAGGTCGCCGGGCTCGACAGCATCGCCGTCGCCACCGCGAAGCGGCTCACCGGCCGCGCGCCGGACCCGTCGGGCTTCCGCGGCGGCAGAGCCTGGATCGACTACCGCGGGCCGCCCGGGACGATCCCGACGGTCTCGTTCTCGGACGTGTGGCACGGCCATGTGCCGGAGAATCGGATCCGCGGGCGGATCGTCGTCGTCGGCGCCACCGCCCCGACGCTCCGCGACGTGCACTCGACGCCGGTCGGCGGCGAGGAGCTGATGCCGGGGGCCGAGGTGCAGGCCAACGCGATCTGGACCGCGCTCCACGGGCTGCCGCTCCGCTCGGCTCCTCCCGCGGTCGATCTCCTCGTCCTCGCGCTGCTCGCCATGCTGGCACCGCTGGCACGCTGGCGGCTGCCGCTCGGCGCCGTCGGCGCCGTGACCGTCCTGGCCGGCTTCGGCTTCCTCGCCGGTGCGCAGATCGCCTTCGAGAGCGGCAGCATCGTCGACGTGGCCGCCCCGCTCGTCGCGCTCGTGATCGGCGCCTTCGGCGCGATCGCGTGGAGCGAGTTCGCCGAGCGTCGCGTGCGCACTCGCGTGAGCCGCGACAACGAGTTGCTCGAGCAGCGCGTGCGCGAGCGCACGGCGGACCTGGCCGACGCCGAGCGCGAGATCGCCCACCGCCTCGGCGTGGCGGTTGAGTGGCGCGACGCGGAGACCGGCGTACACATCGAGCGGATGGGCCGCCTCTGTGAGCGCCTCGCCCGCGAGGTCGGGCTGAGCCTCGTGGAGGCCGAGCTGCTGCGCCACGCGAGCGCGCTCCACGACGTGGGCAAGGTCGGCATCCCGGATGAGGTCCTGCTGAAGCCCGGCAAGCTCGACCCGGCCGAGTGGGCGAAGATGAAGACCCACACGACGATCGGCGCAAGCATCCTGTCCGGCTCGAAGTCCGCGCTCGTGCAGATGGCCGAGCAGATCGCGCGCAGCCACCACGAGCGCTGGGACGGGAGCGGCTATCCGGAGGGCCTAAAGGGCGACGAGATCCCGCTCGCGGCCCGCATCTGCGCGGTCTGCGACGTGTTCGACGCGCTGCTCTCACCGCGTCCGTACAAGGACGCCTGGCCGCTGCCGGACGTCATGCGAGAGCTCGCGAGCCTGCGCGGGACGCACCTGGACCCCGGCCTCGTGGATGCATTCCTGCCGCTCGCGCCCGACCTGCACGCGGAGTGCTTTGCCGAGGACACGCCCGCCGAGACGCCGGCGCCGCCCGGCGCCGCCGCGGCCTGATCGAGTTTTGGGTCAGCCCTCGTGGCGGATCCGCCGCCGGGCCTCGGCGTAGCGGATCGCCTCGTAGGCGATCACCGCGGAGGTCACGGCTGACGCCAGCGCCAGCGCGACGATGGCATCGACCTCGGTCCCGAGCGGGATCAGCGCGAGGCAGACCGCGAGGGCCAGCAGCCGAGGCCGGTTGATTGTGCCCACGTTCCGCAGCCGGAAGCCCACGTGGCCGGCGTAGTAGATGGCGACACCACCGAACAGAGCCACCGACGGGATCGTCTTCAGCGGCTGCTCCACGTCACCGAGCGTCTTCTTCACGCCGAGCGCCACCAGGACGATGCCGGCGATCATCGGCAGGTGCAGGTAGCTGTAGGAGTCGCGCGCGATGCGAAGCCGCCGCTCTCCCGACGAATCGCGGAAGCGCCGCTCGGCCACGATCGCCACCACGTCGAAGTACGCCCACCAGAGTCCGAACGCGAGGAGGAGGCCGAGGAGCGCGGCGCCCACGGTGCCGAGGTCGAGCTCGCCGTGCAGCCCGGCGCCGATGGCGACGATGGACTCGCCCAGGGCGATGATCACGATCAGCGAGAAGCGCTCCGCGAAGTGCCCCGGCGAGACGCGAAAGCCGCGTACGCCGAAGACGTACGGGCCCGCGAAGTCCATGGAGAGGGCGACGACCCAGGCGAGCGTCTGCGCGGTGCCGTCGAGGAACGCGGCGGCGATCAGGAGCGCCGGGGCGGGGAGCGCCGTCCGGGCAAGCCGCCTGATCGCCTCGCGCGCGTCCAGGTCCTCGTTCGCCTCGGCGAAGATGAAGATGTGGAGCCAGCGCGCGGCCGCGTAGGCGATCGCGAACACGAGCGCGTCGTCGCCAAACGCCTCGGGGACCGCGAGCGCGGTGACGAGGAAGGCTCCCATCACCGCGAGGATCAGCAGGCGTTCGCGATCCTCCTCGGCGGCCACGTAGTTCGTGAGCCACGCGTAGGCGGCCCACGCCCACCAGAGCGCGGAGAGCACCAGCATCCCGCGCCCCAGCGCCGCCCAGCTCGGGTCCTCCGACATCACCGCTGTCACCTGCGTCAGCGCGAACACGAAGACCAGGTCGAAGAACAACTCGAGCGGCGCTACCCGCTTTTCCTCTGCAGTTGCCATGTGGGGCGGACGAACGTTGCATCAAGTGCCGGACGGCGCGGCCGAAACAGGCTCTGTGCGGGCGCGAATCTCCACAGCGGTTGCCCTTTTCGCTGCGGTTCTCGGCCCGGGCGCGGCGGTTGCGGCAGCCGGCGGCCCGGTCATCTCCGAGTTCGAGACCGGGCTTACCTCGGGCGTCGGCCTGTGGGGCATCACCCCGGGTCCTGACGGCAACCTCTGGTTCACCGAGGAGACGCACAACGCGGTCGGGCGCATCACGCCCGGCGCGGTCATCACGGAGTTCGGCGCAGGCTTCCCCGCCGGCAGCCCGAGGGGGATCGTCACCGGCCCGGACGGGAACCTGTGGGTCGCGATGGCCGGCGGGAACGGCGCGATCGCTCGCGTGACCAAGGCCGGCGAGGTCACGGAGTTCCCCGCTCTGACGGCCGGCGATCCGAATGACATCGCCGTCGGTCCTGACGGCAACCTCTGGTACGTCGACAGCGCCGCGAACCTGATCGGGCGGATCACCCCGACCGGCAGCATCACCGAGTTCACCGACGGGCTGTCGGACGCCAGCGAGCCCACCGGGATCACCAAGGGACCCGACGGCGCCATGTGGTTCACGGAGGCCGACACCGGCAAGATCGGCCGGATCACGACCGCGGGCGTGATCACCGAGTTCTCGAGCGGGCTCTCCGGGAGCGACGAGCCCGACGACATCGTCATGGGCCCGGACAAGAACCTCTGGTTCACCCTGAGCGCCGACCCGGGCGGCATCGGCCGGATCACGCCCGAGGGCGACGTCACCGAGTTCAGCGACGGGCTCACTATGAACTCCGGCCCGCGCGGCATCGCCTCGGGGCCTGACGGCGCGCTCTGGTTCACGGAGTCCACGGCGCCGGGCCGCATCGGCCGGATCACGATCGAGGGCGACATCACCGAGTACTCCAGCGGGCTCGTCTCGATCCTCAGCCCCTGGTACATCGCCGCGGGCCCCGACGGGAACATGTGGTTCACGGGGAACAACGTCCCGGGACACGTCGGCCGGATCACCCTGCCGCCGTTCGTCCGCGACATGCTCGCCGACCAGATCACCACCACGTCCGCCCGCCTGCGCGGGAAGGTGAGGCCGAACTCCCAGGCGACCGAGTACCACTTCGAGTACGGGACCACGGAGGCGTACGACGCGAGGACGCCGACCGCGTACGCCGGCAGCTCGTACGACCTCGGCCAGGTGATGGCGACCGTGGAGGGCCTCGCACCGGGCACGACGTACCACTTCCGGCTGGTCGCGACGAACGACGCCGGCACGACTGAGGGGCCGGACCGGGCATTCGAGACCCCGGCGCCGCCGCCCGCGGAGCCGGCTGTCGACGAGAGCCCCGCGCCGGAGAAGATCGAGCCGGAGTTCGGGAAGAGCGTGGTCGTCGAGCCTGAGGGGGAGGTGCGCGTCAAGACGCCCAAGGGCGAGTGGGAATCGCTCCCGTCCGGTGCCGAGCTGCCGCTGGGCGCGATGCTCGACACGCGCCGCGGCCAGGTGGCGCTCAGCAGCATGGGCTGCCACGGCGGGACCCAGACGGGCACCTTCGGGGGCGGAATCTTCGCGGTGCGCCAGCCGCGCTCCGGATGCGGCCGTGTGGATGTGTACCTGCGCGGCGGGAACTTCAGGAGCTGCCCCCGCCTGACCGCCCGGCGCCGCCGCAGTGGCGGCATGACCGCCGGGGCGTCGCGCACGAGGCGGGTGCGCCAGCTCTGGGGACGCGACAGCGGCGGGCGCTTCCGCAGCCACGGCCGCCACAGCCACGCGACGGTGCGCGGCACCCGCTGGCTGACGGTCGACCGCTGTGACGGGACGTTCACCCGCGTCACGAACGGCGCGGTCGCGGTTCGCGACCTCGTGCGGCACCGGACGGTGCTCGTGCGTGCGGGCCACTCGTACCTCGCGAAGTCGCGCAGGGCGCTCCGGCTCGAGCAGCGCCGCCACCGCCGCCGCTAGCGCCCAGTCGCGCCTGCGCCCGGAGGGGCTCAGCCCCGAGTTGGGTGTGGGTACCCTTGCCCACCGTGGAGCGCTACGACCCGAAGACGATCGAGCCCAAGTGGCAGAAGGTCTGGGCCGACGAGGGCACCTGGGAGGTCACGAACGAGCCGGGCGACAAGCCGAAGGCCTACGTGCTCGAGATGCTGCCGTACACGAGCGGCGAGCCGCATATCGGGCACCTGAAGAACTACGCGGTCGGCGACGCGGTCGCTCACTTCCACCGGCGCCACGGCGCCTACGTGCTGCATCCGATGGGATACGACGCGTTCGGCCTGCCGGCGGAGAACCACGCAATCAAGAGCGGGCAGCACCCGCGTCAGTCCACCGACGAGTCGATCGCCGCGTTCGGCCGCCAGCTCCGGAGGTTGGGAGTCTCGATCGACTGGACGCGCGAGTTCGGCACCCACGAGCCCGAGTACTACCGCTGGACCCAGTGGATCTTCCTGCGCCTGCACGAGCGCGGCCTCGCCTACCGCAAGGAGGCCGCGGTCAACTGGTGCCCGAACGACCAGACGGTGCTGGCGAACGAGCAGGTGATCGACGGGCGCTGCGAGCGGTGCGGCCACGAGGTCGAGGTGAAGCAGCTCGAGCAGTGGTTCTTCCGGATCACCGACTACGCGGACCGCCTGCTCGAGGACATGCACACGATCGAGTGGCCGCCGCACGTGGTCACCATGCAGGAGAACTGGATCGGCCGCTCGGAGGGCGCCGACATGGTCTTTCACTGCGAGGAGCTCGGGATCGACTACCCGGTCTTCACTACGCGCCCGGACACGCTCTTCGGCGCGACCTTCTTCGTGCTGGCGCCCGAGCACCCCGACATTCTGCGCCTGAGCGACTCGAAGGAGGTGCGCGACTACGTGAACCACGCGCTCACGGAGTCCGCCGAGGAGCGCGGCGACGAGCACAGGCAGAAGACGGGCGTTGCGCTGGGCCGGACGGTCACGAACCCGGCCACCGGCGAGCAGATCCCCATGTACGTCGCCGACTACGTGCTGATGGAGTACGGCACCGGCGCGGTCATGGGGGTGCCGGCGCACGACGAGCGGGACTTCGAGTTCGCTACCGCCTTCGGGCTCGAGATCCGGCGCGTGATCGACTGCGGCGAGCTGCCCTGCACCGACGACGGGCCGATGGTGAACTCGGGTCGCTTCGACGGGCTGGGGAACCGCGAGGCGTACGACCAGATCGTCGACTGGCTCGCCTCGGAGGGGAAGGGCGAGCGTTCGGTGAGCTACAGGCTGCGCGACTGGCTGCTCTCGCGCCAGCGCTACTGGGGCTGCCCGATCCCGATGGTCTACTGCGATACCGACGGCCTGCTGCCGGTGCCGGACGACCAGCTCCCCGTGGAGCTGCCCGACGTCGAGGACTACTCGCCGAAGGGCAAGTCGCCGCTCGCGGCCGCGGAGGAGTGGGTGAACACGACCTGTCCGAAGTGCGGCGGGCCGGCGCGGCGCGAGACCGACACGATGGACACGTTCGTCGACTCGTCCTGGTACTTCCTGCGCTACTGCGACCCGCACAACGAGGACGCGCCCTGGGACCGCGAGGTGCTGAAGCGCTGGATGCCCGTGGACCAGTACATCGGCGGCGTCGAGCACGCGATCCTGCATCTGATGTACGCGCGCTTCTTCGTGAAGGCGCTCGCGGACATGGACCTGCTCGACGTGCAGGAGCCGTTCGCGCGGCTCTTCACCCAGGGCATGATCACGCGCGACGGCGCGAAGATGTCCAAGTCGAAGGGGAACACCGTGTCCCCGCAGGACTACGTCGAGCGCTTCGGCGCGGACACCGCGCGCTGCTACATCCTCTTCATCGGGCCGCCGTCGGAGGACGCCGACTGGCAGGACGCCGGCGTGGGCGGCGTGCACCGCTTCCTGTCGCGGCTGTGGACGGCCGCATCCGAGGCGGCTGCCGCGACCTCGCCGGATGATGCGCCGGGCTCCGACGGCGCCGGCGAGCTGCTCCGCAAGGCGCACTGGGCGATCGACAAGGTCACGCGCGACATGCAGACAGACTTCGCGTTCAACACCGCCATCGCGGCGGTGATGGAGCTCACGAACGAGATCTACAGGCGACGCGCGTCCGCGCCCCCCGGCGACGTGCGCTTCGCGCTCGCCACAGCGGGTTCGCTGATCTTCCCGTTCGCGCCCCACCTGGGCTCCGAGGTGTACGAGCTGATGACCGGGCGGCGGGTGTGGGAGGAGCCGTGGCCGGAGGCCGACTCGGCGCTGCTCGCGCGCGACGAGATCCAGCTGGTGGTGCAGGTGAACGGCAAGCTGATCGACCGGCTACCCGCCCCGTCGACCGCGACGCAGGACGAGCTGGAGGAGCTCGCGCGCGGCTCCGACAAGCTGGCGGCGCGTTTGGATGGAGGGGAAATCGTGAAGACTGTGGTCGTGCCGGGCAAGCTCGTGAACTTCGTGGTGCGATGAGGGAGACCCACATACCGATTGGCGCGCTCGTGGCCGCGATCGGCGGAGTGCTGCTGATCGTGAGCCTCGGGCTCGACTGGTACGGCGAGTTCTCCGGATTCACCAGCTTCGAGTTCCTCGATCTGCTGCTCGTCCTGCTCGCCCTGCTCACGCTCGCGGCCCTGGCCACGGCGCTCGGGCTGCTGCCCACGCCACTGAGGCCGGGAACCTCCCTGGTGGTCGGCGTGACAGCGCTCGTCGTCGTGCTCAGTCAGCTGATCAACCATCCCCCGATCGGCACCGAGCGCGATGTCGAGACCGGCCTCTGGCTCGGGCTGGGGGGCGCGGCGCTGATGGTCGCGGGGGCTGTGCTGTCGACCGCACGCATCGCGATCGCGGTGGAGCCGCGGGATCGGGGCGCCGCTCCGGCGGTCACGCGCGTCGAGGAGGCGCCGACGGTCGCCGACGAGCCGTCGACGATCGCGGACGAGCCGCCGCCGCCGAGACCCTGATCCACGTCGCGGTAGCCGGGCCGGGCGACGGCGGCGATCTCGTTGCCGCCGAGCAGGTCGGTCGCGGGCTCGGGTCGCGCGGCGTGGTGCTCGTCTGCGGCGGGCTCGGTGGCGTAATGGAGGCCGCCTGCCGCGGGGCGAAGGAGGCAGGAGCCATGACCATCGGAATCCTTCCGGGCACGGACCGCTCAGCCGCGAACGAGTTCGTGGACGTCGCGATCGCCACCGGGCTCGGCGAGGCGCGCAACGCACTTGTCGTGCGCGCCGCGGATGCCGTGATCGCAGTGGGCGGCGGTTACGGGACCCTGTCGGAGATCGCGCTGGCGCTGAAGGCCGGGAAGCGGGTGGTCGGAATCGGGACCTGGGAGATCGAGGGTGTGAGCTCCGTACCCGATGCCGAGGCCGCCGTCGAAACCGTCCTCCGCGACCTCACCACCTAGACTCGCGGCCTCTTGGCGAGCCAGTCCGACACCCCCTACCTGGACGCCCTGCGCGCCTATGCGGCGCGCAATCCCGGCCGTTTTCACGTGCCCGGGCACAAGGGAGGCCCGGGTGCCGATCCCGGCCTGGTCGAGGCGCTCGGCGAGCGCCTCTTCGCGCTCGACATCCCGGCGCTGACCTACGGGATCGACGTCGGCCATGAGCCCACGCCGTTCATCGAGGCACAGAGCCTGGCGGCCGAGGCCTGGGGCGCGCGGCGAACCTGGTGGCTCGTCAACGGCGCGTCGCAGGGGAACCACGTCGCGCTGCTCACGCTCGGGCACAGCGGGCAGCGCGTCGTGGCCCAGCGCAACGCGCACTCGAGCACGATCGACGCGCTGGTCATGTCGGGGCTCCGGCCCACGTTCGTCTCGCCCGAGCTCGACCCCGAGCTGCACATCGCCCATTGCCTGACGCCCGATGCGCTCGAGCGGGCGCTTCGGGAGACCCCGGACGCGGCGGGTGCGACCGTGGTGTCGCCGACCTACTTCGGCGCGGTCGCCGACGTGGCCGGGCTCAGCAAGGTCGCACACGCCCACGGCGTCCCGCTGGTGGTGGACGAGGCCTGGGGTGCGCACCTGGCCTTCCACGAGGACCTCCCGGCGCCGGCGCTCAGCCTGGGCGCCGACCTGGTGATCTCGAGCACGCACAAGGTCGTGGGCAGCCTCACGCAGTCGGCGATGATCCACCTCGGGCACGGCGACCTGATCGAGGAGGGGGTCGTCGACCGCTGCGTGACGCTCGTGGAGTCGACCAGTCCGAACAGCCTGCTGTTCGGCTCGCTCGACGCGGCGCGGCGGAGCGCCGCCACGCGCGGCCGGGAGCTCGTGGGGGAGACGCTCGGAGCGCTCGCCCGGGCACGGGACGCTGTCCGCGCGATCCGCGGCCTCGACGTGCTCGACGAGCGGCTCGCCGGGGCGCCGGGGGTGTTCGACTACGACCCGCTGCGGCTGGCGATCGACGTCCGCGGCACGCGCATGAGCGGCTACGAGCTGGCGCGCCGCCTGCGCGAGGAGCACGACGTGCTGATGGAGCTGGCCGGGGAGAACGTGATGGTCGCGGTCTACGGGATGGGCGAGGACGCCGGGGCGGCCAGCGAGCGCCTGCTGGCCGCGCTGCGCGGGGTGGTCGAAGCGGCGAGCGAGGACGAGCGGGACACGGAGGGAGTGCAGCTCGCGCCGCCGCCGCCGTGGGGCGAGCTCGTGATGACGCCGCGCGAGGCGTTCCTGGGGCCTCAGGAGATAGTGCGGGCGCGCGACGCGATCGGCCGCGTGGCCGCCGAGTCGCTCGCCGCCTACCCGCCCGGGATCCCGAACGTCCTGCCGGGCGAGCGCCTCACCACCGAGACGCTCGACTACATCGAGCAGACGATCGCGCACGGCGGCAGCTTGCGCGGCGCAAGCGACCGCGCGCTGCGAACCCTGCGCGTGGTGGTGGAGAGCTAGCGCTAGCCGACCCGCTCGCGCCGGATCGCCTGCATCAGGCAGTGCGCTCCGCCGCCGCCGAGCGTGAACGCCGCGAGCTCGGGGTCGTACACGGTCAGCCCAAGCGCACGAAGGCGCCCGTTGAGGTCCTGTGACTCCGCGCTTGTGAGCACACGGTCGCCACCCAGGCAGACTCCGTTCACACCAAGCTTCAGCGAGTCGGCGAGCGATACGGGCACGATCTCCACGCCCTTGCCCTCCAGCCAGCGCACGAACCCGCTCCCGACCTGCTCGACGCACACCGCCGCCAGCTTCTCCCCGAGCATCGCCGCGAGCACGTCGATGTGAAGGAAGTGAGGCGGGATGCGCTCGATTCGGACCTCCCAGCCGTCGGCCTCGAGCCAGCCTGCCAGCTGCTTCGCGGCCGGCTCCTGCGTGCGCTCCTCGCCGTTGCCGATCACGGCCACGCCGGGTTCGACGATCATGAAGTCGCCACCCTCGAGCGCCGCCGCGGTGATCATCCGGTGGATCGGGATGTCGTTCTCCCGGTAGAAGCGGATGACCGGCGCGTATTCGCCGCGGCGCCACCACTGGTGGCACTGGGTGACGATCGGGCCCTGCGGAACGTTGATGCTCGAGTCGCGCGCGAACACCTGATAGGGCAGGGCCGGGTCGGGCTCGAGGAGGTGAACGCGCACACCGGCCGCCTCGTAGACACTGACCATCTCGGCGTGCTGTCGCTTCGCGTCCTCGCGGCTGAACGAGAGACCGCTCTCGAGAGTCGCCCGCGCGATCGCGCTGGCGGGGAGCCAGCGGAAGTTGTCGGGAGGACCGAGCAGGACGTCGAGGAGGCGTCCATACTCCGAGTCCACGCCCCAGGCAGTGGTTGTGGCCGCTCGTCCCTCCAATGCGCGCACGATTCTATGAGTGATCCGATCCGCCGCCGCGTCGTGGTCCACGGCAACGTCCAGGGCGTGTTCTTCAGGGACAGCTGCCGGCGCGAGGCCAGGTCGCGCGGCGTCGCCGGGTGGGTGAGCAACCGGCGCGACGGCGCCGTCGAGGCGGTCTTCGAGGGAGAGCCCGAGTCAGTCAGCGCGATGGTCCGCTGGTGCTCCCGCGGGCCGAGGGGCGCCGACGTCGCGTCGGTCGACGAGACCAGCGAGGAGCCGGAGGGCCTCTCGAGCTTCGAGATCCGCTGAGCCAGGCCTCAGCCCGTCGTCCCGAACAGTTACGCGCTCGTCACGTTCGTCGCCCGGCGGTAACGGACCGGCTCCTACGTTCGGCGGGTGCAGGAGAGCTCGCGTTCGACGATCGTCATCTGGCTCGTGGCGGCAGCGCTCGCGGTGGTTGCCGGCGTTCGCCTGCTTGGCGGAGCCGGCCCGGCCGCACCACCGGTG
>JBKPBS010000011.1:0-25097 GCA_046726915.1 Actinomycetota bacterium
AGCCGCCTCCGGATCGGGTACCTCTGCGACTCGCTCCCCACCAACGTCGGCCGCGCCATGCGGATGTTGAGCGCGAGTGCCCCCCTCGTCGAGGTGGCGCTCGAGACCGGCCCGGCGCTCGGACTGATCGACGCCGTGCGCAGGGAGGTCGGGCCAGCCCTGTCAGGTGTCGGGTTTGCCCTACCTTCAGCCGTGCGCGCGCGTGGGATGATCAAGACGGTGCCGCTATCCGTCCTACTGATCGACGATGACCCGGCCTTCAGGCATCTGGCTCGGCGCACACTGGCTGCAACCTCCATGACCGTCGTCGGAGAGGCAGAAGACGCCACGTCAGGAGCATCCGCGGCCCGCGATCTAAAGCCGGACGTGATGCTGGTGGACGTGGGGCTGCCCGACGGCGACGGCATAACGCTGGCCCACGAGCTGTCCGCACTGCCTTGGGGGCCGCGGATCGTGCTGACGTCGGTCGACGCGGACGCCGCGAGCCCCGAGGAGGTCGAGCGCAGCGGCGCCGCCGGCTTCGTCCCCAAGTCCGACCTTCTGAACCGGGGACTCCAGCTGATGCTGAACGGCGCCTAGCGTCCGCGGGCGGCCATGAGATCGTATCGCCGTGGCAGAAGGGCTTCGGGTGGTCATCGGCGAGGACGACGTCCTACTGCGCGAGGGCATCGCGCGCCTTCTGGCCGAGTCGGGCTGCGAGGTCGTCGCGCAGGCGGGCGACGCGGAGGACCTGCTCCGCACGGGAGCGGGTGGGCGAAGTGGAGGCCTTCATCGACGCGGTCGAGCGTGTCGCCGCCGGCGGGAGCGCTCTAGACCCGGAGGTCGTCGGCAGGATGGCCATCCTTGCCTACCTGCGCGACTCACCCGGCTAGGGGCTCAGCCCAGAAGCCTGCCCGCGTGCTCAGCCCGCGCGACCGCGGCTTCGGTGACCGCCGCGCTCACCAGGCGAGTGCGGCACTCGAGAATCTCCTCCTCGAGGTCGGCCATGTACGCATCGTTCTGCCCGAGCCCTATCTCGGTAGCGTCGATCCGCTCGAGATGAAGCCGGGCGAGCTGGGTCCGTATCTCGGTGAAGTTCATGGACCCATCCTGGCTCCGCGCGGGTCGGCTGTCGTCGGACTAGAGGCGGCTATTCCGGCTACCGCGACGTGCGCAATTCCGACTCGGCGTACCGCACGCGGCGTACTCCAGCCTCTCAGGCGCAGGCGTGCGCCAGGAGCGCCGCCGCCTGCTCCTCGCGGGCCAGCGCGGCGCGGTAGCTTGCATAAGCGATGGCCTTCACGTCGCGTGCCGCGTGCTTCCAGGCGTCGCACGTGAGCTGGACCTCGACCGCCGCGAACGCCCACGCGTCCCACAGCCGCTCGAGGTGCGGAAGGAACTTGCGCGACGACGCGCTGCTATCCCTTGACATTGGTGCGACTCCTCTCCGGTCGTGCGGCGGCGGCCGCCGCCTCGACGCTCCCGAACATCGCCTCGACCGTCTCGAGCGGCGGCCAGTGGTCCATGCGCTTGCTCCAGTCGGCGGGCACCGGGGCGCGGCCTCGGAAGAACATGAAGGCCTCGAAGGCCCGCAGCACCTGCGCCCGGCCCCACTCGACCTGACGTTTCGGTGGTGGCTCGGCGGGCGCGAGCACGAGCGCCGGAGGCCGCCCGCAGCGCAGGCAGGTGTCCTCCGTCAGCAGTAGCCGCGTGCAGTTGCACACACGCGGCCCGGCCGGTGCGGCGCCATGGAGCATCTCGACAGTTTCGAACACGGGCGCTCGCGATCAACAAGCCGGGAAGCTCGCCTGAGCAGCATGAGCGATCGGTCCCGCGACGGGGGACCGACATCATTTCCACATGCCGCTTCCTCTTCGCACCTACCCGGACCCGCGCCGGCGCTCGAGTGCCGCGACGGCCACCGGGGCGAGTGCGACCCCACTGGCGGTCCCCGCGATCGTGTCCGAGGGATAGTGGACACCCGTGTGGACGCGCGAGTAGGCGACGAGCGAGGCCACGACGCTGAGCGGTATCCCCGCCTGCGGCCACGCGGCGCTCACGCCGGCCGAAAAGGCGAAGGCGGAAGCGGCATGGCCCGAGGGCCACGACGTGGAGCGCGGCATCGCCACCTGGCGGGCGACCGGGACGTCGTGCATGTGCCTGTCGGGGCGGCGCCGGTTGCCGAGCGGCTTGAGGACCAGGTTCACCACGGCCGACGTCAGCGCAACCGATGCCAGCCCGTTCTCGGCGGCGCGGCGGCCGCGCTTGCCGCCGAATCCCGCGAGCAGCGCGGAACAGCCCAGCCACAGCCGCGAGTGGTTGGCGGCGCGGGAGAGCCGGCGAAGCGCAACGTCCATCGTGGGCGTCGGCGTCGCCGCGATCGCCGCGTAGACGGCCACGTCGAGCCTATCCAGCTCATCTGCCCACATCATCGCCCGTCCTTGCCGACGTCTGGGGACACGCGGTGAACCTACCGGTGCCGACTCGGTACCGGCACAGCTGGGTGCGCGCGGACGCGTCGCGGCGGCCGGTGCTGCTCATCAATCCAAGGTCCGGCGGCGGGAGGGCCAGCCGCGCGCGGCTGGCCGACGCGGCCCGCGAACGGGGCATCGAGGCGGTCCTCCTCGATCCGGGCGATGACCTCGCCGCCCTCGCCGCCGAGGCGGCGGCGGGCGGCGCCGACGTGCTCGGCATGGCCGGCGGAGACGGATCGCTGTCGGTCGTGGCGTCCGCCGCAACCGCTCACGGAATCCCGTTCGCCTGCATTCCCGCCGGGACCCGCAACCACTTCGCCCGCGACCTCGGCCTGGACCCCAAGGACCTCGTCGGTGCGCTCGACGCGTTCACCGACGCGCTCGAAGCGCGGATCGACCTCGGCGATGTGAACGGCCGGCCGTTCCTGAACAACGTCTCGCTCGGTGTCTACGCCGCGGCCGTGCAGCGGGAGGGCTATCGCAATGCAAAAGCGCGCACGCTGTTCGAGACCGCGGCGGAGGTGCTCGGTCCGAGCGCGGAGGTGCCGGGCGTGCGCGTCGTGGACGAGCGTGGCGTCGTCCACGCCGATCCCGCCGTCGTCCTGGTGTCGAACAACCCCTACGCGATACGTCGCCCACCCGGGCGGGGGCCGCGCCGGGCGCTGGACAGCGGCGAGCTCGGAGTCATCTTGCTGTACAGGCCGGGCGGTGTCCCCGGTCCCCCCGGGCGCGGATGGACCACGCGCTCCCTGGAGGTGACCGCCGGCGACGCCGTGGCCGCCGGCCTGGACGGAGAGGCGGTCGAGCTGCCCGCCACACTTCAATTCAGCATCCGTCCGAAAGCGCTCCGCGTAAGAATCGCCGCCGGCCCTCGCGCGCGCTCAGGCGGGGACCGCCGCTGAGCCGGTGCGCTGCGCTACGTCTGCGACCCGGTACGCGTCGGGCTGGTCCAATCGCGCTCCATCAGCGCGTGGGCGAGCGCATCCAGCCGCGCCCGTTCGCTCTCGAGCAGGTCGATGACCTCTTCTTCGGCGTCCTCGACGATTCGGCGCGTCTCATCGTCCACCGTCTGCTGCGTCGCGGGCGAGACCGGCGAGCCGCCCTGCAGCAGCACGCCGTCCTCGCGGCCGTCGCCGACGGCGAGCGGCCCGATCGCGTCGCTCATGCCCCAGCGGCTCACCATCCCGCGCGCGATCTTCGTAAGGCTCTGGATGTCCGACTCCGCGCCGGTGGTGACCTTGTCGTAGACCACCTTCTCGGCCGCGCGGCCGCCGAGCGAGACCTTGATCTTGGCGATCAGCTGGTCTCGGTCAAACCCGTACTGGTCGCGCTCCGATCTGTATCTGGATTGGCGCGAGGAACCCGCCGCGGTCGCGGATGCGTACGCGAGGTGGGCAGGCGCACCCGCCGGCGAGGAGGGCCGGGGCTTCGCGGCGTACGCGGCGGCGCTGGATCGAGAGGAAGCCGCCGCTCGAGGCTACGCCGACGCGCTGGCGAACGGCGAGCGCTATCGGCTCCTGGGCCTGATCGGCGCAGGCGGCGTGCCGGAAACGGCCAGCCACGGCCCCCGCGACACTCGTCGATGGGCGCTCTCGGGTTCCCGGACCATCAGCTCCCGAATGCGCTCCACGGTCGATCCCGCCGGATCGGTCAGGTAGATGACGATCCAGCGATCAACCGAGTCTTTGTTGCGATCACGACCCAGTGCCCAGGTGGTATGAACACCGAATGGCCGCGGCAGAGTCCCCCTCGGGTCCAGGTCCCACTCGTCGCACCGAGGTCGAGCTGTCGGTATCGATCCGGTCGATCCTGCTCATCGCCGCCGCGGTCGCCATCGCGTGGGCGCTTGCGTCGATAGGCAGCGTCCTCCTCATGATCTTCGTGTCCGTCTTCAGCGTGGCCGTCCTATCGCCCGTGGCGACGGCGATGGAGCGTCGGCTGCGCTGGAGCCGGGCGCTGTGCTCGACCGTGCTGGTCCTGGGCACCCTCGTCGTCATCGGCGCCGTGGTGCTCGTGGTCGTACAGGCGCTGAGTGACGCGGTGCGTGGGTTCAGCGACGACCTGCCGCAGATCCTTGACAGCGTCAGACACAGCGATCTGGGCAATGTCATCAACGGGGGGAGTGGCTCGCTCGACACGCTGACGGACCACGCGAGCGACATCACGAAGGGGGTCGGCACGGTGTCGGGCGGCGTGGCCGACGTGGGGGTCTCGGCGTTCGGAGCGGTCACGCTGTTCTTCTCGGTCATCTTCCTGACGCTGTTCGGGCTGATCGACGAACCGCGCGTGCGGGACTGGATCGGGGGTCTGCTGTACCGCGAGAAACGCGAGCGCTTCCTGGATGTCACGGACCGCATCATCCACACGACCTCGCGCTACATGCTCGGCAACCTGGTGATCTCGCTGGTCTGCGGGACCGTCTACGGCGTCACCTCGCTGATCCTCGACATGCCGTACCCGCTCGCCCTCGCCCTGATCGCGGGGATCCTCGACCTGATCCCCACCATCGGGGCCACGATCGCCGGCATCATCATCGGGATCGTCGCGCTGTCCGTCAGTCTCGAAGCGCTAATCGTCTTCCTGATCGTGATGGTGGTCTACCAGCAGATCGAGAACTACGTCCTGCAGCCGACGATCATCGGGAGGGCGGCCCAGGTGTCCGGCTTCACCGTGCTGGTGAGCGTCCTGGCGTTCGGGGCACTGTTCGGGCTCATAGGGGCGGTCATCGGGGTCCCGATCGCAGCCAGCCTCCAGATCCTCGCGGAGGAGCTCACCGCGGGCAGAAGAGCTCGAATCGCCGCCGCGGACGCCGCGGAGCAGCAGCCAGCGTAGGCCGGGAGGACAATGCGTCACACCGGTTCGGCACGCGTGGCGATACCGCTGCTCATCGTCGTGCTGAGCGTTGCGGGGTAGCCGCTCAACGAGGTGAGCGCGCACTGGGCGTCGGCCTGCGCGCGCCGGACCACCGGATCGGACGACTTGCTCGGTGCATCGTCTGAGCCGCCGCAGCCGACCGGCAGCGCACAGGCAAGCGTGCACGCGACGAGCAGCGTGAGCGGGCGGCCCTGACGGCTCGGCGTCACGCCGCCCGGCGGAGTTCCGGAGCGAGGCTCCTGAGGCGCTCCATGGCCTCGGACCGGATCTGGCTCACCCGGGCGATAGCTTCGAGCCCGAGCGTGGCAACCGCTTCGCCACGCTTCGGGCCGCCTGGAGCACACCGACCGTGGCGTCCTGCTCCATGTCCTCGGCGTCGCTCACGCCGTTCCGAGCGATCGGAGCGCGGCGCGCCGTGCGGCGGACACCTGGGAGAACGCCGTCGATGTCGACGCTGTGTATCGCCGCACCGTAAGGTCGCGAACGCGGCGCCGAGCAGCAAATCACGCTCACGTGATAGCGATCCGAGATCGACAGGCCGGGCGGCATCCCGCAGGCTCCGCCGCATGGTCTCCAGCGCGCAGAGCCTCGTCAGACCGGCGGCTCGCATGCGCGTGCGGCGGCGGTCCGCGTCAGCGGGGCTGACGCTGCCCGCGCTCGGGGTCGTCTTCGGCGACATCGGCACCAGCCCGCTGTACGCGATCCAGATCGTGTTCGCGCTCAGCGGCGGCGTCGTCGGGTTCACGCAGCAAGCCGTCTACGGGGTCGTTTCGCTCGTCTTCTGGTCGATCACAGTCATCGTCTCCGTCAAGTACGTCACGTTCGTCCTGCGTGCCGACAACGACCGCGAGGGCGGGATCATGGCGCTGGCCGCGCTCGTGCGGCGGGCCGCGCTGGCCGCCGGGAAGAGCAGCACGGCGCTGGTCGCCCTCGGCGTCTTCGGCGCGGCGCTCTTCTATGGCGACAGCGTCATCACGCCCGCTATCTCGGTCATCTCGGCCATGGAGGGGCTGGACGTAGCCGCGCCCGGCCTGTCCCACCTCATAGTGCCGGGCGCGGTCGCGATCCTCACGCTGCTGTTCGCGGTCCAGCGGTGGGGCACAGGCGCCGTCGGACGCGTCTTCGGTCCGGTGATGGCCCTGTGGTTCGCGGCCCTTGCCGTCTTCGGGGCCCGGGAGGTCGTCGCTCACCCCGGGATCGTCAAGGGGCTGTCGCCGAGCTACGCCGTTCAGTTCGCGGTCGACCGGCCCTCGGTTGCGTTCGTGGCGATGGGCGCCGTCATGCTCGCCATCACGGGCGCGGAGGCTCTCTATGCGGACATGGGCCATTTCGGCCGCGCGCCCATACGCCGCGCATGGTTCTTGATCGTGCTCCCAGCGCTGACGCTGAACTACCTGGGTCAGGCGTCGCTGATCCTCCACGATCCGGATGCCGCCGCGAGCCCGTTCTTCCTGCTCGTGCCGAGCTGGGCGCAGCTTCCCATGGTCGCCCTCGCGACGGTCGCCACCGTGATCGCCTCCCAAGCGGTGATCTCGGGGGCGTTCTCGCTGTCGCGACAGGCGGTGCAGCTCGGCTTCCTGCCGCGCATGACCATTCACCACACGTCACCTCACGCCGAGGGCCAGATCTATGTGCCGGCCGTCAACTGGGCGCTCCTCGTGTTTGTGGCTGCTGTCGTCGTCGCATTTGGGTCGTCGGCGCGGCTCGGGAGCGCATACGGGATCGCCGTCAGCGGCACCTTTGTGACCACCACCGTCCTCTTCCTCGCCGTGGCGTGCTGGCGCTGGCGCTGGCGGCCTTCGCTGATCGCCGCCTTTGCCGCGGTCTTCCTTCCACTCGAGGGTGTGTTCCTCGCGGCGAACCTGACCAAGGTCGACCAGGGCGGGTGGCTGCCGCTTGCGATCGGGATCGGCCTGTACGCGCTGATGACGACGTGGAACCGTGGGCGAGCGATCGTGGCCACGAACCGCACCCGCGAGGAGGGCCCGCTGCGGGCGTTCGTGGACGAACTGCACGCGATCGATCCGCCGCTGCCACGCGTGCCCGGCACCGGCGTGTTCCTCAACGCTTCCCCGGAAACGACGCCGCTCGCGCTGAGGGCGAACGTGGAGCACAACCACGTGCTGCACGACCAGGTGGTGATCGTGACCGCACGGTCCGCGAACGTCCCGCGCGTGCGCCCCGAGGACCGCGTCACCGTGGACGACCTCGGATACGACGACGACTCCATCGCTCACGTAACCGCGCGCTTCGGCTTCCAGGAGCAGGTGGACATCCCCGAGGCACTCCGTCTCGCCACGAAGAAGGGCCTCGAGTGCGACATCGACCTGGACCGCGCGACGTACTTCCTGTCGCGTATCACGATCCGCGTGACCGACGCCCCGGGAATGCGTCGGTGGCGCAAGCGGCTGTTCGTTGCGATCGCGCGAAACGCGGCCAGCGCGGTCGAGTACTTCCGGCTGCCCTACGAGCGGACGATCACGATGGGCTGGCAGGTGCCGCTGTGACATCGCCGTGCGCTCAATCACGCAAAACGCGTGACGACGGCTCACACATCTTGCCCCGACTATCCGTCGCGACAACAACGAGACCTAGGAGGTCATCATGAGCGACTACGCCGCTACACCGCAGTTCGAAGCGTCCGGCATACCCTCGGTTCGCGACCTTGCCCGCAGGTTCACCGGTTATTGGTGGGTCCTGCTCGCCGCGGGGATCGCGTGGGTTACCGTCGCGCTCGTCATTCTCCAGTTCGACAACGCCTCCGTGACCACGGTCGGCATCCTCGTCGGATTCATGTTCCTGGGGGCCGGCATCCAGAACATCGCGTTGGCAAGGTTGGAAGTGCCGATGCGCTGGGCCTGGGCCCTGATCGGCGGTCTTTTCCTGGTTTCTGCCGTGGCCTGCTTCGCCAACCCGGCCGACACGTTCGCCGGCCTTGCCGACGTCCTCGGGTTTCTCTTCCTGATGGTCGGCTTGTGGTGGATGGTCCGCTCGTTCCTGGAGCGGCCGATCAATCCACTCTGGTGGCTGGGGCTCATCTCCGGGATCCTGATGACGGGGCTCGCCTTCTGGACGTCCGGGCAGTTCTACATCCACAAGGCCTACGTGCTCCTGGTCTTCGCCGGGATCTGGGCATTGATGGAGGGCATTACGAACATCTCGCGGGCGTTCGCGATTCGCGAGCTGCGCGAGGAGCTGTAAGAGGCCAGATCGGCGCCGGGGCGACGGCAGCACCTGCCGCCGCCCCGGTCCCTGGCCCGTGGCGAACGTCGCGTTAGGTCAGCGGCGCACCGTTCCAGGTGAGACCAGGCCGAGCTCGCGCGCGCGAGCGACGGCCTCGCTGCGCGTGTGCGCGTCGAGCTTCGCGTAGATGTGCCGCATGTGCGTCCGGACGGTGTTGGTGGACACCACGAGCTCCGACGCGATTTCAGAGGCGGTCAGGTTGCTCGGCAGGTACCTCACCACGCGCAGCTCCGCTTCGCTCAGCTCGTCGCGCAACGGTGCCGCCGCCCGGCGCTCAGGGCCGGCACGCCCCGCCAGCGTGTCGAGGATCGCCCGGATCAGCGTCGCGTGGGCGGTCCGGTGTTTCGGGTGATGCTCGAGGAGCTCCCGGCTCGGCCAGAGCAGGAACGGCAGGATCAAACCCTCGGGCTCAGCGAGGTCGAGCGCCTGCTCCAGCGACTGCTCGCCGGCCCCCCGGTCGCCGAGGCGATCGCGTGCTGCGGCGTCGAGCAGCAGTGCCTCGGCGCGCGCCCAGCGCTCATACAGCGCCGGGGCAGAGCCGTCGATCACCGGCGCCAGCGCCTCAACAGCCTGCTCCGGAGCGTCCCTGTCGAGCTCCAGAGCCGCGAGCGCGATGCGCATGCCGGCGCGCTCGCGCTGCTCCGGGCTCAAAGCGGCGAGCGCATGCCCAGCGGAGTCCGTGTCGCCCATCCGCACCCGTACCTGAAGAGCCCGGCCGTGCACGTCCACCGTGAACACGTGGCGGCTGGCGAGCAGCCTTTCCGCGCCCTGCGCGCGCGCGAACTCCGCCAGCGCTTCGTCGAAACGGCCCTCGCCAAAGCGCAGCATGCCGCGGGCGTGTTGGAGCACGACCTCGATCGCCGGGTCGGCTGCCGCGTGTAGCGATTCCTCTGCGCGAGCGAGATGGCGCTCGGCTTCGTCGAAGCGTCCCATAAGCACGAGCGCCATGCCGGCCATCGCGAAGGCGCCGGTCGTCATCGACTGGGTCGTCCAGCCGTGCTCCTCGGCAATCGCGAGTGCCCGCTCGCTCAGCTCGAGCGCGAGCGGCAGCGGCCGCCCCGTTAGCGGCGCCGCGATCGCGAGGTGCGCGAGGCAGCCGACCTCGATGAACGGCCGCGCGATCCGGCGGGTGTGGCTGAGCGCGTCCTCGAGGTGCTGCCGCGCCTCCTCAGGCCGGCCGGCCCAGAGCTCGGCGATGCCCAGGTTCATGAGCGCGAGTGCCCAGTAATCAGGCCGTACGGGGAGCTGGTTGGCCTCCGGAGTGGCGCTGCGCGCCGCTTCGAGTCCGCGCGTTGCCTCCTGAGCTTTGGCCAGGTCGCTGCGCCGGCGGGCGAGCTCCGCCTGGATGACGGCCAGATACACCTCGAACACGCGCCGTCTCTCTGCCGGAGTTTCATCGGCGAGCAGCCGCGCGACGTCCAGTTGCGCCTCGGCCTCGTCGAGCAGGCCGTGCAAGATGCTGTCGATCGCGAGCGCGGCCGCGAGATTTCCGTCGCCGAGATGGGCGTCAGGGGGGAAGGCCCCAAGCAGCGCGTGCAGGGTGTCGCCGCGGCCGTCCATCGTGAGCGGGAGGTAGTGGTCCACCAGCAGGCGCGCAGCCGATGCCCAGTCACCGGCTGCCTGGTGGTGGCGCACGGCGTCCGCGATATCGCCGTGCTCTTCGTGCCAGGCGGCCGCCGCGCGGTGCAGCGACGGGATCGTCGCCGGTGAAACACGCCGCAATTCGAGACGCAGGAGATCGGCGAACAGGTGGTGGCAGCGGAACCACGTACGGGCGGCGTCGAGTGCCGTGACAAAGGCATTCTGATCTTCGAGGCCCTGAAGGATCGCCTCGGCTCCGGTGGAGCCGGTGAGTGCGTCGGCCAGCGGGCCGCTGACGCGCTCGAGGATCGACGTGCGCAGGAGGAGTTCGCGCACCTCGGGTGACTGGCGGTCCAGCACCTCGGCGAGGAGGTAGCCGGCGACGGTCCGCTCGCTGCCGGAGAACTCGGACACGAAGCGCTCGGGGTCCGGGTGCGCGGTCAGCGAAATGGCTGCCAGGCGAAGGCCGGCCGGCCATCCCTCGGTGCGTTCGTACAGCAATGCGAGACCTGTATCTGAGAGCGTGATCCCGCTGGCACCGAGCAGGGCGCGGGTTTCATCGAGCGAGAAGCGCAGTTCGGGGCCGCGCAGCTCTGTCAGCCCACCCGCGACCCTCAGGCGGTGTAGGCCGAGGTTCGGCTCCTCGCGTGTCGCGACGAGCGCCCGGAGCTGTGTCGGCGGCCGCGTGAGCAGCGTCTCCAGCCATGCGAGCGCGTCGTCGGAGTCGAGCTCGTGCAGGTCGTCGATCACCAGCGCGAGCGGCTCCTCGAGCCGACCGAGCTGGTCCAGCAGTCGCTCGACCACCACCGCCCCCGCGAAGCTCGGCGCTGGGCTGACCCGCTCGACGACCTCGTCGCCGGACGCATCGGCGAGGGCGTCGATCAGGTGAAGCCAGAAGCCTTGCGCATCACGCTCGCCGCGCTCGACCGTGACCCAGGCGACGGTCTGGCCCGTTGCCGCTGCCCATGAGCGCAGGAGGATCGTCTTCCCGCTTCCCGCCGGGGCACAGACGAGCGCCACCGAGCCCGGAGCGACCGCCGACAGCCGCTCGAACAGAGCGGGTCGCGAAATGAACCGATCGACTGGCGATCGAGTCTGCTGATGGGTCCGGGCCAAATCCCAAAAGAGACTCCCACAATCACATGAAGTGTGTGATGACCGCTCACACGGGTCGTTGGGAGCCTTGCACCGTTCCCTACACACACTCAAGGAAAGGTAGGTCCCAGTGACCCCTGACTATTTCTCACCGGACAACGTGCTGGTGGTCACCTTCGGCGAAGATCCGGAGAACGACAAGAACGCCTACCAGGCGCTCACCGACCTGAAGCAGCTCGATTCGCAGGACCAGATCAAGATCGAGGGCGCTGCTGTCGTCACGCGTGACGGCGAGGGCCGCGTCGACGCCAAGAGCGACGTCGGTGAAGACCCCTACGTCGGCACCGCGAGCGGCGGCCTCATCGGCCTGCTCGTCGGAATCATCGGCGGCCCGCTCGGCATGCTGATCGGAGGGGCGTACGGAATGCTCGTCGGATCGCTGTTCGACATCAATGAGGTCGACACGACGGAGTCGGTCCTCGGCGAGATCTCGAAGGAGATCCAGCCGACCAGGACCGCGCTCCTCGCTCAGGTCACCGAGCAGAGCCCCGAGGTCATCGACGCCGCGATGGCGCGGCTGGGTGGCGAGGTCATGCGCCGGCCGGTCGTCGACGTCGAGGAGGAGATCGCCGCGGCCCAGGAGGCGCAGCGCAAGGCCGAGCACGAGGCTCGCAAGGAGCTGCACAAGGCTCGCGTCGAGAAGACCAAGTCAGACGCACACGCCAAGGTCGAGGAGCTGAAGGCGAAGCTCCATCGGCCCAAGGCGGGAGCTAGCTCATAGCTCCGAGCGGAGCCGGCGGCGCGCACCCTCCGGGCGCGCCGCCGCCCTCCGCTTATGACAGGGCGTCATCCAAGTGATCGTCCAAGCCGGCATAGTGCTCGCGCTCCTATGCGCGCTCGCGACGAACGTGGGCTTTCTCCTCAAGCATCGGGGCGCCTGTGCCGCGCCGGACGTAAGCCTGAAGCACCCGGTCCGAAGCGCTGCCGGCCTCTTCCGCTCCAAGTGGTTCGCGGTCGGGATGCTCGTGGCGGCGGCCGCTTGGGCGCTCCACGTCGCCGCCTTGGTGCTCGCGCCGCTGTCCGTCGTGCAGGCGGTGATCGCCGGAGGTCTCGTCTTCCTGACCGTCCTCGCGGAGCGCTCCTTCGGCTTCACGGTTGGCACCCGGCAGTGGGCCGGCGTCGGGCTGACCGCGTTCGGACTCGTGCTCCTGGTGGTGACGCTTCCTCAGGGTGGCGCTTCCCACGCCGGCTACTCGACGGCCGGAATGATCGCCTTTGAGCCGGCGCTGCTCTTCATCGGAACGTGTCTGGCTCTGTCGCCGCGCCTCGGCTCACAGCAGCAGCAGGGGGTGATGCTCGGCACCGCCGCCGGCATCCTGTTCGGCGTCTCCGACGTGGCGATCAAGGCGCTCACGACCTCGTTCGGGGACGAAGGGTTCCATGGGCTCGTCTCGCCTTGGCTCGTCACATGCGGGCTGGCTTCGGTCATCGCCTTCTACGCGTCGGCACGCGGGCTTCAGAAGGGCGCCGCGGTGCCGGTCATCACCCTCACGACCGCCGCGGCCAACGTGTGCGCCGTCAGCGGCGGCATCCTCGTCTTCGGCGACCCGATGGCGAGCAACCCGCTCGGCGTCGCGGTCCAGAGCTTCGCCTTCCTGCTCGTGATCGTCGCGGCCGCCCTCACGCCGGCGCCGCTGCGCGCCGCGCGCGCCACGGCCTGACCAGATCACACAAAGCGTGTGACGACGCGTCACCCAACCCGCGTCGAGCATGAAGTCCATGGCCCAACCAGTATCAAGCGAGGTGTCAGGTCCAGTGGCCC
Organism: Actinomycetota bacterium; assembly: GCA_046726915.1. Classification (GTDB taxonomy): domain Bacteria; phylum Actinomycetota; class Thermoleophilia; order Solirubrobacterales; family Thermoleophilaceae; genus JACVRW01. The sequence goes on from JBKPBS010000011.1 coordinate 13,069, forward strand.
TGGAGGGGCGTCGGCTGTGGCTCGTCCTCGGCGCGCTCATGCTCGGCATGCTGCTCGCCGCTCTCGACCAGACGATCGTGGCGACGGCACTGCCGACGATCGTCGGCGAGCTGGGAGGCGCCTCGCACCTGTCGTGGATCGTGACCGCCTATCTGCTGGCGTCGACGGCGTCGACGCCGCTGTGGGGCAAGCTCGGCGACATGTACGGCCGGAAGCGGTTGTTCCAGGCCGCCATCGTGATCTTCGTCGTCGGCTCCGCGCTGTCGGGCCTGAGCGGGTCGATGGGCGAGCTGATCGCCTTCCGGGCGCTGCAGGGGATCGGCGGGGGAGGGTTGATGATCGGCGCCCAGACGATCGTCGGCGACGTGGTCGCGCCGGCCAACCGCGGTCGCTACCAGGGGCTGTTCGGCGCGCTGTTCGGCGTGGCCAGCGTACTCGGGCCGTTGGTCGGCGGGCTGCTCGTCGACAACGCCTCGTGGCGGTGGGTCTTCTACATCAACCTCCCGGTCGGCGTTGTCGCACTGCTGGTCACGGGCGCGTTCCTCCCGGCGACGCAGCGCCGTGTCTCCCACGTGATCGACTACCTGGGCGCGATGCTGGTGGCGGCCGGCACGACCTGCCTGGTGCTGATGACAAGCCTCGGCGGGACGACCTGGGCGTGGGGATCGCCGCAGATCGTGACCCTCGGTATCGCCGGCGTCGCCCTGCTCGGGCTGTTTTTGGCCGCCGAGCGGCGCGCCGAAGAGCCGATCCTGCCTCTGCGTCTGTTCAAGAACCGGGTTTTCGGAGTCAGCAGCGCGCTCGGTTTCGTCGTCGGCTTCGCGATGTTCGGCGCCATCACGTTCCTCCCCGTCTATCTCGAGATCGTCAAGGGGGTCGACCCGACCGTCGCCGGCCTGCGGCTGCTGCCGTTGATGGTCGGGCTGCTGCTCACCTCGGTCGGCTCCGGGCAGCTGATCAGCCGCACCGGGCACTACAAGATCTTCCCGATCGTCGGCACCGCGCTGATGACGATCGGCCTGGTCCTGCTGTCGCGCCTGGGACCCGACACCAGCTGGCTCGACGCCTCGCTGTACATGTTCGTGTTCGGCATGGGGCTCGGATCGGTGATGCAGGTGACGGTCATCGCCACTCAGAACGCCGTCGAACACAAGGATCTCGGTGCCGCCACCTCCGGGGTGACTTACTTCCGCTCGATGGGCGGGTCGTTCGGCACCACGGTGTTCGGCTCGATTTTCTCCAACCGCCTGAGCGCGAACATCGCGCTCTATCTCGGCGGGGCGGCGCTGCCGGCCGGCGTCAGCAGCGAGACACTGAGCCCCGACGCGCTGAGCCGGCTCTCCACCGTGACACATGACGCCGTCATCCATGCGTACGCCGACGCCCTCCAGACCGTATTCCTGGCCGCGGCGCCGGTCGCCGCCTTCGCCTTCCTGATCTCGTGGCTGCTGCCGGAGCTCAAGCTGCGAAAGACGCTCGCCGCCGTCGATCCCGGCCAGACGTCCGGCATGCCGACCGACCGCAGCTCCGAGCAGGACGCGGCCAGACTGCGCCACGACGATGGCTGGCGTGAAGCTGCCTGACGCGGAATCACACGAGATGCGTGATGACCACTCACCCTCGCGTGGCCCAAGCTGCGTGACTGAACGGCAACCAACGACCAGAGGAGAACAAGTGGCCGTCTCAGACAACCCGCAGCGACTCACCAAACGGGCCGACGACGCCGTCGCGTCGTACTCGACCTACGCGGAGGCCGAGCGGGCCGTCGACTGGCTCTCCGACCAGGGTTTTGCCGTGGAGCGCAGCGCGATCGTGGGCCGGGGCCTGCGCTCGGTGGAGCAGGTGACCGGGCGCATGACCACCGGACGCGCCGCGCTGATCGGCGCGGGCGAGGGAGCCATGCTCGGGCTACTGTTCGCGCTCCTCTTCGGGATCTTCTTCACGGGACCCGACTTCGGCGGGCTGGTGCTGTACGCGGTCGTCGTAGGGGCCGTGTTTGCCGCTCCGCTCGGAGCCATCCTCCAGTACGCGAACAGCGGCGGGCGGCGTGACTTCGTCTCGGCCTCGCGCTCGAGGCGGATCGCTACGACCTTCAGGTCGAGGCGGACGCCGCCGACGAGGCGACGCGGCTACTCGAGGCACTGCCCGAGAAGCGCTGACCGAGACGACCGCCTGCCGGAACCCTTCAAAGAAAGGCTCGTCGAAAGCGTGTCCGTATCGGTGGTCATCTTCTGGTTTGCAGACGATGCCCGGGCGGACTACTCGCGTGCCTGCCGAGCGCGCGCGGCGAAGTAGGGTTCCCACCGCACTGGTCGACCGCTCTCGTTCATGACGACGAATGCCTTGTCTCCCGGCCCGGGCGAATCGGGTGAGTCGAACTCAACCGGGCCCTCGAGCTCGACCTGGCTTCCGTCCGCGAGCTCGAATATGCCCCGCTTGCTTCCAACCCATCGGGCGACGAGCTTCCCCAGCACCCGGCGCTCACTTGGCACCTTAGGCCCGTCTGCCCGCCGTGGCCGGCAGGTAGTTCACAGCGCGCACGACCTCGATCGTGATCGCGAGGATGACCCGGTCGACGGCGGCCAACGCTTCGTCGCTCTCCGGCGGCGGAGGCTCCGGCATGCCGGCGATGCGCTGCATGATCGCGGCCGTCGCCGGGCCGATGTTCTCCGTGAGAATCTCGGCCGGGCCCGAGAAGACCGCTGATGGATGGGGCCGCTCGTGTCCCAGGACGCACAACGACGCCCACCCCGACCGGCGGACGTCGCGCGCCTTGAGTCGCTTCGACTCCGTCGAGATCAGGAGGCGCTCGTCCTCTCGCACGTAGTAGACGACCGACTGGCGCGGCATTCCCACCTCGTCGACCGTGGCGAGCACGCCGACGCGGTGGGCATCGAGGAACTCGATCAGCTGAGGACTGAGAGCGCGCATGCCGTCGCGGCGTCCGTCGGCTCGGCGACGAAGCCGTCGGGTTCATCGATGACCGTGTTCGTGAGCGAGCCGATCCGATCGATCTCGACGCGGACGGTGTCGCCGACCTTCAGCAGCCCTTCCGGGAACGGCTGACGCACGGCCCCGACTCCAGCCGGAGTGCCGGTCGCGATGACGTCGCCCGGCTCCAGCGTGAACGCCTCCGACAGGTGGGCGACCTGCTGGAAGCAGTCGTAGATCATCTCGCTCGTGTTGCCGTCCTGCCTGAGCTCGTCGTTGACGTACGTCCTGATCCCGAGCGCGTGGGGGTCGCCGATCTCGTCCGGCGTGACGAGCCAAGGGCCGAGCGGCCCATGGGTGTCGAACGACTTGCCCAGGGTCATCGTCGGGGTGCGTATCTGCCAGTCGCGCACCGAGACGTCGTTGGCGACCGTGTAGCCGGCGATGACCTCGTGCGCCCTGTCCACGGGGACATGGCGGCAGCGCGCGCCGATCACGACGGCGAGCTCGCCCTCGTAGTCGAGCAGGCTCGAGACGCGCGGCATGTGGACGTCCGCGTCCGGACCCACGACGCAGGTGACCTGCTTGTTGAAGAAGATGGGGAAGTCGGGCGCGTCCATGCCGCTCTCGGCGATGTGGTCCGCGTAATTGAGGCCGATCCCGAGGAACTTCTTCGGCTGCGCCGGCGCGAGCAGCGTGACCTCCTCCAGAGCGCGGGCGGGGGCGCGTGCGGCGATCTCGGTGAGGTGCTCCGCGCCGGCGGCGAGCGCAGCCGCGGGATCGCTCAGCAGGCTGGGCCCCAGCGCCCGGAGGTCATAGACAGCCCCGTTCTCCACAAGGCCGACCGAGGCGCCATCCCAGGCGCCGAACCTGCACAACCTCATGACGACGGCTCCGGTACGGCGACCGGCGTCTGGGCCGGCGCGTATGCGCCGCTCATCGCCTTCGCGTGAATCTCTTCGAAGGTCGCCCCCGCGGCATGATCGGCCGCGACGGTGGCAGGGTCGACGAACTGGCCGATCGGGTTGGCCTTGAAGTCCTCGGAGGTCTTCATCCAAGCCGTGGACTTCGCCCAGTCGCCGAATACGTCGACCTGGAGCTCTACGTGATTCCCGTCGGGGTCCGCGTAGTAGTACGAGAAGGTCATGCCGTGGTCGATGCAGAAGGCCGGCTCCACCCCGGCGTCCTTGAGCCGGCGAAAGCTCGCGTTGAGCTCGTCGAAGCTTCCGTACTCGAATGCGGCGTGATGGAGTCCGGTGTGCCGGTCCTTCTCCGGGTCGTCGATGAAGTCCGGGAAGGCCAGCAGCGCGATCCGGTGGTTCGCCTCGTCAGTGCTGAGCCATGCGCCGACCGCGTCCCGATGCACGACCTCGGCGCCTACCAGCAGCGCGTAGAAGTCGATCATCTCCTGGAGCCGCGTCGTCTTCAGATTGAGGTGGTGGAACTTCGGTTGGATGAGATCGGTCATTCGGGTTTCTCCAGTCGGGTCAGCCCGTGGCAGCGAGTGCACCGACGGGACGGGCGAGGATCTGAGTCAGCGCTTCCGCGAGCTCGTCGATGGGCCGCTCCCAGCCGCCCATGCTGCGCCACCCGACGAACCGGTCCGGGCGCACGAGCACCGCGCCATCTGGCCCTATCTCGCGGTGGCGAAGCCACATGCAGCGCGGTTCGTAGAGGTCGCCGTCGATATGCCCGATCCGCACCGCGTCGAGTGGGATGCCTGCGTCGGCGGCGAGCTGCCTCGCCGCCTCGCACCACGCGCCGCCGTCCTCGCCGGCGATGAGCAGGAAGCGCCCCGGGGCCACGAGCTCCTTGAGCGGCCGCCGCCGGCCGTCCTCGTCCTCGATCCAGGCGTGTGGCAGGGGAGCCCCCGGGCAGGTGGACGGCTCGTACAGGCGGATGTCGTCGGCCGATTGGGGGACCGGGCTGCCGTCGGGCACTACCGCGGCGGAGTCGTACGCGTAGCCGAACTCGACGTTCAGCTCGTCGAACTCCATCGACTGCATCCTCAGCGAGCGCAACGCGCGGGCGCGATGCTCGGCGTCCTCTGGTAGGCCGCTCCACACCCGGCGCAGGTTCGCCCAGTTCTCGTCGGGGCTGTTGTCCGGCGAGACGCCGAGCGCGTCCATGATCGCGAAGTGGTTGACAGCGTTCTCGAGCGACCGCTGGGCGTTGCGTTCGTCGCACGGGCGCCGCTCGGCCTCGTAGGTGTCGAGCAGGTCGGGAGAAGCGTGGCCGGCGAGAACGGCCGCGAGCTTCCAGCAGAGGTTCTGTGCATCGTGAATCGCGCTCGTCAGACCCAGCCCGCCGGTAGGTGGGTGTCGGTGGGCCGCATCGCCGAGCAGGAACACGCGGCCGACCCGGAAAGCCGACGCGATCACCGCATCGACGGACCAGCGCGTGATCTTGTGGATCGTCAGCGGGGCATCGGGCAGGCCGAGGGCCGTGCGAACATCCGCCTCGACCCGCTCGTCCGACTCCGCCCTGGGATCGTCGACGGGGTAATTGAGGTGGATCACCCACTCCTCCGAGTCCGGTCCCCAGCGCTCCGGGCCCATCGGGACCATCACGATCAGGCTGCCGGTCTGCGGGGAGGCGATCCACCGGATGAGCACGTCGGGATCGGTCGCCCAGGGCGAGAAGTCGGCCGTCAAATGCAGCGTGGCGGTCTGCGTCACGAAGCCGAGCCCCTCGTATCGCACCCCGATCTGGCCGGCGCAGCAGCGCCCGCCATCCGCACCGAGAAGGTAGTCGCATCGAACGAAGACCCGCTCTCCCGTGTCGTTGTCGCACACGAGCGCTCGCACGCCGTCGTCGTCCTGCTCGAGCTCGAGCAGCTCGTGGTTGAAGCGAACCCGGCCCGGCGAGAGCCGCTCGGCGCCGGCCTTGAGGATCGGCTCGAGACGGATCTGCGGCAGGTTGAGCTGACGCCACGGGCTGGCCGCACGCCAGTTGTCGTTCTGCCCGCCCGCGCCCCAGGCCTCGAGCCTTGCGAGCCGTGTCCCGTAGTCGTCGTCGGGTCCCGTGAAGCCGGCGTAATAGGCGGTCGCGAGCATATGCTCGGCGGGCGTGCTGCGCGCCGCGATCGCGTCGGCCACGCCGCAGTCGTCCAGCACCTCCATCGCGCGCTGGTTGAGCACGTGCGCCTTCGGCAGGTCCGAGGTCCACGGCCGCGCGCTGACGAGCAGATGGTCGACTCCCATGCGCGCGAGCAGCATCGAAGCGGTCAGCCCGGCTCCGCCGCCGCCCACGATCAGCACGGGGATCCTCATCTGGAGCATTGGAACGCACGCTACAGAAGTGTTATGGAATGTCAACTACAATTCACTCGGTGAGTTCGACGTTCCGAGCTAGCGGGGACGTGACGCCGAATCGGCGCGGGGCGCGGTCGCGCGAAGCGGTGCTCGACGCCGCGGAGCGGCTGATCGCGGAGCACGGCTACGAGGCGGCGACGGTGTCAGCGCTCGTCGAGGAGGCGGGCGTTCCGGCAAGCTCCGTCTATCACTACTTCGGCTCCAAGGAAGGCGTGCTCCTGGCGGTCATGAAGCGGGGCGCCGAGCGGTTCTTCGCGGAGCTGCCGGATTTCGACCGGCGCATCGGGCCCCGGCAGGAGCACCTGCGCGTGGTGATCGAAACGGTGGGTTCACTCCTCGACCGCCATCCGGACTTCCTGCGGATCCTCGTGGTGATGGCCACCCAGCCGATGAGCTCCGGCGAGGGTGAGGTCCATCGCGTGGTGAGCCGAGTGCGGGAGCTTGCACTCCAGCGCCTGCGCGAGCAGATGGAGATCGTCTTCGCCCTCGATCCAGAGAGCGGCCCCGCGGACCACCTCGCGCATTTCGCGCTGGCAGCGTTCGATGGCGCGTTCGTGGCTCACCAGTCACAGCCTCAGCTCACGATCGCTGAGCTGCTCGATCACCTGCCGGCCGCGCTGGCGGCCGTGCGACGAGAGCTCGATCGTGCCGCCCGGTCTTGATTCTCAGGCCGCACCGCGGGCAAACGACGGTACGCCGGATCTTGATGGCGGCGTCGTTCGATCACTCCCCGGAGCGTCGCGGCGAGCGACGTGAGCCGTCATCACGCAGTCCATGTGATCTGACTGCCGCCCGCCGGAAATCGTCAGAAACGGATGACGACCGGTCACACCGCCGGCTGCCAGGCTTCCGGATATGGACCCCGCCCTGCGTCGCGCAACCACTCCACCGAGCGAGGAGCTCGTGCTGATCGGAGCCCCGATCGCGCTCCGCGACGGGTCGCGAGTCCTAATCCGCAGGCTCCGCGATTCGGACAGTGAGCTGCTGTTGCGGGGGTTTCGCCGCCTCAGCCCGGAGTCGCGCTACCGGCGCTTCCTGGCTCCGACGCCCGACCTGTCCGAGCGAACCGTTCGCTACCTGGTCGAGATCGACCACCGCAACCACGAAGCGCTGATCGCGGTCGACGAGCAGTGCAACGAGGGGGTCGGCGTGGCCCGCTACGTGCGTGACCCGGCGCGCCCGGACGCGGCCGAGGTGGCGGTCACCGTGGTTGACGACTGGCAGGGACGAGGGCTCGGCACGCTCCTGCTGGAAGCGATCACCATGCGCGCGCGCGAGGAGGGCATCGACACCTTCACCGCGCTCATGCTCGTCGAAAACAGGCAGATGATGGATCTCCTCCAGCGGCTCGGTGCGGTGCGCGTGGTCGACCGCGCCGCCGGGACGGTCGAGGTCGAGGTCCACCTCCCCGCCATCGGCGTCAGCCCGGAGCTGCGCAAGCTGATTCGCCTCGCCGCCGCGAGCGACGTGGCAATACCGATCGGCGAGTTGCCCCGCGGTTAGAGGCACGCGGGCCCCGTTCTGCGCGGCCCTATCACCACAAAATGATGACGACCGGTGACCCGGCCGGCCTCGAAGGTCTGCGCCAATCAGTCCACGACGACGGCAAAGGAGCTCGTATCACCGTGCAGACTCAGCCAGGATAAATGCGCCCAGGGAGATTCGAACTCCCACGGTCCAAACGGACCACAAGGCCCTCAACCTTGCGCGTCTACCAGTTCCGCCACAGGCGCGTAGCGGCCTGAGTATAGACGCGGGCGATCCACCACTTGATGCCGTCCGAGGACCAGGGTAGTCTGCGAACACATGTTCGGATCAGGTCAATTCACTCGGCTTCGGCGGGAGGTCTGATGGTCGATATCAACACCCTCACCAAGCGGCAGCAGGAGATCTTCGAGTACGTGAAGACATACGCGCGCGAGCACGGCTATCCGCCGACCGTTCGCGACATCGGCAAGGCCATCGGGCTGACGTCGTCGTCCACGGTGCACGCGCACCTCGCGAACCTCGAGAAGCTTGGTGTGCTGAAGCGCGATCCCACCAAGCCGCGCGCGATCGAGGTGCTGGTCGACAAGGCCAAGGCGGTCGTGACCCCCAACGGACTGCCGCTCGTGGGTCAGGTGGCCGCGGGTCAGCCGGTGCTCGCGGACGAGAACATCGAGGAGTACGTGCCGGTGCCACAGATCGCGGGGGGTGACGAGGGCGAGTTCGTCCTGCGCGTGAAGGGCGACTCGATGAAGAACGCCGGGATCTTCGACAAGGACTACGTGGTGGTCCGGCCGCAGACCACGGCCACCAACGGCGAGATCGTCGTGGCGATGCTCGAGGGCGAGGCGACCGTGAAGCGCTTCTTCAAGGAGAAGGCACGCGTGCGGCTCCAGCCCGAGAACGAGGCGCTCGAGCCGATCTACGCGCGCGACGTGGAGATCCTGGGCCGCGTCGTGGGGGTGTGCAGGAGGGTGGCATGACGGCGGCGCTGCTGGACAGACCTAGCGTTGAGTCCATAGATCAAGGCCCGCACACACTCCAAGACCTCCTCGACTCCACGCTCCAGGCTGCGCGCGCGAACGGCAGCGCCGAGTGCCCCGTGTGTCACGCGCGCATGACATCCACGCGCGCGGGTGCGAGCGCGGGCGCCGGACCCGGCGGCGCCGAGTGCGGCGGCTGCGGCAGCCGGCTCAGCTAGCCGGCTTGGCGAGGAGGGCGCGTTCGGCGGTGGCGGTCAACAGGTCCGCCACCGCTTGGGTCGAAAGTCCCCTGCCCGTGTAGAGCAGGTCGAAGCTGTCGAAGCTCGTGAGCACCCAGAGGATGTTTTCGGCCTCGGCAACGCCGACACCCTTTCGCAGGAACCCCGGTTCGGCGAGCCGGCGTGCGAGCCGCGCCATCCCGCGGGCGCGCTCCTCCTCGATGCGGCGAACCGCGCCGCCAACCGCCTCCTCGTCGAGCTGCGCCATGGAAAAGAGCGCGCGCCGGATGTCGCGATACGCGGCGTACATCTCGGTGGAGGCGCGCATCCCGCCGCGGAGGTGCTCGCGTGCATCACGATGCTGCACCGCCTCGAGGAGCTTCGCGTAGCCGGCCCGTTCGGCCGCGTCGAGGCCGACGGCGGCGAATAGCCCGGCGCGCGAGCCGAAGATCGCGTACACGGTCGAACGGGCCACGCCAGCCATCTCGGCGATCCGCTCGATCGCGATCGGCTCCGCGGGCGCCTCCCGAAGCCGCTCGACCACGGCGTCGATGATCCGGCGGCGGGTTTGCTCCGCCGCCTCTGCTCGCCGGCGCTGCTCGTAGCGACGGGTGGTCACCGGGCCACTGTAGACAATTCACCGGACGGAGTGTCGTATGAAATGCTAGGCCTGCGTTTTCACACGACAGCCCGTCTGATGAAAAAGGACTCCAATGCAAGCTCATATGGACGAGACCTCGGTGGCGATCGTCGGCGCCGGCCCCGCGGGACTGACCGCCGCCATCGCACTCGCCCGCCAGGGCGTCGACAGCCTGGTCCTCGAGCGCAGGCCGCGCCCGTCACAGCATCCACGCGCGAATGTCCTGAGCACAGCGAACATGGAGCTGCTGCGCTCCTGGGAGCTCGAGGAAGAAGTGCGTCAGGGCGACCTCCGAGTCGAGCTTCAGCCCTGGGTGAGCGAGACGCTCGCCTCGGCGGCGAACGGTCACGCGGCGGATGCCGGCTTCCCGACCCGTGAGCAGAGCGCCCTCATAAGCCCGACCTCCCCGGCGGGAGTGCCGCAGGACCACCTCGAGCCGGTGCTCGAAGGACACCTGCGATCGCTCGGGCCGGCGCGCGTCGAGCGAGGCATGGAGGTGACCGATATCGAGAACGGTCCCGACGGCGTGCGGCTCACGACGCGCGGCCTCGACGGTCGCGGCGCGCGAGGTGTACGCGCCCGTTACGTGATCGCAGCCGACGGTATCCGCAGCACGGTGCGTGCCGCCCTCGGCATCCCCGCGAGCCGCCACGAGCAGCTCAGCGCGTCGCTGGCGGTCCAGTTCCGGGCGCCGCTCTGGGAGCTGCTTGGCGATTTGCGCTACGTGATCTACTGGCTCACCGGCCCGGCGCGACCGTCGGTCTTCGTCCCGGCCGGACTGCCGGACCGGTGGGTGTTCGCGACCGACTGGGATCTCGAGCGCGGACGAACTGGCGACCTGCCTCAGTCCGATGTCATCGGCTGGATTCGCGAGGCGGCCGGCCAGCCGGCGATCGAGCCGAAGCTCGAGCGGATTGCGCCGGTGGCCTACGGCGTGGACCTCGCCGCTCGCTTCCGAGACGGCAGCGTCTTCCTGATCGGCGACGCCGCGCACCGCGTGACACCGCGAGGCGCCACCGGCCTCAACACGGCCATGCGCGACGGCTACGACCTCGGGTGGAAGCTGGCCTGGGTGCTCCACGGGTGGGCCGGTGACGCGCTGCTCGACAGCTACGAAGCCGAGCGCCGCCCCGTGGCGGAGCACAACGCGGCCCGCTCAGCCGATCCGAACGGCTCGGAGCGAAGCGTGACCGACGAGTTGCGCGCGGACCTCGGCGGCCGCATCGCCCACCTGTGGCTAGATGCTGGGGCGCGGCGTAGGTCGACGCTCGACCTGCTCGGCAGCGGCCTGACCCTGCTCACCGGCCCGGACGGGTCGGCCTGGGCGGCCGCTGTCGACTCGGTGCGACCGGCGGTTCCGGTCGCCGCCCGGCGCCTCGACGAGCTGACCGCCCGCGCCCTCGGAATCTCCGGGCCAGGTGCGTTGCTCGTGCGGCCCGATGGCGTCCCCGCCGGTCTGTGGACGGACGCGACCAATGGGGCGGCTGAGCTCGAGCGGGCAGCGGCTACCGTCGCGCGCCGCGGACGGAGCGAGCGCGACGCGATCGCCGGCGCGGAACTGGCAGGATGGGCCGCATGATCCGCCTCGTCCCCGCCGACCTCGAGCTGATGGACGCCGCGCTGGCGGGGGATGAGGCGCTCGCGCGGGCGCTCGGCGTCGAGGTGGTGCCCGGGTGGGTCTCGTTCACCGAGGCGCTCCAGCCGACGCGGGACGCGATCGCCGCCGACCCGGACGCGTCATGGGGCACGCGCTTCTTCCTGACGGACGGCGCTCGGGAGCTCGTCGGGTGGGGCGGTTTCAAGGGGCCACCGCGGGACGGCGTGGTCGAGCTGGGTTACGAGATCGCCGACTCGCGACAGGGCAGGGGCCTCGCCACCGCCGCAGCGCAGGCGATGCTCGACGAGGCCTTTTCCGACGAGGGCGTGAGCGCCGTGATCGCCCACACGCTCGCCGAGCGGAACGCCTCGAACCGAGTTCTGGAGAAAACCGGCTTCCGGTTCGACGGAGAGGCACAGGAGGACGGTCAAACCCTCTGGCGCTTCCGGCTTGCACGCGTCGACGCCGAGGCCGGTCGGCCCTAGAATTCAAGGCTGCCGGCCAAGCAGCCGCGGGGAGGTCGGGGAGAAATCCGGCCCCTCGAGGAAAGTCCGGACACCGCAGGGCAGGGTGGTCGGGGTACCGACCCGGCGAAAGCCGCGGGAAAGTGCCACAGAAACAAACCGCCTAAGCGCCGGGCAAGACGTCAGCCCGGTGCCGGCAAGGGTGAAAAGGTGCGGTAAGAGCGCACCGGCGTCACGGTGACGTGGCGGCCAGGCAAACCCCACCCGGTGCAAGGCCAAGCAGGAGCGTCGACGCTGCCCGCCGAGCTCCAGGTAGGCCGCAGGGCCGCGAGGCCCCGCCGCAACGGCGAGATGGATGGCTGCTCACGACAGGATCCGGCTTACCGGCCGGCTAAGG
>JBKPBS010000012.1:0-12051 GCA_046726915.1 Actinomycetota bacterium
AGGTTGGCGGCGTCCACCGTGATCAGGATGTCCGCGGGGGTGTTCGAGCCCTCGGAGCGCAGGCGCTCGTAGAGCTCCGACGCCGAGCCACCCCGAATCGTCAGGTCGATGCCCTCCTGCTTGGCGAAGTCCTCGAACGGCTTCTCCTCCCCGTAATGGGAGCGGGCGGAATAGAGGACGAGCTCGTCGGACGAGGAGCCCGACGTGGCCAGGACCACGCCCACGAACGCGGCGACCAGCAGCACGCTGCCGCCGATCACGATGCCTAGCAGCCTGCGACGCGACATCTAATCCGGATTGGCCTGGCCGCCGGTGGTCTCGGTGCCGGTCGTCTCGGTGCCTGTCGTGCCGGTGGTGCCGGTGGTCCCGGTCGTATCCGTGCCGGTCGTCTCAGTGCCGGTCCCATTCTCGAATTTCACGTCGCCCTCGCGGTCCTCGCCGCATGCCGCGACGCCGATTGCCGCGCCGCTCCCGAGCGCTGCCGCCACGGCGGCTGTGACCGTCCTTCTGAGCATGCGCATTAGGGTAGCCTAACTCCTACTTGGGGAGTCTGGAAAGCTGCTGGGCGCGCTATCCTCGGGGACGTATGGCAGCCACCGACAAGACCCGCGTCCAGAAGCCGAGCTCGATCAAGGAGAACGAGCAGGGACAGCTCGTCGCCAAGAAGGGCATCTCCCGCGAGGTGATCGCGGAGCTGTCCAGGATCAAGGGTGAGCCGGGCTGGATGCGCGAGAAGCGGATCAAGTCCTACGAGATCTTCGAGCGCAAGCCGATTCCGACGTGGGGAGTCGATCTCTCCGACCTCGACCTGTCCGAGCTGGTCCTCTATTCGCCGCCCGAGGCCGGCCGCTACGACAGCTGGGACGACGTCCCGCAGGAGCAGAAGGACACCTTCGAGAAGCTCGGCATCCCGCAGGCGGAGCGCGAGCACCTCGCCGGCGTAGTGGGCGTGTGGCGCCAGGAGCCCTTCTACGAGGGGCTCAAGAAGGAGTACGCGGACCTCGGGATCATCTTCTGCGCCATGGACACGGCGGTCACCGAGCACGAGGACCTGGTCCGCGAGTACTTCATGAAGAAATGCGTGCCGCCGCAGGACAACAAGTTCTCGGCGCTGCACGGCGCGGTCTGGTCAGGCGGCTCGTTCCTGTACGTACCCAAGGACGTGAAGGTCGACCTCCCGCTCCAGGCCTACTTCCGGATGGAGGGCTCGGGCGAGGGCACCTTCGAGCACACGCTGATCATCGCCGACGAGGGCTCCGACGTGAACTACATCGAGGGCTGCACGGCCCAGACCTACTCGGTCAACTCGATGCACTCCGCTGTAGTCGAGATCTTCGTCAAGGAGGGCGCGAAGGCGCGCTACACGACCGTGCAGAACTGGTCGAAGGACGTCTTCAACCTGAACACAAAGCGCGCGATCGTCGAGGCCCACGGCACCGTCGAGTGGGTCGGCGGGTCGATGGGCGCCAAGAAGGTCATGCTCTACCCCGGCTCCTTCCTGATGGGAGAGGGCGCGCGTGCCGACCACCTGAACGTGGGCGTGGCGTCCGGCGACGTGTGGAAGGACACCGGTGCGAAGGTCGTGCACCTGGCGCCGAACACCACCTCCAACATCCTCGCCAAGTCGATCTCGAAGGACGGCGGGATCATGGGCTACCGCGGCCTGGTCCGCATGGGCCACAACTCGCAGGGCTCGAAGGCCCACGTGCAGTGCGACGGCCTGATGATGGACGACCGCTCGCGCTCCGACACCTGGCCCGACATCCAGATCCAGAACCCGCACGTGACCGTGGCCCACGAGGCCGTGGTCGGCAAGATCTCCGACGAGCAGCTCTTCTACCTGCAGTCGCGCGGCCTCACCGAGGAGGAGGCGGCGGCGATGATCGTGAACGGCTTCATCGAGCCGGTCACGAAGGAACTCCCGATGGAGTACGCCGTCGAGCTGAATCGGTTGATTCAGCTCGAGATGGTCGATTCGATCGGGTAGAGCCCTCGGCGCGCCCGACGGCGCGAGCCAACGACCGCAGTGAAGGGTGACCGTCCTGGATTGTGGTTGTCTGACAACCCTTATCCAGGACAGTCCCATCTTTCAATGCTGTCGTTCTACGGTTGGCGCGTGATCGACGGCTTCGTCGCTCCCGGGTTCGAGGACGTCAGGCGCGAGTTCGAGCGCAACCTCGCGGAGCGCGGCGAGCTTGGGGCGGCCTGCGCGGCCTACGTGGGCGGGCAGAAGGTGGTGGACCTCTGGGGCGGTGTGCGCGACGCCCGCAGCGGCGAGCCGTGGCGCGAGGACACACTCGTGCTGGTGTACTCGACCTCGAAGGGGCTCGCGGCGATGACGCTCGCGCTCGCCCACTCGCGCGGCTGGCTCGACTACGACGAACGCGTTGCGGCGTACTGGCCCGAGTTCGCTCAGGCCGGCAAGGACGGCGTCACCGTGCGCCAGTTGCTCGGACACGAAGCCGGCCTGCCCGTGGTCGACGAGCCACTGGACGCCCGCCTGCTCGCGGACTTCGACCGTCTGGCGGCGGTAATCGCCACCCAGCGGCCGCTGTGGAAACCCGGGACGCGCCACGGCTATCACGGAGTCAGCCTCGGGTGGTACGAGGGAGAGCTGGTGCGGCGTATCGACCCGGAGCGGCGGACGCTCGGGCGCTTCTTCGCCGAGGAGATCGCGGCACCGCTCGGCCTCGAGGTCTACTTCGGCGCGCCGGCTGAGCTGCCGAGCGAGCGCCTCGCGCGGATCGAGCGCATCCCGGCGTGGAAGGCGCTTCCGCAGACGCGCGACCTGCCCTGGGCGATGGCGCTCGCCATGCTCAACCCGCGTTCGCTGACGTATCGCACGTTCGCCAACCCGCGCCTGCGCCGCCCGGCCGACCTCGATCGCGCGGAGTACCGCCAGGTGGAGTTTCCGGCGGGCGGCGCGATCGGCGGCGCCCGCGACATCGCGCGCGCCTACGCGGCGTTGGTCGCCGAGCCGGCGGAGCTCGGCCTGACGGCGGAAACCCTGGACGAGGTCACTCGATTCCCGCCCCGCCCGGTGCACGGCTGGCGCGATCAGGTCCTGAAGGTCGACACGGCGTTCTCGCTGGGCTTCGCCCGGCCGCTCGGCGAGTTCCGATTCGGGTCGAGCCAGCGAGCCTTCGGCCATCCCGGCGCGGGCGGCTCGTTCGCCTTTGCCGACCCCGATCGCGGCGTGGCATTCGCATATGTGATGAACCGGCTCGGCTTCCGCTTGTACGACGACCCCCGCGAGCTGGCCCTTCGCGAGGCGCTGTACCACTGCCTCAGCTCCTGACGGCCGGCAGGCCGCTGGCTCAACCCTGGCTGCGTCCGTGCCGATGCCCAGGGTGTGAGCGTCAACGACCTCGTGCTCGTCCAGGGCATGCGCGACACGAAGCTCGCGCTGGCGCGCTGGAACCGCGCGCCCGGCGCGGCCCTCCGCCCCTGGTGCCTCCTCAGCGCCGCAATTGCGGTGGCGCTCCTGTACGCGGTCTACGTCGTGGCGAAGTTCACGACGCCGGACAAGACCGTCTACCTGATCCCGGGCTACAACGTCGACGCCACCTTCGCCGACTACGGGCACGTGCTGTTCCGCAACTCGCTGGTGCTCGCCCTGCACGCCCTGGCCTGCGTCGCCGGCTTCATGGCCGGCAGCTCACTGCCGCTCTCGGCCTCGCAGCGCAGCGGCCTTTCGAGATGGGTCCACGAGAAGGCCGGCCCGCTCGCGATCGGGTTCGTCGTGTGCGCCACCCTCTTCTCGCTCTGCACGCAGGCCTATGTCATCGGCGGAGGCGCCGCCGCACTTGCCGGGCAGCTCGGGACGACCCCCGGGCGCCTGATGCTCGCCCTGCTCCCGCACGCGCTGCCCGAGCTGTTCGCGCTCTTCCTCCCGCTCGCCGCCTGGATGATCGCGAGCCGCAGGGACGACTGGCACGAGCTGCTCGCGGCGACGTTCGTCACGGTGGCGATCGCAGTCCCGATCCTGCTTGCGGCCGCCGCCGTCGAGGTCTGGGTCTCGCCCCAGCTCCTCGCAGGGCTCGGGGCCTGAACGCAAGAGGGGCGGCCCGTAGGCCGCCCCTCCGCGAGCGATTCGCCTTCGAGCGAAGCGCTACCCGCTCTTCTTCGTGGCCGTGGACTTCGCGCCCGACTCGTCGATGAACGTGACGCGCGTCGTGCGCGTCCCGCCCTTGCGGCCGACGAGCGAGAGGTAGCCGACCCTGCGCTTGGCCGCAGCGACCGGCACGCCCCTCCGCACCGGCACAAGCCCGGTCAGCTTCTGGAGGTGCGAGGTCGTCTCGACGACCGCGTTGTCGAGCCCGCCCGGGTGCGCGAGCGAATCCGGCACCGTGAAGCGGAGCTCCGAGGTCGGAATCCCCTCGATCTTCGTGTCGTACCACGGCGCCGCGAGCGCCTCGTGCACCGAGATCGGGCATTCCGGCGGATCCGCATCGATGCGGATCGCGATGCCGCCGCGCCTCCTGATCTGCGAGACCGTCTTCGGGAAGCGCGGATCGCCGGTCGAGATGTTGATCAGCGTGAGCTTCACGTCGCACGGGAGCTTCTGAGACCGGTCGTTCGGAGCTCCGGCGAGGTTGTCGATCGTGCCGGTGCCGAGCTTGGCCTTACGGCAAGCCGAGCTCAGCTGCGCCGGGTCGAGCACGCTCGGATCGGTTGCCGCGACGTACGTGCAGCGCGGCCGCGCCTTCGTGAAGGCGAACGCCCCCTCCGAGGCTATGCGGTACTCCCTGATGACGAACGGACGCAGGTTCTCGCTGTCGCCGACGCGGTAGCCGAAGTCGAGCTTGGTCGCGATCGGCTTCGCGCGCGTGCCCTTGCCGGCCGAGGTTTTGGCCAAGAACACCTGATAGGTGTTAGCGGCGATTGCCACGCCCGCCACTGCCATTACCGCAGCGAGCGCCAGCGCGACGATCCAAAGCTTTCGCATTCCTCCTCCTCCTGAGGTGAAACGGGTACTAAGACGAAAAAGAGAGGTGCCACCCTATACGAAGCGCGCGGACGCGCCCACTTGGCATTCTCAGGGCGGTGCGCCCGCCGGATGAGGCCGAGATCTATGCGCCCGAGTTCCCGCGCGGGCTCGAGTGGCTGAACGTCGCCTTCCTCCGTATGAACACGTTGATGGGACGGGGCGCCGTGCTCGTCGAGTTCTGGGACTTCGCGCGCATCAACTCGCTCCGGACGCTGCCGTACCTGAAGGAGTGGCATGCGCGCTACGCGGACGAGGGGCTCCGTGTGATCGGCGTCCACACGCCCGGCTACTCGTTCGGGCGCGACCGCGACATCGTGGCGCGCGCGGTGGAGCGGCTCGAGATCCCGTTCGCCGTCGCACTCGATCCGGACTATGAGGTCTGGCGCCTGTACGGGAACAAGGGCTGGCCGGGCCGCTACCTGTTCGACCGGACCGGCAAGCTGGCGCTTCTTCACTACGGCGAGGGCGAGTACGAGGACACCGAGCGAGCGATCGGCGAGTGCCTCGGCACCGAGGTCGAGCCCGTGGAGCCCGTGCGGCCCGAGGACCAGCCCGGAGTCCTGCTCGAGCCCCAGACGGCCGACATCGCGCTGCCCGCCGACCGCGAGCGGCTCGAGCTCGTGCGCGACTGGACCGACGGCGAGGACTGGATCGCGGCCGCCGACGCCGGCGCGGCCGCGAGCTTCAGCTACAGCGCCGGCGCCGCATACGCCGCGCTGTCGGAGGGCGGCGTGGAGCCCGGCCTCTACGAGGTGGAGGGAACTGTCGAGGCGGAGTCGCCCGGTCTCCGCCTGCACGGCGTTCAATTCACCCCGAGGGCCCCGGCGCCTTCCGACGCCGCGATATAGCGGTGCGAGAAGCGAGCATGGCAAGGACGCAGGGAGCCCGCAGTGCTCGGCACGCGGGCGACCGAGGACGCCGCCAGGCGACGCTTATCGCGCCGCTAGGGCGCGGCGGATCTCCTTGGGGAGCATGAAACGGACGTCCTCCTGGACGACGTCGAACTCGGAGACGTCCGTGGTGCCGCGCGCGCGGAAGAAGTCGATCAGGTGCTGCACGAGCTCCTCGGGGGCGCTCGCGCCGGACGAGATGCCCACCACGCGCTTGCCCTCGAGCCACTCCTCCTGGACCTGGGACTCGTTGTCGATCAGGTGCGACTCCGCTCCGTGGTCGCGCGCCACTTCCACCAGCCGGTTCGAGTTCGACGAGTTCCGCGAGCCGATCACCAGCACGAGGTCGCACTCGCGCGCCATCTGGCGCACCGCGAGCTGGCGGTTGGTGGTCGCGTAGCAGATGTCGTCGGACTTGGGCCCGGTGATGTTGGGGAAGCGCTCGCGGAGGCGGCGGATGATGCGGTCGGTCTCGTCGACGCTGAGCGTCGTCTGCGTCAGGTAGGCCACGCGGTCGGGGTTGGCAAGCTCGAGGCGGTCGACGTCCTCCTCGGTCTCGACCAGGACGAAGTGGTCAGGCGCCTCGCCCATCGTGCCCTCGACCTCCTCGTGGCCCTCGTGGCCGATGAGGACGATCGTGTAGTCGTCCGCGGCGAACTTCTTCGCCTCCACGTGCACCTTCGTGACCAGCGGGCAGGTGGCGTCGATGGTCGTGAGCCGGCGCGTCTCGGCGTTGGCGTGCACCGCCGGTGACACGCCGTGGGCCGAGAACACCACCGTCTCGCCCTCGGGCACCTCGGTCTCCTCCTCCACGAACACGGCGCCGCGCTCGCGGAGCTGCTCGACCACGTGCTTGTTGTGGACGATCTCCTTGCGAACGTAGACCGGCGGGCCGTACAGCTCGAGCGCGCGCTCGACCGTCTGCACGGCGCGGTCGACGCCCGCGCAGTAGCCACGCGGCGCCGCGAGCAGCAGCTTTTCGGGAGCGGCGGCCATCTCGGCCCGGAGGCTAGCGATCAGAGCGTCTTCAGCAGCTCATAGACCGTTTCGCCGACGGCGTTCACGCTGCGCTCGGAGACCGCCGACATGTCGTCGCAGCGGCGGTGCCAGCAGGGGAAGTCGAAGTCGATCAGGTCGATCGACGGCACGCCCTCGTCCAGGAACGGGACGTGATCGTCGATGACCGCGCCGGCGGCCCGGTCGGGGAATACCCGCCCCGCCCCCACCCGGCGCGCCGCCGCGCGCAGCTTCCGCCACAGGTCCGGATCCGAGTTCGTCTCGCGCCAGATCGAGAGCTCGCGGTCGCCGACGAAGTCGAGCAGGACCATCGCCCGCGCGCCGGTGAAAGCCGGCGCGGCGACCTTGCTCCCGCGCAGGCCCTCCGCCTCGAAGTCGCGGGCGCCGCGCGGGCTCTCCTCCCCGTCGAAGAAGACGAACTGCACGGTGTGGCGCGGCCGCCTGATGCTCCTGGCGAGCTGGGCCACGACCGCCGTGCCGGAGGCCCCGTCGTTGGCGCCCACGAAGCCCGGGATGTCCTTCGTGTCGTAGTGCGCGCCCACGACCACGTAGCCCGGCTCGCGCCCGCGCACGGTCCCGATCACGTTGCGGAGCCCGCCCGGCACCTCCTGGTAGCGGCCGCGCGGCAGGATCCGCTTCAGCAGGCGCGCGAGCCGGCGCGACTCGGGCGAGCCGGCCGGCCGCGGGCCGAGCTCGACCTGGCGGCGCAGCAGCCGGAACGCGGCCGCGCCGTCGAAGCGGTCGACGTGAACGGCGGCCGGGCGGGCGGGGCTGCCGTCGGCCTCGTGGTCGCCGGTGAAGGGCAGGTTGTCGGTGGCGACCAGCGTCACCAGCGTGATTCCGAGCGCCACCTGCACCGCGAGCACGATCCCCAGCAGCTTCACAGAGCCGATTGTCCCGGGTAGGCTCAGCCCGTGGCTCACCAGGGACACAAGGACCGCCTGAGCGCGGTGGACGCGTCATTCCTCGCCCAGGAGAAGCAGTCGTCGCACATGCACGTGGGCGCGCTCGTGATCTTCGACGGGCCGGCGCCGACGCGCGACGAGTTCTCCGCCCACCTCGGCGCACGGCTGCGGCGCGTGCCGCGCTACCGGCAGAAGCTGGCGTTCCCGCGACTCGAGGCCGGGCGGCCCTTCTGGGTGGACGACCCGAACTTCAACCTCGACTACCACGTCCGTCACACGGCCCTGCCGAAGCCGGGCAGCGAGGAGCAGCTGCGCGCGCTCGCCGGCAGGATCTTCTCCCAGCGCCTCGATCGCTCGAAGCCGCTCTGGGAGGTCTGGATCGTCCACGGGCTCGAGGGCGGCCGCTTCGCGCTCATCTCGAAGACCCACCACGCGCTCGTGGACGGCGTGTCCGGCGTGGACATCGCGACGGTGCTGTTCGACCTCTCGCCCGTGCCGGACGAGGTGGAGGCCGACGACGGCTGGACGCCGTCGCCGGAGCCGTCCGGCGTGGACCTCATCGCCGAGGGAGTCCTCGGGCTCGTCCGCACGCCGTTCAGCCTGGCCGGGCGGGCCGTGGGCGCGCTCCAGCATCCCGGCGAGACGCTCGAGCGGGTGCGCGAGGCGGCGGAGGGGCTCGGCGAGGTCGTCTGGGCGGGAATGAACCCGGCACCGGACGTGCCGCTGAACGTCGAGATCGGCCCACACCGGCGCGTGCGCTGGGTGCAGAGCCGCCTCTCGGACTTCAAAGAGGTCAAGAACGGCCTCGGCGGCACGGTCAACGACGCGGTGCTCGCGGTCGTGGCCGGGGCGCTCCGGCGCTGGCTCCAGGACCGCGGCGTGCGCACGGACGGAGTCGAGCTGCGCGCGCTCGTGCCCGTCTCGATCAGAGGCGAGGACGAGCGCGGCGCGCTTGGGAACCGGATCGCCGCGATGCGCGCTCCGCTGCCGGTCTACGTCGACGACCCCGTCGAGCGGCTGCGGGTCGTGCGCGAGGGGATGGGGCAGCTGAAGGAGTCGAAGCAGGCGCTCGGCGCCGAGGTGATCGCGGGGCTGACCGATTTCGCGCCGCCGACGCTGCTGGCGCAGGCCTCCCGGCTCAACTTCTCGACCCGGCTCTTCAACCTGATCGTGACGAACGTCCCGGGCCCGCAGTTCCCGCTCTATCTGCTCGGACGCGAGATGGAGGAGATCGTGCCGATCGCCTTCCTGCCCGAGAACCACGCGCTGGCGGTGGCGATCATGAGCTACAACGGCAAGGTCGACGTCGGGCTGCTCGCGGACTACGACGCCATGCCGGACATCGATGCCTTCGCGACGCACCTCGAGGAGTCGCTCGCCGAGCTGCTCGAGGCGGCGCGCAAGGCCGGCCAGGCGAGGGCCAAGTCGAACGGGCGCAAGAAGGACGGCACGCCGGGCAGCGCGCGGAAGAAGACGACCACCTCTTGATTCGCCGCACACTCGTCTGGCTCGCGGCCTCCGCAACCGCCGCGCTCGCGGCGCCCGCCGCCCAGGCCGCGCCGCCGCTCCCCTTCGGCCACATCTGCGTTCCGCAGGACGGCGTGCTCTTCTGCCCGAGCGCGAGCGACTCCGAGCGGGTGCCGAGCTGGGACGGCGTGCCTCTCGACGTCGACGTGACGCTCCCGCCCAGCGGGGACGGCCCGTTCCCGACGATCGTGATGATGCACGGCTGGGGCGGGAACAAGGGCAGCTTCGAGAGGCACTCCCCGGAGGGCTCGTACAACAACGTCCACTACGCCCAGCAGGGCTATGCGGTGGTCAACTACTCGGCCCGCGGCTGGGGGCGGTCGTGCGGCGCCCCGGACTCACGCACGAGTCCCGGCTGCGACCGAGGCTGGATTCGCCTCGCCGACCACCGCTACGAGGGGCGCGACACCCAGTACCTGCTCGGGCTGCTTGTGGACCAGGGAGTCACGAAAGCGGATGCGATCGGCGTGACGGGCGTCTCCTACGGCGGCATCCAGACGCTGAACCTCGCACGGCTCCGCAACCGCGTGCGCATGGAGGACGGCTCCTTCGTCCCGTGGACGAGCCCGAATGGCACTCCGCTGGCGATCGTCGCCGGGTTCGCGCGCTGGGCGGGCTCGGACCTCGCCTACGCGCTCCAGCCGAACGGGCGCTTCCTCGACTTCCGGACACCGAAGCCGAACGACGCCATCCGGCCCGGCGGTGTGCAGAAGAAGAGCTACATCGACCTCTTCTACGGGGCCGGCCTCGCACTGGGCTTCTACGCGCCGCCCGGCGGGCCGTTCAACGCCGATATCACTACCTGGAAGGCGCTCGGCGACCGCGGCGAGCCGGAGCGGTCCGACGCGCTCGCGGTCGGAAGGGAGCTGACCGGCTTCCACAGCTGGGCCGGGCTGTCCGGGCCGAGCGCCGCGCTGCTCGTCCAGAACGGCTGGACCGACGACATCTTTCCCGCCCCGGAAGCGCTGCGCGTGTACCGCACCTTCGCGGCCGCTCCTGGCGCAACGCTGTCGCTCGAGCTCGGCGACCTCGGGCATTCGCGCGGCACGAACCTTCCGGCGGTGGATCGCCTCATGACCGCCCGCGCTAACACGTTTTTCGCCGCCTACCTGAAGGGCCAGGGCACACCACCGCGCCACGGCAGCGTGCTGGCCTTCACCCAGGTCTGCTCGGCGAGCGCCCGCTCGAGCGCGCGCTATCGCGCCGACAACTGGGAGCGGCTCCACCCGAAGACCGTCACGATGCGGCACCGCGGCGTGCTCCGCATGAGCTCCCGCGGGGGGAGCCGGGCCACCGCCAAGACGATCGACCCGGTCGGAGGCGGGGGCGCCTGCGCGACCGTGAAGGCCGCTCGTGCGCCCGGCACCGCGAGCGTCGAGAGGCGCTTCCGGAGGCCGTTCACCATGCTCGGGATGCCGACCGTCGAGACGCGTATCCGGACGAAGGGCCGCGGCGGGTTCATCGCGGCACGGTTGTGGGATGTGCATCGCGGCCGGCAGCTCCTCGTGTCGCGTGGCGTCTACCGGCTGCGCGACAACCAGCGCGGGCGGATCGTCTTCCAGCTGTTCGGGAACGGCTGGAAGTTCGCCAAGGGACATATCGCGAAGCTCGAGCTGCTCGGACGCGACCCGAACTACCTCCGCACGAGCAACTTCAGGTTCTCGGTGCGCTTCACGCAGACCCGGGTGGATCTGCCGGGCCAATGACCGAGCAGCGCGCGCAGGTGGGAGCGGTCGAGCTCGTCTACGAGACGATCGGCGACCCCTCGGACGCACCCCTCCTCCTCGTCATGGGGCTCGGGATGCAGCTGATCCACTGGGACCGCGGCCTGTGCGAGCTGTTCGCGGAGCGTGGCTTCCACGTGATCCGGTTCGACAACCGCGACGCGGGGCTGTCGACCAAGATCCGCGGGCGGGTGCCGAACGTGATGCGGCTGATGGCGGGCCTGCCGGCGCCGGTGCCCTACCTCCTGGACGACATGGCCGGGGACACATTCGGGCTGCTCGACCATCTGGGCATCGAGCGCGCGCACGTGGTCGGCACGTCGATGGGCGGGATGATCGCCCAGACGATGGCAATCCGGCGGCCGGGGCGGGTGCTGTCGCTCGGGTCGATGCTGTCGACGACAGGCGACCGGCGCGTCGGGACGCCGAAGCTGCGCGTCTGGAGCGTGCTGATGCGGCGCGCCCCGGGCGACCGCGACGCGTACATCAGGTACTTCGTGCGGGTGTTCCGGATGATCGGGTCGCCGGCGTATCCGATGGACGACAGGCGGATCCACGATCTGGCGGCCGCGACCTACGACCGCTGCCACTACCCGGCGGGCACAGCACGACAGCTGGGCGCGATCATGGCGTCCGGCTCGCGCACGGCCGCGCTGCGACAGCTCGACGTGCCGACGGTCGTGATCCACGGCGAGTCCGACCCACTTGTGCCGCTGCGAGCCGGGCTCGCGACCGCCCGCGCGATCCCGGGCGCCGAGCTGGTCACGATCCCCGGAATGGGCCACGACATGCCGAAGGAGCTGTGGCCGACCTTCGCCGAGGCGATCGCGAAGAACGCGGAGCGGGCAGCGGCGCGGCAGGCGGCGTAGCCAGCTCGGGCCGGGCCAACGACGGCATTGAAGGGTCGCACACGCGCCCCGCCGCCCCGCCGCCCCGCCGCCCCGCCGCCCCGCCGCCCCCGCCCGCCCAGCGGGTAAGGCGTTTTATGCCCCCACCTC
>JBKPBS010000013.1:0-6876 GCA_046726915.1 Actinomycetota bacterium
GATCGTCATGGCGAGCCAGGCGGCGCCGCCGAACACGATCGCTTTCGCTCGCAGCACGCGAGTCCGGCGCGCGACCGCTCCGAACGTGGTGCGGATGAGCCCGCTTGCGTACTCGCTGCCGACGAACAGAGCGGCAAGCACCCCGATGATCAGCTGGCTGAGGACCATGCCTCCGAAGGCGAACGACACCGAGTCGGTCGCGGTCCCGCCCGGTCCCATCTCCGTTCCACCCAGGGCGGAGAAGAGCACGCCGAGCAGCACTAGTGCGACGGCGGCCGCAGGGATGCCGACGACGTTGACGCGGACTGACCGCAGCTTGATCCATTCGGCCTTGGTAACCGACCACTGGGTGACCGCACGGCCGAGGCGCCGGCGCTCGACCATCCGGCTGGCGTCATGCGAAGTGGTGATGGCGTTCATGTCAGGCAGCCTGTCTGGTAGCGGTGGACGGGTGCGCGCGGTGCGAGTGGTACTGCACGGCGTCCTGCGTGAGCCCCATGAAGATCCCTTCGAGCGATTCCTGTTGCGGCGTGAGCTCGTGGAGCTCGATGCCGCCCTCCGTCAACCGCCGGCCGATGACGTCGCTCTCGGTCCCCGTGACGTAGAACACGTCGGGGCGCTCGCCGTCGCCCGCCACCTGCACGCCATCGGCGGCGAGCACCTGCCGGAGCCGGTCGCCGTGCGGAGTGCGAACGAGCACCTGCCGCTCCGGCCCCATAGCGGCGAGCTCGGCGGCGGACACGTCGGCGATCAGCCGGCCACGCCCGATGATGATGAAGTGCTCCGCTGTAAGGGCCATCTCGCTCATAAGGTGCGATGAGACGAACACGGTGCGACCTTCGGCGGCCAGCTCCTTCAGCAGGTTGCGGATCCAGAGAATCCCTTCGGGATCGAGTCCATTGACAGGCTCGTCGAGCATGACCGTCGCGGGATCGCCGAGCAGCGCGGAGGCGATCCCGAGCCGCTGGCCCATGCCCAGCGAGAAGGCGCCTGCGGCCCGGTCGGCGACCTCGTCGAGGCCGACAATGCCCAGCACCTCGTCGACCCGCCGGTCGGGGATTCCGGTGGTGGCGGCGAGGGCCCGGAGATGGTTGCGGGCCGACCGCTGCGGGTGTACGGCCTTGGCCTCGAGGAGCGCGCCGAGCTCGGTGAGCGGAGCGGCGTGTTCCGCGAGCGGACGGCCGTTGACGGTGGCACTACCCTGGCTCGGGTTGTCGAGGCCGAGGATCATGCGCATCGTGGTCGACTTCCCGGCGCCGTTCGGCCCAAGGAAGCCTGTGACGATCCCCGGGCGGACGGTGAAGCTCAGGTCGTCGACCGCGACCGTCTCGCCGTAGCGCTTGGTGAGTGAGGTGATTTCGATCATGGCTCCACGATGAACAGCCGAGCCGCCGGGCGCATCGTCCCGCCGCAGGCTCAGTGGCTACTCCGATCGCAGTAATCGCGGAGTGCTCCGAGCGGGACTCTTGCGAGCCGCTGACGGACTCGAACCGTCGAACCCATGAGAGAGGTGGTCAAAGCGCGATCTGGGTCAGATTCCTCGGTCTGAGTCGATCGAGGAGGTTCGAAGATGATTCAGCAGGGTCAGGTCTTCGAGTGAAGCGCCGCGGCCGCGACGGTGAGCCGCGGTGGGCGTATCGCTACCGCGCGGGCGGGCGCGGGTCACGACGGATCCAACGCGGCGGCTTCGCGAATGAACAGGACGCGATCGATGCCCTCGAGCGCGAGTTCGATCGCCTCCGCCGCGAGCAGCGGATACCACGCAGCCTCACGCTGGCAGAACTCATCGATGTCTATCTGGCCCAGCACGACGTGCAGCCGGTGACGATCGAGAAGCTGCGCTGGCTGCTCGGCAAGGCGATCGCCGTCTTCGGCGATAGACGCATCGGCGAGCTGACCTCCCAGGAGATCGCCGAATGGCGGATGACCCTCTCGACCGGTTACCACTTCGAAGCAACGCAGGCTCTACGCCAGGTCCTCCATCGCGCGGTCGTGTGGGGGATGATCGACATCAACCCGGCCACGGTCGGCGTCGACAATCCGACGCGCCGCCGCAAAGAGCAACGGCCGTTCGAGTCCTGGGCTGAGATCGAAGGGGGCTCGCTGCTGCGCTTGGCAGCCGTTACGGACCGATGATCGTCTTCGCAGCTGCCACAGGGCTTCGGCCGGCAGAGTGGGTTGCGCTCGAGAAACGTGACATCGATCGCGACGAGCGCGTCGTCGCCGCGGGGGTCACGTGGCGGGCGTCCAGGCGGCGGCGAACACGGCCGGCGGCTTGCGCCCCAGCGCGGAATGTGGCCGGTGCTGGTTGTAGTCCTGGCGCCAGTCCTCGATGACGACCTGCGCTTCGGTCAGGCAGGAGAACAGCTCGAGGTTGAGCAGTTCGTCGCGCACACGGGAGTGGAAGGACTCCACGAACGGGTTCTGCCACGGCGCGCCGGGGTCGATGTGGCTGGTCGTCGTGCTCTGGGTCGTGCACCAGTCGATCAGCGCGTGCGCGGTCATCTCCGGGCCGTTGTCGCAGCGGATGTGCGTCGGCGCGCCGCGCGCGGCGACGAGTCGCTCGAGCACCGCCACGGTCTGGTCGGCGGTGATGCTGCGGGCGGTGTGCATGACCAGCGCCTCCCTGGTGAACTCGTCGACGACGTTCAGCAGCTTCAGCGCGCGGCCGTCAGCGGTCTGATCGAACTGGAAGTCAAACGCCCACACATGCCCGGGGCGCTCGGCACGCAGCCGCTCCTTCGGAGCGGTCGACTCGCCGAGAGGTCTTCGCTTGCGAGTGCGCCGCGGGACCCGCAGGCCCTCCTCGCGCCACAGCCGCTGCACGCGCTTGCGGTTGACCTGCCAGCCCTCGTTCTGCAGGTGGGTGTGCGCCTGGCGATACCCCCACCGCGGCCGCGCCGCGGAGAACGCGCGCAGCTCGGCCCTGAGCGCCTCGTCGTCGCCAGCGGGCGTGCGCTCGCGGCGCTGGGTGGACCGGTGCTGCCCAGCGATCTGACAGGCCCGGCGCTCGCTGACGTGCAGACGGTCGCGAAGCATCGCGACCGCCGCTCGTCTGCGGTCCGGGCTCACCAGTTTCCCTTGGCGATCTCCTTCAGCCCGTCGATGTCCAGCGCCTGGTTGGCCACGATCCGCTTGAGCCGCTGGTTCTCACGCTCAAGCTCCTTCAAGCGCTTGGCGTCGTCGGCCTTCATCCCGCCGTACTGGTTGCGCCAGCGGTGATACGTCGGCTCGGAGATCTCCAACGCCTTGGTGACCTCCGCGGTCGTCTTGCCCTCGCTGAGCATCCGGTCTGCCTCACGCAGCTTGCGGATGACCTGCTCGGGGGTGTGCCTGCGTCGCTTCATGCGTCTGAGTCCTTGCTGCCCATGATCGTGGGCGGAAAGAACTCTCACAAGCACCGGACCGAACCGCCGGGTCACGCCACGACGATCTCTCCTCGCTGCCAGCGCCCGTCGCTGGGAGGGTCGGCGCGGAAGAGCGGATCACCGCCGTGGGGCGTCTGGCGCCACCACGTCCCGCGGACGTCGATGACGTCGATGTCCACTAGGTCGTGGGCGACTCTTCGAGTGCGGAGACGAGCTTGGCGACCCGGCGGTAATCACCGCGGGCGATGACCTCGAGCGGCTTGTCGTCGTCCAACGCCGGAACCGGCTTGCGTAACCAGACAGCGATATAGCTGGGGTCCATGACGCGGGTAAGTCGCTCGACCAAGGCGGACAGCTCGACGAGGCGCTCGGCCCGCTCTCCGGACGGAGTCCGAGTCCCGCCGAGCCAGGCGCGCGCGGTGCTCGCGGCAGCCCCGGTGGCTCGAGCGATGTCGGCGTCGCTGAGGTGGCCGACTTCGCTCACGAAGGCGGCCTCGCGAGCGAACGGTGACGGCGCTGCTGCGTGGCGGGACATCTCGCGTTGACTGTAGCGCGATCGCAGCAGCAATGCATCAACATAGTGCGCCTGACTCGAGTCCTGCTCGCAGCGCCAGTGGTCTCCGTCGCCCCGCGTACACACATTTAGATGCGTTTGTACTCGTTTTACGTAGTTGGTAGCATCACATCGTCTGATCTGGGACCTGGACTGAGGGCCGATATGCGACGCGCGACCGACTCGGGGCGACTTCGCGAGATCTTCATCGCGGGGAACGTCTTGGACAGCGCAGGGGCCGCCTCGACCGCCGACATCGCCGTAGGTCGGAGCAGCGCGCCCGGCGACGAGCAGACGTGAGCACGGCGATCCGTGTCGTCACTGAGCGCGAGGCGTTCTTTACGCCGAGGACGCTCGCCGCCTATCTCGCCCTGTCGGAGCGCACCGTGCGCCAGCTGCTCGCGGACAGCGCGATCCCCAGTTACCGCATCGCCGGCTCGCGTCGGATCGACCCCGCTGACGTGGACAACTACTTGCGACGCTGCAGGAACGCCGCGCGCTGACCTCAGAGATCAACCGGGCCTGCGTCGGCTCGAGTTCCGGGCCGCCCCGAAGGAGTAGCTCCGAATGCACCCTCAACGCACCCACCGCCACCGCGAGACACCCACGAAGCGCCGGAACCCTTCGGGCGACGTGCGTTGGGTGGCGCGCTACACCAACCGCTACGGCCAGCGCAAGAAGGCCGGGACATTCAAGTTGAAGGGCCCGTGCAGAGAGCCCGTCGAGGGTCATTGGTCGGGGTCCATCTGGGTCGGGTGTTGCGCCCAGCACGCAATCGACGCCGCGTACGACCGTGAGTCCAAGCCGCAGCCCATCCGTACCGACACGCTCGGCGGCTACGCAGAGCTCTGGCCCAAGGTCCGCCCGCGCGCGAAGCGCACCAACGACGAGAACGCCTGGCGGATCGGCGTCGTGCTCGCGATCGAGATCGAGGGCGTCGAGCTGCGCGACTGGCCGATGAACGAGATCCGCCGACGCCATGCGCTGGCCGTGCAGGCGGAGCTGCTGAGGCAGGGCCGGACCGCGCAAGGCGCGACGAACATCCTGCGGGCGATGTCGGCGATGACGACCGACGCGATCGATGACGAAGTGTGCGACGCGAACGTGTGGCTGCGGCTCGGCGTCAAGCGGAGCGACCCGCGCGTGCAGAAGCCGCCGAGGCCCAAGCGGATCTGGACCATGGAACAGATGCACGCCTTCGCCGCCGCGGCTGGGAGGGTGCGCGACGCGGACCGAGACGAGCCGACAGAGCTCGAGCGCTGGCGTGCTGTCCACGCTGAGGCGATGGTCTCCCTGCTCTCCGACTGTGGCCTGCGACTCGGCGAGCTGATGGCCGTCGAGCGCACGGGCCTGCGGCCGGGCTGGTTGCGCGTCAAGACCGTCGCGCACGAGGGGGAGGTCGTGGCCGGCACGAAGACCACGCACGACAAGCGCGAGGACGAGCAGTGGCGCGACATACCACTCCCGACCAGGACCGAGGCCAAGCTGCGTGCGCTGCCACCGAGGCTCGACACCCCGCTCATGTTCACCACGCCGACCGGTAAGACGTGGCGCGAGCGCAACTGGCGACGCGACGTGTGGGCTCCCACTTGTGAGGCGACGGGCATCGACCCGCGACCGCAGGAGTTCCGCGCGTCGTGGGAGTCGCACCTGGCGGCGGCCGGCGTCGACCGCGCTGACCTAGCCGAGTACGCCGGGCACTCGGTCGCCACGGCGAATGCCCGGTACGTGCAGGGCCTCGGACGGAGCTCCGACAAAGTCCGAGCCGCGATCGGATGAGGGGTCGTGGTGCCATCGCGGTCCCATCGGCGGCGAACGTGGCTTAGCCATGCGATTGTCCGCCAGCTTCCCAAGCTGAGGGTCGCGAGTTCGAGCCTCGTCCGCCGCTCTAGAGGAGAGCCCCGCTCCGGTGGGGCTTTCCGCTGTCTGAGGCTCCTTGCTCAGACGGGCGATCAGGCCCCGGTGAGAACAGAGTGCGAACAGGATGCGCCATCGCGAGCGTTCCAGCCGGCGGCCTAACCTCGAGCGACGATGGAGACCTCCTTCAGGAAGGCGCCCTCCCACCATGGCGAGGCCGCATGGGACGTCATCGTTGATGGCGCCGTTGTCGGGCGCATCGTGCACCGCCGCCAGATAGGACGGAACCTGTAAAGGCTTCCGCTACAGCGGTCCGGGCCGACAGGTCGACCTCTGGGAAGCCAAGGTCGCGCACGTTGGCCTAAGCGAAGACGAGGCAGGCGCCGTACAGCGCGAGATAACGCGACCCCAAGAGCACCCGCGACACCGCCGCCTCGCACCTCCTCGACGCCTACAAGAAGGCAGGGGTCGCGCTCCCTCAGCAAATCGAGCGCTGATCTAGCTCTCGGCTTCGGGATCGACTTCCAGCGGGCGCCATAGCTCCTGCTCGTTGTCTCTCACGAGAAAGCTCATTTCGCAGCCCTCCCTCGAGCATCGTGCGTGGAGCCTCTTGTCGTCGGCGGACGGGGGAGACATCGGCTCTACGATCGTGTGGCATTTGGGGCAGCCTGCGTACCTGGCCAGGAACCGCTCGCGCTGCTCGTCGCCTCTGCTCATGGGCGGGCAGCCTACTCCGCGCTCAGCGCTCGTCCCGTGCTCTTCGTGCATCCGCTCTAGCAGCGCAGCGCCTCTTGTGGTTCGGCACATACATCGCCTCATGCGGGAGATCAAGAGTCCCCGTGTCCACGCGGGGCGATACGTCTGGGAGGACTAGATCAGCGTGGACAGCCGTCTGGGGCAATGGAGCTTCGCGGTGGCGACGGCCACGGGGCCCAGCGGCGATAGCGCGAGCACCCCACACACCGCGATCGGCTGGAAAGGTTTCATGGCCTCTGACGCATCGCACCGCGAGCGGCGGACTCATGCGAACATGCGTTCGTGTCGATCAAGGGTTCGCCGTACGCCTACTTCCGCCGCACTCTAGAGACGCGGAAGCTC
>JBKPBS010000014.1:0-25930 GCA_046726915.1 Actinomycetota bacterium
CGTCCGGCGCTATCTCAAGAAGCAGGCGCGGCTGTACTTCCCGGCACTGGCGCAGCTGGATGAGGCAGCGCCGCCGGTCGAGGAACCCGACGAGCCGGGGCGCGAGGAACAGTTGGAGGAGCGTGTTTCGCTGCGCGACCAACGGCTCGGAACGGTGCAGTCGGTGCTCAAGGCGTCAGGTGCCCGCCGCGTCCTTGACCTTGGCTGCGGGCCCGGGGCGCTGTTGGAGCGGCTGCTTCGCGAGGACTACGAGTTCATCCTCGGCGCCGACGTGAGTGTGCGCGCTTTGGAGCAGGCCGCGCGCCGACTCAAGCTCGACGAGATGCACGACGCGCAGCGACAACGGATAAGTCTGCTCCACAGCCCGCTGACGTACCGCGACAAACGACTGATCGGCTTCGACGCCGCCGCGCTCGTCGAGGTCATCGAGCACTTCGATCCCCCTCGCCTGGCGGCAACCGAGCAGAACGTCTTCGGTTCGGCGCGACCGGGCACCGTCGTCGTGACGACGCCCAACGCCGAGTACAACGTGCGCTGGGAGACACTCCCCGCGGGGCAGTTCCGTCATCCGGATCACCGGTTCGAATGGACCCGGAGCGAGTTTGCGACGTGGGCCGGGGGCGTCGCCGGGCGCCACGGCTACGAGGTGCGCTACCTGCCAGTAGGCACTGAAGACCCCGAGGTCGGGCCGCCGACGCAGATGGCGGTGTTCAGCAGGTGAGGATCGACCTGCCAGATCCCAGCCTCGTCGTACTGATCGGCCCTTCCGGCTCTGGCAAGAGCTCGTTCGCGCGTAAGCATTTTGCGCCGACTGAGGTGATCTCGTCGGACTTCTGCCGGGGCCTCGTCGCAGACGACGAGAACGACCAGAGCGCCACGACGGACGCGTTCGCGGTGCT
This sequence comes from Actinomycetota bacterium, assembly GCA_046726915.1. Classification (GTDB taxonomy): domain Bacteria; phylum Actinomycetota; class Thermoleophilia; order Solirubrobacterales; family Thermoleophilaceae; genus JACVRW01. Next base: position 900 of record JBKPBS010000014.1, read on the forward strand.
GCACTTCATCGCCGGACGGCGGCTCGCGCAGCCGAGGTTCACGGTGGTGGATGCGACCAACGTGCAGCGCGAGGCGCGTCGGCCGCTGATCGAGCTTGCCAAACAACACGACCTGTTCCCGGTCGCGATCGTGCTCGACATGCCGGAGACGATCTGCCAGGAGCGCAACCGCTCGCGGCCCGACCGGGACTTCGGGCCGCACGTCGTCCGCCAGCAACGCTCACAGCTGCGCAAGTCCTTGAAGGGTCTGCAGCGCGAGGGCTTCCGACGGGTGGCCGTGCTGCGCTCCCCCGAAGAGGTCGAGGCCGCCGAGGTGCAGCGCGCGCCGCTGTGGACCGACCGCCGCGCCGACCACGGCCCGTTCGACATCATCGGCGACGTCCACGGCTGCCACGCCGAGCTCGTAAAGCTGCTGCGCGAGCTTGGCTATCAGCTCGACGCCGACGAGACGTCAGCGACGCCGCCCAACGGGCGTCGTGCCGTATTCGTCGGCGACTACGGCGATCGCGGTCCGGACACACCCAGCGTCCTGAAGCTCGCCATGTCGATGGGCGAGGCGGGCACCGCCATCTGCCTGCCCGGCAACCACGACATGAAGCTGGTCCGCAAGCTCAAGGGCCGCGACGTCCAGATCACCTACGGGCTCGGCGAGACGCTGGAGCAGCTCGAGGGCGAGCCCGACGAATTCCCCGACCAAGTCCGGGACTTCCTCGACAAGCTCGTCAGCCACGTCGTGCTCGACGATGGAAAGCTCGTCGTCGCGCACGCCGGGATGAAGGAGGCCTATCAGGGCCGCTCATCCGGACGCGTCCGCGACTTCGCGCTCTACGGCGAGACGACGGGCGAGACCGACGAGTTCGGGCTTCCCGTCCGGCTGCAATGGGCGTCCGACTACCGCGGCAAGGCGGCCGTCGTCTACGGTCACACGCCCGTCGCCGAGGCCGAGTGGCTCAACAACACGATCAACATCGACACGGGGTGCGTCTTCGGCGGACGGTTGACGGCGCTGCGCTGGCCGGAACGCGAGCTCGTGTCCGTTCCTGCGAGCCGCACGTACTACGAGCCGGCCAAGCCATTCGTCGCGCCCGAGGACGCCGCGCCACTCGCGGATGAGGACCGGCCGGCGTTCCTGCTCGACGTCGACGATGTCGCCGGCAAGCGGATCGTGCAGACGCGGCTCGCGCGGACGGTCACGGTGCGAGAGGAGAACGCGGCCGCTGCGCTGGAGATCATGAGCCGGTTTGCCACCGATCCGCGCTGGCTCGTCTACCTGCCGCCGACGATGGCGCCGACAGCGACCTCGAGCCGGCCGGACCTCTTGGAGCACCCCGAGGAGGCGTTTGCCGAGTACCGGAGCGTCGGGGTCCCGCACGTGATCTGCGAGGAGAAGCACATGGGCTCGCGGGCGATCGTGGTCGTCTGCCGCGACGCCGACGTTGCTCGCGAGCGCTTTGGCGTCCACGGCGGCGAGACGGGCGCGATCTACACACGCACTGGTCGCCCGTTTCTCGACGGTCCGACGGACACGGAGGCGGCGCTTAGCCGAGTCCGGGGTGCCGTCGAGTCGGCCGGCCTGTGGGATGGGCTCGGCACGGGTTGGCTCGTTCTCGATTGCGAGCTGCTCCCGTGGTCAGCGAAGGCCATGGAGCTGATCCGTCGACAGTACGCATCCGTCGGCGCCGCGGCGACGGCGGGCCTGAATGCAACGGTTGCCGCGCTCGACGTCGCCGGTGCCCGCGGACTCGACGTCGCGCAGCTGCTCGACCGCCAACGTCACCGCATCGAACACGTCCATCAGTACATCGACGCCTACCGCCGGTACGTTTGGCCAGTCAACGGCGTATCCGATCTACGCCTCGCGCCGTTCCACGTGCTCGCGGCCGAGACCGGCGTCTTCATCGATCGCGACCACACCTGGCACCTCGAGCACTGCGACCAGCTCGTCACGGCCGATCCCGACTGGTTCCAGCCCACCGGCCGCCGCGCGCTCGACGTCACCGACACCGAAGACCAGGCAGCGGGTGCAGCGTGGTGGGAGGAGCTCACCGCGAGCGGTGGTGAGGGCATGGTCGTCAAGCCGATGAGCTTCATCGCCCGCGGACGCAAGGGCCTCGTCCAGCCGGGCATCAAGTGCCGCGGCCGCGAGTACCTGCGCATCATCTACGGCCCCGAGTACGCCGACCCTGGGCAGATCGATCGTTTGCGCACCCGCAGCCTGGGGCGCAAGCGCTCACTCGCGATCCGCGAGTTCGGGCTGGGGGTCGAGGCGCTCGAACGCTTCGTCCGCCGGGAGCCGCTCTACCGGGTGCACGAGTGCGTGTTCGGCGTCCTCGCGATGGAGAGCGAGCCTGTCGACCCGCGCCTGTGACGGCCCCGCAGGCCGTCGGCGATCCGGCGCGGGGCCGCCGAGCTGCTCGACCGCGGCAGCGAGGAGATCCCCGGGAGCGCCGCGGTGCCCTACGGCCGCGCGCTGCTCGCCGCGACGCAGGGCCGCGACGACGAAGCGCTCGACTGGCTGCGCGAGGCGATCGAGGGGGATGCCCGCCTGCACACGGAGGCCGAGCGCGACGAGCTGCTCGGGCCGCTCGCGACCGCGCTCGACTACGACGAGCCGAGCACCCCGGCCGCTAGCTGATCCGCTCGAGGATTCGAAGGCCGAGCGCGTCCACGGAGCGCGCCGAGTTCGCAAGCACCACGACCGCGCTGTGGCTCGCGGGCACGAACGCGACGAAGCTTCGGAAGCCGCCTGTCCCGCCGTTCTGGAAGAGCAGCTCGCGCTTGGTGCCGCGCAGGCGCAGGTGCGTCCAGCCGAGCCCGATCGAAACCCCACGGTTGCGAGATCGGGGCGCATGCGTCAGCGCCGCCGCGCTGGCGAGCGCGGGAGGACCCTCGCCGAGCTGCGCGTGCAGAAAACGAAGCAGGTCGGCGACGGTGGAGCGCAGCGCGCCGGCGCCGGCGAGCGCAGGCAGGTCCCAGTACGGCACCGGCCGCCCACGTCGGTCGTGGCCCTGCGCGAAGCGCCCGCGCGCGGCCTCGGGCACGGAGACACCGGTGTCCTGGAGCTCTAGCGGGAGGCAGATCCGCTCCTGTACGAGCTGCTCATAGCCGCAGCCCGCGCGCAGGGCGAGGACGTGCGCGAGCAGGCCGTAGCCGAGGTTGGAGTAGCGCGGCTGGGCCCCCGGCTCGCGTCGCAGCCGTGTCGAAGGCAGGCGGAGATACAGGTCATCGACGGTCAACCAGGCGTACGGATTGCGTCGGTGGCGTAGCGAGCTCAGGACGAAGCCGTGCGGCAGGCGCGGGAGACCCGACGTGTGGGTGGCGAGGTCGGCAAGCGTGATCGGCCGCCCCCGCACCGGCAGCGCGACGCACGCCGGCAGATATTGCTGCACGGGATCGTCGAGGGCCAGCAGCCCCTCCTCGACCATGGCCGCCAGGACGGTCGCGGTGAACACCTTCGTCACCGACCCGATCTCGAAGATGGTGTGCGCGGCGGGCGGCGCCGGCCCGCCCGGGCCCGCGGTCCCGAATCCCATGGCCGACATTCCCTCGCCTCTGATCACTCCGATCGCCACGCCGACGTGGTGACGTGCATACCGCGCGAGGACTTCGGCGACAAACGACTCGACGTCGAGCGGGGGCGCGGGCGACCCGGCGCGCACGGCCTGCGGCGGGCCCGCGGGCGCGACGCGAGGCAGTCGCGCGCGTCTCAGCCACCACTGCTGAAGCTCGCTGAATACCTCGACCAGGAGGCCGAGTAGGAGTTCGACGATCGCCGCCATGCGGGCTCGGCGGCCCCGGGGGCGCTACCAGAACGAGCCGCGCTCGAGGACGCCGTCCTCCTCGAGCTGGTCGATCGTCTTGTTGTAGACGCCCGAGCTCAGGTACTTCCAGCCGTCGTCCGGGGCGATGAACACCACGTTGCCCTCGTCGAGCGTGCTCGCCACGCGCACGCAGATCGAGGCGATCGCGCCGGTGGAGACGCCCACGAAGAGCCCCTCCTCCTCCATCAGCTTCTTGGTCCACACGATCGCGTCGCGGTTCGAGACGAAGATCTTCCGGTCGAGCAGCGCGAGGTCGATGATCGGCGGGATATAGCCGTCCTCCAGCGAGCGGAGGCCCTGCACGAGCTCGCCCTGTAGCGGCTCGGCGGCCACGATCAGCGTGTCCGGGTCCTCCTCCTTGAAGCGCCGGGCGTTGCCCATGAGCGTTCCGCCGGTGCCGAGGCCGGCGACGAAGGCCGTGACGGTGTCGAGCTCCTCGAGGATCTCGACGGCGGTGCCGTGGTAGTGAGCGTCCGGGTTCGCCTGGTTGCCGTACTGGTAGGGCATGTAGTAGCTCGAGTCGGCCTCGGCCAGCTCGAGCGCCATGGCAACCGCCCCGTTCGAGCCCTGCTCGCCCGGCGAGTAGACGATCTCCGCGCCGTACATCCTGAGCAGCTGGGTGCGCTCGCTGGTCACGTTGTCCGGCATCACGACCTTCAGCGGATAGCCCTTGCGCCGGCAGATCATGGCGAGCGAGATGCCGGTGTTGCCGGAGGTGGGCTCGAGAATGGTCTGACCCGGGCGGATCAGGCCTTCCTCCTCGGCACGCTCGATCATCGAGCGCGCCACGCGGTCCTTGACCGACCCCGTGGGGTTGTAGCTCTCGAGCTTGACGTAGATGCGAACGCCGGGGTTGGGGCTGAGCCGCCGAAGCTCGACCAGCGGCGTGTTCCCGATCGCCTGGACGATGTCGCCGTACTTGCCCCCGCAAGGCCTGTTATCGAGACCCGGTTCCAGCACTTCAGAAAGTGTAGTACCCCCTCACCCCACCATGAACGTGTCTTCGTGCGAGTACGGCGGCGCGCAGCAGCACAGGAGCTTCAGGACCTCCGTGCCGGTGTTGCGCAGCCTGTGCGGCGTGCCCGGTGGGATCACCACGGTGTCGCCGGCGGAGACGGCGGTCTCCTCGTCGCCGAGCTTCATCAGGCCGGTTCCGCTCGTGAAGAAGTAGATCTCCTCCGAGACGCCGTGATAGTGCTCCTCGGTCTCGGCTCCCGGCGGCACGGTCGCCTCGGCCAGACTCTGGTTCACCGAGTTGCCGGTCGGGGTGCCGGCCAGCTCGCGGATCTCGGATCCGTCCTTCGTGGTGAATGGCTCGGCGCGGCTCAGTTTTTCGATTCGCACTTCAAAGCTCCATGGGTCCGAGGGTGGTGACGGTACGCGCCGCGCCAACGCGCAGACGCCCATCCAAGGTCAGGAGCGGCACGCCCATGATCCTCGCCAGCGCCACGTAGTGCGCGTCGTACAGCTTCGCCCAGCCGAGCTCGTCGGCGACCTCCCACGCTTGGCGAACCAGGCGCCGCGGCCGCCGCTCGGCCACGGGCGCGTCGAGCAGCCGCGTCAGAGCGAGACTGGCGAGCTCCTCTGTGATCTCGTTCCTCCACCTCAGCTCGTGGAGCGACGAGGCGGCCTCGGTCCAGAGCAGCGGCGGCGCGAACAGCTCCTGCTGCTCCAGCTCGGCGAAACCCGACTCGGCGAGACATGCGCGGACCGCCACGCTTGCGTCGATGACCATGGATGTCAGTGTGCTGCGCGGGTGCGACGCACCGCGGCCACGATGTCCGGCATCGGCTCACCCGTGGCCGTGCGTGTCCAGCCGTCGGGCACGGGAAGCGTGTCGGAGCCGATCAGCGCGTCGAGATCATCGGGTTCGATGATGTGCTGTGTGCCGACCTTCTGGGCGCGAAGGCGGCCGGAGCGGATCCAGCGCCGGATCGTCTCGGGATCGCGTCCGGCCCGGCGAGCGGCTTGCGGCACCGTCAGCACAGTCGTTGCATACTACTACAGTCGTCTGCGGTAGCGGATCTCGGTGAGGTGCGCCCAGACCTCCTCGGTGCGCTCGCCGCCGTCGCGCTCGAACCCGTGGCTCTCGTAGAACCGGTTCGCGCGCTCGTTGGCGTCGAAGGACCAGACCGTGGCCTCGGAGTAGCCGCGGGCGCGCAGGTCGTCGAGCGCCGCTGCCATCAGCGCGCTGCCGACGCCGCGTCGCCAGCCGCCGGCGGCCACGAACAGGGTGCGCACCTCGCCGACCTCGTTGCCGGCGTCCGGGTCGCGGCTCGCTCCGCAGGCCGTTAGGCCGAGCAGGTCGCCGTCGTGCTCGGCAAGCAGCATCGACACGGCCGGGTCGGCGTGGAGAGCGTGCCAGCGCTCCGGGTCCCGCGCAGGGAAGGGATGGCCCTCGGGGAGCAGCGGGGTGAACGCCGCGCGTGCCGACTCGTCCCAGACGCGCCACCACGCCGGCTCGTCGGCGGGCTCTGCCGGCCTGACGATCAGCGGCTGCCGCCGGCCATCGCCGGCAGGATCACGACGGTGTCGCTGTCCGACACGCTCGTGTCGAGGCCCTCGAGCACGCGCACGTCCTCGTCGTTCAGGTAGACGTTGACGTAACGGTTCAGCTCGCCGTCCTCTGAGAACAGCTGCGACTCGGTGGCGGGATGCTGCGAGGCGAGCGCGCGCAGGACCTCGCGCACGTTCGACCCGGACACCTCGATCTCCTTGGCCCCGCCGACCGAGCCCCGTAGAACCGGGGGAATCTTGATCGTGCTCATGCGGCTCGGCAGCCTACCGCGCCCGGACTATGCCCCACCCGGGGTCGGAGCTGAGCGGCCGAAAACCGAGGAGGCCGAGGACGCAGGGAGCGACGCGTGCTCCGCACGCGAGCGACCGAGGACGACGGCATCCGACGGTTTGCAGGCCGGTCAGCCGGCCCCGGCGCAGAAGGCCTCGTAGTCCGGGAAGACGCCCATCTCCTCGTCTGAGATCTCGCTCGGGTCGCGCGAGCAGATCGGGCAGTCGGGGTCGCGGCGGACCTTCAGCTCGGTGAACGTGGTGCCGAGCGCGTCGTAGAGAAGCAGGCGGCCGGCCATCGTGTCGCCCGCGCCCGTCACGAGCTTGATCACCTCGACGGACTGGAGCAGCCCCATCACCCCCGGGAGCACGCCCAGTACGCCGGCGGCTCCACACGACGGCGCCAGCTCGGCCGGCGGCGGCGTCGGGTAGAGGCAGCGGTAGCACGGCCCCTCGTAGGGGTGGAAGACCGACAGCTGCCCCTCGAACCCGAGGATCGAGGCCGAGACGACCGGGATCTGGAGCCGCACGCTCGCGTCGTTCAGCAGGTAGCGCGTGGGGAAGTTGTCGAGGCCGTCGACGATCACGTCGTAGCCGCCTGCGATCTCCATGATGTTGTCGGCGCCGAGCCGGACGGGGTACTTCTCGACCTTCACGTCCGGGTTGATCTCGTGGATCGAGATCTCGGCCGAGTCGACCTTCGGCACGCCCACCCGGTCGTTCGAGTGCGCCACCTGGCGCTGCAGGTTCGAGAGGTCGACCACGTCGTTGTCGACGATCCCGAGCGTGCCCACGCCCGCGGCGGCCAGGTAGAGCGCAGCCGGCGAGCCGAGCCCGCCCGCGCCGAGCAGGAGCACCTTGGCGTCGAGCAGCTTGAGCTGGCCCTCGAGCCCGATCTCGGGAATCAGGAGGTGGCGCGAGTAGCGCTCGCGCTGCTCGGGGCTGAGCGCGCGCGGGACCTCGACGTCGTAGCCGCGGTCCTTCCAGAGCGTGATGCCCCCGCGCATGGAGGCGACGTCCTCGTAGCCGAGCAGCTCTTGGAGCGTGTGCGCGGCGAGCGCGGAGCGGTTGCCGGACGCGCAGTAGAGGACCACTCGCTTGGAGCGGTCGGCGACCGCCCCCTCGATGCGCGACTCGAGATGGCCGCGCGGCACGTGGACGGCGCCCGGGACGTGCGACTCCTCGAACTCGTGCTGCTCGCGCACGTCGACGATCACGGCACCGTTGCCGTTCTGCTGCAGCTCGCGGACGTCCTTCGGATCGACCTCCTCGATCTGCTCCTTGATCTTGCGAATCAGCTCTGCGCCGGACGCCATGCCCGATTACCTCAAAACCCGGTCGAGATTCAACACTTCAGAAAGTGTAGCGCCGCCGGAACGACAACCGGGGCGCCCTTTCGGACGCCCCGGCGAAGACCCAGACCTAGATTGTGCGGAAGCCCTTGGCAGTTCCACCTGCTTGAAGCCTCACCAGGAGTTTCGTCTTTGCGGGTGCATGCCGATATGGGGTGGAGACCCCATTTGTGGGTTCCAGCCCGGTTCCGATCCATGAAGAGACCCTCAATGACGCGACGCGACGACTCCCTCATCGGCCAGGTCGTGGCCGCGAACGTGGTGCTCGTCGCAATCACCCTGTTCGCGGCCAGCCTCGCCGCGGGCCTCGACCTGACCGTCTCAGACCAGCGCTGGTCGTTCCTGATCCTGGCGCTCGCCATCGTCCTGACGCTCTGCGTGAACATGTGGATGCTGCAGCGCCGCTTCGCCCCGCTCGAGCGCCTGATCAAGCGGATCGAGGGAATCGACCCGGCCGAGCCCTCGAGCCACCAGCTCCCGGACAGGGACCCGGTCGAGGAGATCGACAAGCTCTCGCGCTCCTTCAACCTCCTGCTCGAGCGAATCGAGGAGGAGCGGCGCCGCTCCGGCACGCTCGCCATGCGCGCACAGGAGGAGGAGCGCCGGCGCCTCGCGCGTGACCTCCACGACGAGGTCAACCAGGCGCTCACGGCCATCCTGCTCCGGCTCGAGGCGCTCGCCCAGGACAGCCCGGCCACGAGCGTGGACGAGGTGAACGAGCTCAAGCGGCTCGTGAACCAGGCGATGGAGGAGCTCCTGAACCTCGCGCGCCAGCTCCGCCCGAGCGCGCTCGACGATCACGGCCTGATGCCGGCCGTCGAGACGCAGCTGAAGCGCTTCTCAGCCCGGACCGGCGTCGAGGTGAGCCTGAACGCCGACGGCGAGCCGGACTCGCTGCCCGAGGACGTGCAGACCGCCGTCTACCGGATCCTGCAGGAGGCGCTCGCGAACATCGGCCGGCACGCCGGCGCGACGGCCGTGGCGGTGGACATCGAGGCCGACGACGAGCGGCTCGAGCTCCGTATCCGCGACGACGGCGAGGGCTTCGACCCCGGGGCGATCACGCGAAGCACGAGGAGCGACGGCGCGGGCGCCGGCCTCGGGCTCAGCGGCATGGCCGAGCGCGCCCGCCTGGCCGGCGGCGAGCTCGACGTGCGCTCGGCACCCGGCGGCGGCACGACCGTCACGCTCCGCATCGCCCGGCTCCAGCGGGTGGCGTCTTGATCCGTGTCTTGATCGCGGACGACCACGGCATTGTGCGCTCCGGCCTGCGCATGCTGATCGAGCGCCAGCCGGACATGGAGGTGGTCGCCGAGGCCGAGGACGGCGTCTCGGCGCTCGAGTCGACCCAGGAGCACCGCCCGAACGTCGCGGTGCTGGACGTGTCGATGCCGCGCATGACCGGCCTTCAAGCGGCGCGCGAGATACGCGCGCACGCCCCCGACACGCGCGTGCTGATGCTCTCGATGCACGACGACGAGCGCTACTTCCTCGAGGGGCTCGCGGCGGGCGCGGCGGGCTACGTGCTGAAGCGCGCGGCGGACAAAGACCTCATCGACGCGGTCCGTACGGTCGCCGACGGGCGCACCTTCCTGTCGGACGACGCCCAGAAGGTGCTCATGGACGAGTGGCTCGAGGGAGCCACCGAGGTCGACGACCCGCTCACGCCGCGCGAGCTCGAGGTCGTGAAGCTGATCGCCGAGGCCTACACGAACAAGCAGATCGCCGAGACCCTGAAGCTCTCGGAGAAGACCGTGGAGTCGCACCGCACGAACGTGTTCGGGAAGCTCGGCATGCGCGACCGGGTGGAGATCGTTCGCTACGCGATCCGGCGCGGGCTCGTCGAGCCGTAGGCCTTTACCGCCGCCCCCCGAGCGAAGCTCGGGCTGCGGCGCCCGCCTCCGCTCGGTCGTGGTCCTGGCCTGAGCGGAAGAAGAAGAACGCGACCGCGAACAGGATGATCGCCACGTCGAGGCTGACCATCAGCCCGCCGGCGATCTGCTGGTCGGCGAGCGGCTTTAGCCCGTGCTCCGAGGTCCTCCCCACGTACCAGTCGTAGGCGGGCGAGCGCATCGCGATGAACGCCATGCCGAGGAACATGCCGACCATCCGCGCGCCGATGATGTGCCCCGCCTTCCAGAGCTCGCCCCGGAGCCGGCGGCGGGTCGGCTCGAGCGCCGGTATCCAGACGAGGATCGCGATTACGAAGAAGGACTGGTGCTGTAGCGCGTGCACGAGCGGGTGGTGGAGCGCCGCCTCGAAGGCGGGCGCGAAGTGCCAGCCGTACAGGACGAGCGCGTAGGTCGCGATCGCGCCCAGCGGCGTCGTGAGCTTGCGCATCACCTTGCGCAGCGTCCCGCGGCGCGCCACCGCCACCATCGCCGGGCGCGGCAGGAAGAAGAAGATCACCGGCGCGCGGAGGCCGACCAGGATCAGCGGCGCGCCCAGCTCGGCGAGCAGGAGGTGCTGCGCCATGTGGGCTGACAGCAGCTCCTCGGCGAGGCTGTCCACGGGCGAGAAGAACGCGACCGCCCAGAGCGCCACGCCGCCGGCGAAGGCCCAGATCTGGAAGCGGGTGACCTCGAGCCCGCGCCCGCGCGCGACGCGCACCGCGCGGACGTAGAGCGCCACGCCGACGGCGAGGTAGGCGAACACGCCCGGGTCGAAGCTGAACGACACACGGTGATTGTGGCGGTCGGCGATGCTTCCGCCACGTGGACGTGGAGATTCGCAGCGGCGGATCAGCCGAGGACGTGAACGACGTCGTCCGGATCAACGGTGCGGTGTTCGAGCCCGAGTACGGGCTCGACCCTTCGTTCGCGAGCGACATGGCGATGCGGCTCGCCGAGCTGAGGCGATCAGGCTGGCCCGGCGACGGCGAGGGCCTGTGGATGGCCGAGCTCGACGACCAGGTGGTCGGAGCGATCACGTTGCGGGACCTGGGCGGCGGCCTCGCCCGGCTCGGCCACCTGGCACTCGTGCCGGAGGCCCGCGGCTCCGGCGCTGGGCGCCGGCTCGTCGAGACCGTGCTCGCGGCGGCGCGCGCGGCGGGCTACGACCGCATCGAGCTCGTGACCTTCAGCGATCTCGCCGGCGCACGCGAGCTCTACCGCCGCGCCGGCTTCCGGAGGACGAGCAGCGAGCACGTCATCCGCTGGGGACGCGAGCTCGACTGGGAGCGCTGGGAGCTCGCTCTCTAGCCTGAGCCGGGTGAACCCGCGGATCGCCGTCGCGCTCCTGGTGGTGGGCGTAGCAGCCCTCGGCGCGATCGTGCTCGCGGCGAGCGGCGGCGGCGACTCTCAGCCGGTGGCGCCCGACAATGAGTTCGCCGGCGCGTCGATGCCGCAGGGCCTCTTCGCGCCCGACTTCGAGCTGCGCAACCAGGAGGGCGAGCGCCTGTCGATGCGATCGTTCCGCGGGCGGCCGGTGATCGTCACCTTCCTCTACACGCACTGCCAGGACACCTGCCCGATCATGGCCCAGACGGTGCGCGGCGCCCTCGACGACCTCGGCCACGACGTGCCCGCGCTTGCAGTCGCCGTGGACCCGCCGAACGACACCCCGCGGAGCGCCCGCAGGTTCCTCGCAGAGCAGCGCGTGAGCGGGCGGCTCGACTTCGTCCTGGGCTCGCGCGCCGAGCTGCGCCCGGTGTGGCGCGGCTTCGGCGTTCGGCCTCAGCGGGTCACGGAGGAGCACAACGCGCGCATAACGCTGGTGGACGCGCGCGGCATCCAGCGCGTGGGCTACCCCGGCTCGGAGGCGACCCCGGAGCGGCTCGCCCACGACGTCGAGCTGCTGGAGCGCGAGGCCGGCTGACTTCTCCTACTCGACAGGTAGGATTTGACGCGTGATGTTCTCGACCAAAGCCGAGTACGGCGTCCGGGTCATGGCGCACCTCGCCAGGCGCGGCGGCGACGACCCGATCTCGCTCGGAACGATCGCCGATGCCGAGGGGCTTCCGCTGGCCTACCTCGAGCACCTGGTGCAGAGGCTGCGCAAGGCGGGGCTCGTCGAGTCGAGGCGCGGCGCTCATGGCGGCTACACGCTCGCCCGCGAGGCCGACGACATCACCATGGCCGAGGTCGTCCGCGCGCTCGAGGGCGAGATCGCGCCGATCGAGTGCATCACCGCGGACTCCGACGGCGTGCTCGTCTGCTCCCGCGAGCATCACGAGAACCACGAGCCGTGCCCCACGAAGTTCCTCTGGACGCGCGTCCAGGGGTCCATCGTCCGAACCCTGAACGAGATGACGCTGGACGACCTCGTCCAGCCCCTGACCCAGAGGAAGAAGGCAACGACCGTATGACGTTGGAAGTCCAGAACCTGCACGTGCGAACGGAGGAGCGGGAGATCCTCCACGGTGTCGACCTCGTCGTGAAGAAGGGCGAGATGCACGCGCTGATGGGCCCGAACGGCTCCGGCAAGTCCACGCTCGCGAACACGCTCATGGGTAGCCCGAGCTACGAGGTGACTGAGGGCCGCATCCTCCTGGACGGCGAGGACCTGACCGAGGCCGACCCCGACGAGCGCGCCCGCGCCGGCCTCTTCATGGCCTTCCAGTACCCGGCCACGATCCCGGGCGTGTCGGTGGCGAACTTCCTGCGCATGGCCGTCAACGCCAGGCGCGAGGAGCCGATCAAGGTCAAGGAGTTCGGAGCCAAGCTCGGCGAGAACATGGAGCTCCTCAGGATCGACCGCGCCTTCACGAGCCGCTACCTGAACGAGGGCTTCTCGGGCGGCGAGAAGAAGCGCGCCGAGATCCTCCAGCTGGCGATGCTCCAGCCGGACTACGCGGTGCTTGACGAGACCGACTCGGGGCTCGACATCGACGCGCTCCGGATCGTCGCCGAGGGCGTGAACGCGATGCGGGGCGAGGAGCGCGGCTTCCTCATCATCACGCACTACACGCGCATCCTCGAATACGTGAAGCCGGACTTCGTGCACATCCTGCTCGACGGGCGGATCGTCCGCGAGGGCGGCTCGGAGCTGGCGGACCAGCTCGAGGACGAGGGGTACGACTTCTTGCGTGAGGAGGCGACGGCGAGTGGCGCCTAGCTTCGTGGAGGACCGCCGGCGCGCGGCGCTCGAGGTCTACGAGTCACAGGACGTCCCGACCTGGCGCCGCTCCGGGTTCTGGACGACGTCGCTGCGCGGCCTCGAGCTCGACACGCTCGAGCCGAAGCGCTACGAGCCCGGGCTGCCGGAGCTAGACCTCGGCGACGACACGCACTCGGCGCTGATCGTCCAGCGCGGTGCGAACGTCGTGCACACCGACCTGGTCGACGACCGGATACTCGTCATGCCCCTCGAGCAGGCGGTCGAGGAGCACGCGGAGCTGGTGGAGCCCTACTTCGGCAAGCGCCTCCCCCACGACGAGAGCAAGTTCGCAGCCGGCACGGCTGCGCTCTGGACGGGCGGAGTCTTCATCCACGTGCCGAGAAACGTACGCGTGGAGAAGCCGATCCAGGTGGTCTGGCTGATCGACGAGCCCGGCACGACCCAATGGGCGCACACGCTCGTCGTGGTCGGCGAGCACGCCGAGGTCCGCATCCGCGAGTTCTTCCTCGGCGGCGACTTCGACGGCCAGGCCCTTCACGCCGGTGCGTTCGAGCTGTACGCCGAGACCGGCGCGCATGTCGACCTCGCCCACTACCAGGACTGGGGCCGCGGCGACGTGTACGACCTGTCCACGCGGCGAGTCGAGGTCGGCCGCGACGCGCGCGTGAAGTGGGTGCCGATCCACCTGGGCGGACACCTCACCAAGCAGACGCTCGACATCATCACCGCCGAGCCCGGGTCGGACATGCGCCACACCGGCATGTACTTCACGGAGCGCGACGAGCACCTCGACCTGTTCACGACCGACAAGCACGAGGCGGCCCACACCACCGGCGACACCGTCTGGAAGGGCGCGCTGACGGGCGAGTCGCGCGCCTCTTACGAGGGCCTGATCCACATCGTGCCGGGCGCGTCCGAGGTGGACACCTATCTCCAGACGCACTCGATGCTGCTCTCGCCAAAGGCGAAGGGCGACGCGATCCCGTCGCTGATCGTCGAGGTGGACAACGTGAAGGCGTCGCACGGCGGCACCGTCGGCGAGCTCGACCCCGAGCAGATCTTCTACATGATGACCCGCGGCATCTCGCGCGCGGAGGCCGTGCGCGTGCTGGTCGAGGGCTACTTCGAGGAGGTCGTCATGCGGCTGGACGACCCGGGCCTCGAGGAGCTCGTGCGCCGGCGGATCTCGGAGAAGCTGGCGCGCGCCGAGGACCAGGTGCGCGAGTTCATCGGGGAGCGCGCGGAGGCGAGCTAGTGCCGAGCGCCATCGCTGACAAGCCCCTGGTCGACGTTCGCGCCGACTTCCACGTGCTCGCGCGCGAGTTCGGCGGGAAGCGCGTGGCGTACCTCGACTCGGCCGCCACCTCGCAGCGGCCCGAACAGGTGATCGCGGCGATGGACCGCTTCCAGCGCGAGTCCTACGCGCCGATCCACCGCGGCGTGTACGAGCTGGCGCGCGAGTCGACCGACGCGTTCGAGGCGGCCCGCAGGCGGATCGCCTCGTTCGTGAACTGGGACCCCGCCACCTCGATTTTCACCCGCAACGCGACCGAGGCGATCAACCTGGTGGCGTACGCGTGGGGGCGCGAGCACGTGGGCGAGGGCGACGAGGTGCTCATCACGGAGATGGAGCACCACTCGAACATCGTGCCCTGGCAGATCCTGTGCGAGGAGACCGGGGCCAAGCTTCGCTACCTGAAGCTGACGGACTCGCACGACCTCTCCCTCGACGAGCTGGATTCCGTGCTGGCCGAGGGCCGGGTGAAGCTCGTGGGCGTCGCACACGTGTCCAACGTGCTCGGCACGATCAACCCGGTGGCCGAGATCGTCCAGCGGGCGCGGGCGGCCGGTGCGGTTGTCGTGGTCGACGGCTCGCAGGCCGTGCCGCAGATGCCGGTGAACCTGAGCGAGATCGACGCCGACTTCTACGCCTGGACGGGCCACAAGGCGCTCGGTCCGACGATCGGGCTGCTCCACGGGCGACGTGAGCTGCTGTCGAAGATGCGCCCCTTCCTCGGCGGCGGCCACATGATCTCGCGCGTGGACCGCGAGCGCTCCACCTGGAACGAGCTGCCGTACAAGTTCGAGGCGGGCACGTCCGCCGCGACCGAGGCGGTCGGGCTCGGCGCCGCCGTCGAGTACCTCGACGCGATCGGGATGGAGCGCGTGCGCGCGCACGAGCGCGACCTGACGGCCTATGCGCTCGAGCGGCTGCCGGAGGTCGAGGGCATCCACCTGTACGGGCCCACGGACCTGGACCGGCGCGGCGGCGTGGTCGCGTTCGCGATCGACGGCATCCACCCCCACGACATCGCCGAGCTGTGCGACCGCGAGGGGGTCTGCGTGCGCGCCGGCCACCACTGCGCGCAGCCACTGATGCGCTGCCTCGGGGTGGGCGCGACGGCGCGGGCCTCGTTCCACGTCTACAACTCGCGCGACGAGGTGGACCGCCTGGTGGACGCGCTCGGCAAGGCACGCGAGGTCTTCGAGCTGTAGCGATGGACGCTCTGTACCGCGACTTCATCCTCGACCACTACAAGAACCCGCGGAACTTCGGCGAGCTCCCCGAGCACGACCTCGACTTCCACGACCACAACCCGCTCTGCGGCGACGAGCTGGGCGTGCACATCGTGGTGGAGGACGGAAAGGTGAAGGACCTCCGCTTCCACGGCCACGGGTGCGCGATCTCCCAGGCAGCCGCCTCGATCACCTCCGACGAGCTGATCGGCATGCCGCTCGAGGAGATCGAGAGCCTGGGCGCCGACTGGGTCCTCGAGCAACTCGGCATCGACATCTCCCCCACGCGCCGCAAGTGCGCGCTGCTGTCGCTGAAGGTGATGCGCGGCGCGACGACGGGCGACGCGAGCTGGCCCGAGTAGCCACGGCCGCGGTTAGGCTCCCGCTCCATGGACCCGCTGCGCGAACGGCGCGAAGCAGTGGTGCGCGAGCACATGGAGTCGGAGAACGAGCACGACTTCGACGCCACGCTCGCGACCTTCGACCATCCCCGCTACGAGATCGTCCCGACCGGCGACGTGCACGACGGCAGCGAGGAGGTGATGGCCTACTTCAAGGAGACGCGCACGGCGTTTCCCGACCAGCGCAACGAGCTGATCGCGCTGCACCACGCGGACGCCGCGGTGATTGCCGAATTCAACCTGAGAGGCACCCACCGCGGACCGCTGCGCGGCTTCGAGCCAACCGGCAAGGAGTTCACCTGCCGCATGATCGCCGTGTTTGAGTTCGAGCCCGAGGGCGACGGAATCGTCTGCGAGCGCGTCTACTTCGACTCGGCGACGATCCTCGCCCAGCTCGCCGGCTAGCCAGGACCGGCGGCCGGCAGGTCGGTTCTCCGCCACCTGACGGTCGGATGGCCGCCGCGAATCTGGCGGCGAGCCCCATGAGCACGGCCGCGTCGGCTGAGCACCCTTGGCACTCCATATTCGAAAGGAGCGCCATGTACCCCGCCAACTCGTACTCCATCCGCCAGGCCAACGAGGCCGACGCCGCGACCCTCCGCCATCTCGCCCAGCTCGACGGGCAGAAGCCGTTCGCCGGCCCCGCGTTGATAGCCGAGAACGGCGGAGTCGCCGTCGCCGCGATCTCGCTGTTCGACGAGCGCGTGGTCGCCGACCCGTTCGAGCACACCACCGTGGTAACTCATCTGCTTCGGATGCGCCTCGGCGCGCTGCGCGCGTATTCGGGCACCCCGTCGCTGACCGAGCGGCTGCGGTCCGCAATGCGCCCCTTCGTGGCTCGCACGGCGAAGGCCTGATTCGCCATGTCGCTCGAGCCCGACTCCAGCGTCACGCTACGGCTCGCGACGCCGGACGAGCACGAGCCCGTCGTGGTGGCCGAGGTCGACGGCCAACCGGTCGCCGCCCTCGGCCTTCGCGGCGGCGAGGTCGTGTCCGACCCCGAGCGGGCAAACGCAGGCATCATGGCCCTCCTCCACCTCCATCGCCTGGAGGCCCGGCTGATCATCTCGGTCTTCGGGGCCTAAGGCTCGCGGTGGATGTCGTCGACCCAGTAGATCTCCTCCGGGTTCTCCTCGACGGCGGGGATGTCCAGGTTGACGACAACCGGCTCCTGACCGCTGCGCACCACCACGCAGGACAGTGACGAGTCAGGGCTCGCGTTGATCTCCTGGTGCGGCACGTACGGGGGGACGTAGATGAAGTCGCCGGGGCCGGCCTCGGCCGTGAACTCCAGCCGCTCGCCCCAGCGCATCCGGGCCCTGCCGCTGACGACGTAGATCACGCTCTCCAGCTCACCGTGGTGATGCGGGCCGGTCTTGGCATCGGGGTGGATCACGACCGTCCCGGCCCAGAGCTTCTCGGCGCCCGCCCGGGCGGCGTCGATCGCACCCTCGCGGTGCATTCCGGGCGTCTGCGGCGTGTTCGGGTCGAGCTCGTCGGCATGCACCACCCGAACTCCATCCAACCGCCAGTCGGGAGCCACGCGACGAGTATCTCGCGATCCGGGCCGCTGCGCGAACCGGCTCGCGCGGGGAGGAAGCACGCGTCCCCGATGTATGCAAAGGTTCCTTTGCATACATGTCCCCGCGGTTCCGCAACATCGACGACTCGCAGCTGCTCCGGGCGATGGCGCATCCCCTGCGGCTGCGGCTGATGGGAACGCTCAGGAAGGACGGCCCCGCGACGGCGTCGCTCCTCGCGCGAAGGCTGGGCGAGTCCAGCGGCGCGACGAGCTACCACCTGCGGATCCTGGCGAAATACGGCTTCGTCGAGGACGACCGCGAGCGCAACCGCGGCCGCGAGCGCTGGTGGCGGGCGGTCGACGAAGGAGTCGAGTGGTCGCGCGACACCGACGACGCCGGGCTGCTCGAGGCGGACCGTGCACTCGGGCGCCAGCTCGTTACCGAGCACGCGCGCTGGCTCCAGCGTTGGCACGACGAGCTGCCGGACTGGGACCGGTCCTGGCGAGCGGCTTCGAATAGCTTTGACCAGTGGTTCGAGCTCACGCCGGCCGAGCTGCGCAGTCTCTCCGACGAGGTGCTCGCGGTCCTTGAGCCGTACGCCGACCGTCGCACTCCGGCGGACGGCACGGAGCGAGCGATCGTCCTGTTCCACGCATTTCCCGAGCGCCGAGGCACGGCTTGACGGCCGAGGCGCTCACCCGGCGCTTCATCCTCCTGCGCGCGCTCCGCTGGCTGCCGGTCGGCCTCGTCCTGCCGTTTCTCGTTATCACGCCCGAGGCGCGCGGCCTCTCGCTCGGCGCGATCGGAGCGGTGTTCGCGGTCCACAGCGCGGTGGCGATCACGCTCGAGGTACCGAGCGGCGCGCTCGCCGACATGGTCGGCCGGCGGCGCGTCCTGCTAGCGGGCGCCTTGCTGACCGCAGTCAGCCTGCTGGTCTTCGCGGTGGCCCAGGGCATCGCGGCGTTCATGCTGTCGGTCGGGTTGCTGGCGGCTGGCCGCGCGCTGATCTCCGGCTCGCTGGAGGCGTGGTACGTCGACTCGCTGAGGCTGCTCGACCCGGCCGCCCCGCTCAGTCGCGGGCTGTCGCGCGGCACCGCCGCGGAGGGGATCGCCATGGCGCTGGGCGCCGTGGTCGCCGGCGGCCTGGTCACGATCGCCGGTCCGGGGGACGGTGGCGACGCCGCCCTCTCGGGCTACGGCGTCGCCGCGCTCGCGGGAGCTCTCGCGGCGGTGGCGTACCTTGCCGCGGTCGCCGCCCTGGTCGACGAGGGCCACGCGCGCAGGCGCGCACCCGCCCCGGGCGCGTCGATCCGGCGCCGCGCCGCGGTGACCTTCGCGACCGCACGCGAGGAATTCGTCGGCTCCGCCGTCGTCAGGGTCGTCGTGGTGACCGGCGTTGCCCTCGGTATGTCATTCACAGCCGTCGAGCTGCTCTGGCAACCGCGGCTCGCCGATCTGCTGAGCGAAGCAGACAGTCACGGCGTTGTATTCGGCGGACTGGCCGCCGCGGCGATGCTCGCGGTTGCCCTCGGCGCCGGCCTCAGCGAGCGGCTCAACCGCCGTCTGGGCGTCCGGCTCGGATACCTGCTCGGGCTTGCGTTCGGGGCAGTCTGCATCGCGCTCCTGGGCGCGCCCGGCTCTCCCGCTCCGTTCGCGTTCGTCTACCTGCTCGCGTACCTCGGCATGGGCCTGGCCGAGCCGATGCACTACGAGCTGCTCAACGACGCCGTGGGCCCCACCGCCCGCGCGACGCTGATCTCAGCGGAAGCGCTCGCGGGACAGGGCGGCGCGCTCGTGGCGAACCTCGGCGTAGGGGCGCTCGCCTCGGCTCGGGGCGCGGCGTCCGCGTGGGCGCTCGCGGGGACCCTGCTCAGCCTGACCACGCTCGCGGTCGCGCTACCGCTGTTTCGCGCCGCCCGCAAAGCCTCCGTGTGACGCTTCCTGGTCGCGCCGGGCGGCCTGGACCGCGCGGGCCTGGGCCGCGTCCATCCACATCTCCCAGCGGCCCGACTCCGAGCTGCGCTCGTCCAGGAAGCGGTAGGGCCGGCGGCCCCCGAATTCCGTGTGGCGGAGGTGCGAGACGCCGCCCAGGACTGACGCGATCCTGCGGCGCGGCCATCCCATGGCGTCCTCGATCTGCGGGAACGGGCGAGGGCGATCGGGCGCGTCGGCGAGCTCGTCCAAGAGCTCGCGCATGAGGTCGCTGCAGCGGTCGTGGAAGCGCGCGATCTCGCCGGCCTCGGTCATGGCGTTGTGGGGGGCGTGCTGCGCGGACTCAGTCGCCAAGGCCCGGGTTGTAGGCGTCCGCGACCGTCCGCAGGCAGTCGCTCATCACCGCGTTCGTGAGCTCGGGCTCGGCGTCGAGGTACGCGCCACGCGCGGCGCGCAGCTCGTCGTGGCGCCCGCGCAGCGACTCGACCGCGGCCATGTCGGTGAACACGACCTTCCGGAACAGGCGCCCCTTCGTCTCGACGAGGGCGGCCGCGGCCGCCTCCGCGAAGCAGTGGTTGCAGACCGTGTCCCACGGAGAGCGGTTGTCGAGGTCGAGCGCGCGGACGAGCGGGCGAACGCCCCGATCGTCGCTCGCGACCGTCCGGGCGGCGTCGAGCAGGGCGCCCTCGAGCCCGGGCTGCCTCGGCCCCGGGTCGAGCAGCTCGAATCCCGCGAAGGAGCGGCCGCCGAGGACTCTCACCCGCTCCTCCTCGACCTCGCGCAGCTGCGTGAACTCCATCAGCCCCTGCCGCCGCAGGCTCCACATCGCGATGTGCAGCAGGTTGCCGGCCGTGTCGATCGCCCTCGTCGCGCCGCCCGGCACGGCGACGCTGTAGTCGTTGTCGGCGGACGGCAGCCAGGTCGTCGCGTACAGGTACCTGAGCGTTGTCTCGGTGAGCGAGTCGAGGCTCACAGCTCGCGCTCGTAGAAGTAGTTGACCGCGCCGTCGGGCCGGCCGCCGCGGTTGTCGAAGCCGAGGCTCTCGTATAGGGCCCGAGCGGCGACGTCGTCCTCGCCCGTGCCCAGGTCCATGTGGGTCGCGCCCTCCGCGCGAGCGACCTCGATCGCGGTCTCCATCAGGGCCCGCCCGAGGCCCTGCCCGCGCCGGCTCGGCGTGACATAGAGCTCTGCCAGGTAGCACTCGAGGGCCTGCGTCCAGATCGCGAGGCGGAATCGGAGCACCGCGACGCCGTCCGGGCCGGCTCCGCCGAGCAGCACGGTGGTGTCACCGGCCGCCAGGAGCTGCCGGACGCGGTCGGCCAGCGCGGCCGGGCCGGGCGTCGGTTCGTCGAACTCGGTGTTGAAATCGTGGAGAAGCCGGCCGACCGCCTCCGCGTCCGCGACGTCCGCGCGGCGCACGGCGAGGTCCGGCTGACCCGTCATCGCGCTTCGGCCCAGGCTAGGCCGCCCGGTCGGCGCCGCTCGCGGGGTTGTCGCGTGCCCAGGCGGCGATCTTGTCGCTCCCCGTGATGATCTCGCCGTCGTCGGTCTCGAGCACGGGCACCATGTTCTGGCCGGTCAGGCTTCGGATCTTCGCGCGGGTGGGGTTCAGCGCGTCGCCGAGGATCCCGAGGCCGTAGACCCTCTCGACGTCTGGGTTCCAGCCCGCCTCCCTCAGCGCCTCGTGGGCATTTCGGCAGGGGTGGCCGCCCGGGCGCAGTGAGCGGAACGTGCCCCAGCACACGTAGAGCTTCATATCCGGACCCTATCCGGACGATGTCGGCGGGCTTGACAAATACCATTGGTATCCAGATACTACTGGTATGCGCACTGCTCTTACGCGCGCCGACAGGCAGGCGAGGACACGCGATGAGCTCGTCGACGCCGCGGAGCGCCTCTTCACGACAAACGGCTTCCATGCCACCTCCGTCGATGCCGTGGCCGACGCCGCCGGCTACACGAAGGGAGCGGTCTACTCGAACTTCGAGTCGAAGGAGGACCTCTTCTTCGCGGTCTACGAGCGCCGCGTCGAGCGACGCGTGACGGAGACCGAGGCCGTGCTCGCGAGCGGCGAGACCGCCTACGCAGGGATGGAGCGGCTGATCGCCGAGCTCGAAGACCGCAAGGACGACGGCTGGCTGGCCGTGTTCTTCGAGTTCTGGGCGCACGTGCTCAGGCATCCCGAGCTGCGGGAGCGGTTCGTGGAGCAACACCGCCGCGGCATGGAGCCGATCGTCGCGGCGCACCGGCGCATTGCCGACGAGCGCGGAGAGCCGCTGCCCGACGATGCCGCGAAGCTGGCCACGGCCCGCTTCGCCATGCAGACCGGCCTCCAGCTCGAGCGCCTGACCCAACCCGACCTGATCGACGAGGGGCTCGGGATGCGCATGCTGAGACTCGCCATGGACGAAGGAGGATCCGATGGCCTACCGGCTGAAGCGCCTTCAGGACACCATGCGCGGCGTCCGCGAAGCCAAGGAGCTCGCCGGGCGTGAGCGCTGGCCGCGCGAGCGGCTCGAGCGCTTCCAGCAAGCGAAGCTCGCCCAGCTCGCTGAGCACGCCACGGACCGCTCCGCGTTCTGGCGCGAGCGGCTCCCGCGCGGCCGGCTGCGCCTGACCGAGCTCCCCGTCCTCACGAAGGACGAGCTGATGGGGCGCTTCGACGAGCTCGTGACGGACCCGCGGCTTCGCCTCGACGAGCTGCTCGTCCACCTCGACCAGATCCACGACGATGCGCTCCATTTGGGCGAGTACCGCGCGATGACGACGAGCGGCTCGTCCGGCCGCAAGGCCGTCTTCGTCTACGACCGGACGGCCTGGCGCGCCGTCCTCACCATGTTCCTGCGCCGGAGCGCCTGGGTCGGCATGACCCCAAGGCCCCGCGGACCCGGCTCGCAATGATCGGCGGCGGCTCCCCCACGCACATGAGCCGGCGCGGCGCGCAGAGCCTCGACGTGGGCGTGCACAGGCTGCTCTCGCTGGCCGCCACGCAGCCGCTCGGCGAGCTCGTGGAGCGGCTGAACGACTTCCAGCCCGACTTCATGACCGCCTACCCGTCGAGCGCCGCGCTCCTCGCGGACGAGCAGCTCGGCGGCCGCTTGCGCCTCAACCTGACCGGCCTTACGACGAGCAGCGAGACCCTGACCCCGGCGCTGCGGGAGCGCCTCGAGCGCGCCTTCGGAGTCACCCCGACGAACTTCTACGCCACCACCGAGGGGGTCTGGGGGCACGAGTGCGAGCACGGCTCGTTGCACCTCTTCGACGACATGTGCATCGCCGAGAACGTGGACGAGGACGGCAAACCGGTGCCGCCCGGCGAGGTCGGCTCGCGCCTGCTCGTCACGAACCTTTTCAACCTGGTCCAGCCGCTGATCCGGTTCGAGATCACCGACCTCGTGGCCGTCGAGCCCGACCTGTGTCCGTGCGGCCGCACGCTCACCCGGCTCCGGTCGCTGGAGGGCCGAGCGGAGGAGGTGGTCCGGATCGGCGGCGTCGCGGTGCACCCGCTCGAGTTCGGGGTCGTGACCGCCGACCCCGACGTGCGCGAGTTCCAGGTGGTGCAGGAGGGCGAGGCGCTGCGGCTGCGAGTCGCGCTGCGAAACGGCTCCGAGGGAGCCGAGGAGCGGCTCGGCGAACGGGTGCGCGGGCGCCTGGCCGAGCTCGGCGTGGCGCGCGCCGAGGTGAGCGTGGAGCGAGTGGACGCGCTCGAGCGCTCGCCGGGCGGCAAGGTCCAGATGGTCGTCGCGGCGCCCTAGTCCACCAGGGCGCAGGTGCGCGCTGCGGCCGCCGGCCGCACGAACACCGCGTCGCCCACCTCGTGCAGCTCCAGCGAGGGCAGCTGCACCAGCAGCGTCTTTCCGCCCTCGTGCCGGAGGCGGTAGAGCACGTCGTGGCCGCGGAATTCCCGTGCGATCACCCTGGCGTTGCTCGCGCCGCGGGCGCTCAGCTCCAGCTGCTCCGGCCGCACGGCCACGTGGACCGCGCCGGACGCGGGCGCGCGCAGGTCGAAGACGCCCAGTTCGGTCTCCACCCCACTCTTCCGCGCGACTCCCGACAGCACGTTCACCTCGCCCACGAACTGCGCCGCCCAGCGCGTGGCCGGCGACCCGTACACCTCCACCGGCGGGCCCACCTGGACGATCTGCCCGTCGCGCATCACCGCGACCCTGTCGGCCAGCGATAGCGCCTCCTCCTGGTCGTGCGTCACGAGCAGCGCGGTGGCCTCGGCGTCGCGCAGGATCAGCTCGACCTCGCGGCGCAGGCCCGCGCGCAGGCTGGCATCGAGGTTCGAGAACGGCTCGTCCAGCAGCACGAGCTCGGGTTCCGGCGCGAGCGCTCGCGCCAGCGCCACGCGCTGACGCTCCCCGCCGGACAGCTCGAACACGGGGCAGCTCGCCTTGTGCTGGAGGCCCACCAGCTCGAGCGTCCGGCGCGTGACCCCCTCGCGCTCCTCACGCGGGCGCGTGGACAGCCCGAACGAGACATTCCCCTCTACGGTCAGGTGCGGGAACAGCGCGTAGTCCTGGAAGACCATTCCGACCCGGCGCTTCTCCGGCGGCACCATCCGGCCCGGCCCGGCCACCACCTCGTCCGACACCACCACGCACCCGGCGTCAGGCCGCTCGAACCCGGCGATCGCTCGCAGGAGCGTGGTCTTGCCGCAGCCCGACGGGCCCAGCACGGCGAGCAGCTCGCCCCGCTCGATCTCGAGGTTCAGCTCGCGCACCGCCTTCACGGCGCCGAACGACTTGGACAGTCCCCGGATCCGGACGTGGCTCATGCCGCCACCGCCGCCTCGGGCTCGTCCACCCAGCCGGCCGCCGCCGGCGACGCCTCGACCTCGCTCGCCCCGAGCCGGCCCGACAGCCGGATCATCAGCGCCACCGGCAGCAGCCCGACCAGCACGATCATCAGCGCCGGCAGCGCCGCGGTCTCGAACAGGGACTCGGTCGTGGCCTGCCACACGGCGATGGCGAGCGTGTCGCCGCCGAGCGGCCGCAGGAGCAGCGTGGCGGGCAGCTCCTTCATGACCTCGACGAAGACGAGGAGCGCGGCGGTGGCGAGGCCGGAGCGCAGCAGCGGAACGTGCACGCGCGCGAGCACGTCGAGCCGGTCGGCGCCCAGGCCGCGCGCGGCCTCGTCGAGCTGCCGCGGGATGCGCAGCAGGCTCGCCTCGACGGCGCCCCATGCCAGGGCGAGGAAGCGAACGAGATAGGCGTAGAAGAGTCCGATCACCGTGCCCGTCAGCAGTAGTCCCGTGCCGAAGGCCCCGTCGAGGCGCCGTTCCAGCCAGCCGAGCGGCACGATCACCGCCACCGCCACCACGGAGCCCGGGAGGCCGTATCCGATCGTAGCGGTGCGCGCCGCCGCGGCCGCCCTCTTCGAGCGGCTGGCGCGCGCCCCGTAGGCGAGCAGCAGGGCGACGACCGGGACGAATACGGCGCTCATCCCGGCGAGCAGCAGGCTGTTGCGCACGGCGGCGCCGAACTCGACCGGCAGCAGTCCCTCGCGGATCGACTGCACCGACCACGAGGCGAGCTGCGCGAGCGGCGCGCCCACCACCAGCCCGACGAGCGCCAGCGGCAGCAGCACGGCGGCCACCGCCGCCGGCCCGCGGAGCCGCACCGGCCGCACCACCTC